>NZ_CP015040.1 GCF_002079305.1 Rhodovulum sp. P5
CGGGAACCTTTCTGAATTTTATTTTACGACAAGGGGTTAGGCGGCGATCCTTGATGAGCACGCGGATTGACGCGACGGTCGCCGGTTCTGGTGGGGCGGTCAAGCCGACACCGGCCCCTGCGGCGATGTCGCGCCGCAGCCGTTCGCGTGCCGGACACGGGATCAGGGCAGCGCGAGGATGACGTGGCTCGACTTGATCAGCGCCGTCGCCGCGTCGCCCGGTTGCAGGTTCAGCGTCTCCGCGCTGTCGCGGGTGATCGTGGCGGCGGCTCTCCCCAAGGTCGAGGACGATCTCGCTGTTCACAGGCCCGTCGGTGCGGGCGCTCACAGTGCCCGAAAGCCGGTTCCTGACCGATAGCGGCCCAATCTCGGTGCCACCGGCAAGGATCACGAAGCTCGACTTGACCAGCGCAAAGACCTCCACCCCCGGCGCCAGCCCCATCTCGGCCGCGCTTCTGCCGGTGATGACCGAGGCAAGGCTTTGCCCGCCGCCGATATCCATCACCACTTCGGCGCTGACCGTGCTTTCCTTTACCGAGGTCACGGTGGCGCGATACGCATTGCGGGCCGAGGTCTTCATCATCAGGCTCCACAGCAGATCATTGGGGTCAAGGTCGATCCGGGCATCGAGCGCCGCCACCACCCGCGCCAGACCGTCCTGGATGACGGCGTAGGCTGCGATGACGTTCTCGCCCGCGGGCGTCAGTTGTGCACCGCCCCCCGCCCGCCCGCCGGGCGCGGCGGTCACCAGCGGGGTGGCAAAGACGTTGTTCATCGCCTGCACGCCGTCCCAGGCCGCCTTGTAGGACAGACCCACCTCCCGCGCCGCGGCCGAGATCGATCCGGTACGCCCGACCGCGGCAAGCAGAGCCACACGGTCCGCCCCCATCCGGGCCCCGGTGCGTTCCAGCGTCAGGGCGCTGCGCAGGTTCTCTGTCATCCTCGCTCGTCCTTCTTGCCGACGCACCCGAACGTCATAGCCCGAAGGGCGCCGCCCTGCCACTGTTGCGTGCGGCCGCCCCTCACCCGATGCAGGGCGTCGTGCCCGAGGACCACGGCGCATCGCACCAGACGCGCGGGCAGGCGGGAGTGGCGCCGGCATGGCCCGGCACAGGGTGACCCGACCGGGCATCGGCCAGAGGACACAGAAACGCGCTTGCCGCAGTCGGCAAAGCGGCGCCTTGGCGGGCGGCATCGTCTTGCCGGTGCGTGGTCCGCAGGGGCTCGTCATGTGAGGGAGAGCGGGAAGCCGGTCTTTGATGCGGAACCCGTCGCCCGGCACCATCGGAGTGCAGACGTCGTGCGGATTGCAATGGCGTGGCTTTGCGCGATGTCGTCGGCATGGCAGTCTCCCTTCGTTGACAGGGGAAAATCCCTCTGCCGTGAAGGTATCCTGCCAGATCGGTGCTGATGGCCGGCTGACCCCTCGCGTCAGCGCACCATCAGCTTCGCCCCGGACCTGCCGCGTTATGGGTGAACCCCGATATCCGCGCCTGTCTCGATGATCGCATGAAAGATCCGGACGGCCCGTTCGGACCGGGCCTTGCAGTCCCCCAGATCCGGCGCGGGCAAGGTGCCGATCACGCGGCGAAGCTGTTGATCGCCCACCAGCAGGTCGATGAACAGCGCCGCAAGGGCCTCTGGCTGACCGGCATCGGGATAGATGCGGCACAGCAGATCGGTCAGCAGGGGCAAGACGCTCTCCCGCCCCGCGGCCGCAATCGCGCGGCCGGTCTCGCCCCCCATATCGGCGGCGGCCACACGGTTGAGCGCCACGGCGCGGTCCGACAGGATGTCGTGCAGCAGCACCGTTCCGAACTCAACAAGCGCGGCTTCCGGCGCCTCCGCCTCCAGCGCCGACAAAGCCGGTCCCGCGCGGCCTCGGCAGTGCTTGCCACCATGGCGCGAAACAATCCAAGCTTGTCGCCATACCAGGCGTAAAGTGTCTCGTTGAGCGCTTTTGCGCGCTTGGCGATGGCCAGCATCGAGGCACCGGAAAAGCCACGCTCAACCAGGACCTCGTAGGCGGCCTTTTCGATCCGCAAGCGGCGGGCGGCTTTCCGGTCGTCGGTCATCGGCACAATCTCCCTTGACCGGAGCCGTACGCATCATTACGGATTGCCGCAACCGTACACATCATTACGGTTTTTGATTCCGGATTGTGCCATGCGCTACACCCTGAACCTGAATGGCAAGGACACCGCGGTAGAGGCGGACGACCCGGATATGCCGCTGGTCTTCGTCCTGCGCGATCTGCTTGGGCTTCGCGGCACGAAATACACCTGCCTCGAAGGGGCCTGCGGGGCGTGCACGGTTCACATTTACGGGGTCGCGGTACGCGCCTGCCAGATCCCGGTCAGCGATTGCGAGGGCGCGGCCATTGTCACCATCGAAGGGCTCTCGACCGCGGGGGATCACCCGGTGCAGCAGGCATGGCTGGAAGAGCGCGTTCCGCAATGCGGCTGGTGCCAGCCGGGGCAGATCATGCAGGCCGCCGCGCTGATCGCCGAAGACCCCGCGCCCAGCGAAGAGGACATTGCCACCGGGATGAGCGGCAACCTGTGCCGGTGCGGCACCGCGCCCCGCATCCTCAAGGCCGTGGCCCGCGCCGCGGAAATCACGCGGCGAGACGCGCAATGAGCCGTCGGACAAGGCTCAGCCGCCGCCTGTTCCTTGCCTCTGCCGGGGGAATGACCGTGGCCGTCGGGCTCGGGGCGGGCCGGGCGCTCTGGCCGACACCGGGGCCGCGGGCAGGCCAGGCCGTGAATGCCTGGGCGGCACTTCTGGACGACGGCCGGGTCGCCTTCGCTTGCCCGGCACAGGATCTCGGGCAGGGCGCGCCGCTGGCGCTCTCCATGATCCTTGCCGCCGAAATCGGCGCCGACCCGGGCCTTGTGGCCGTTCAGGCCGCACCGCGCGACGCGGGCACCTATGGGAACCCCGATTTCGACGGGCGCATGGTGACCGCCGACAGCAAGACCACGCGCGGCTACTGGCCGCTTCTGCGCCTTGCCGGGGCCGAGATGCGGGCGGCGCTGATCGCCACGGCCGCCCGGATGCAAGGCTGGGCAGAGGCCGACTGTAGCACGGCCGAACATTCCGTCGCGCATCGCCCAAGCGGCGCACGGGTGAGCTTTGCCGAGATCGCCGCGAACGGGCGCCTGCGGATGCCGGGCACCCCCGGCCTGCGCCCCGGGGTCGAGCTGACGCCACTGGGCACCAGCCCCGACGATCCCCGCATGCGCGCCATCGTGACGGGGCAAAAGCGCTTCGGCACCGACCGGCGCGCCACGGATGCATCGGTCGCCGTGCTGGCACGCAGTCAGCATCTGGACGGTCTGCCCCTCACCGTGGACGACACCGCCGCCCGCGCCGTTCCGGGGGTTGAGGCGGTCGTGATCCTCGACGACGCCGTGGCCGTGGTCGCGCGCCACACCTGGGCGGCGCTCAAAGGGCGGGAGGCACTGGTGGTCCGCTGGTCGGACCCAGGCGGTTTCGACTCCGAAACGGAGGCCGAAACGCTCCGCGCCGCGCTCGACGATGACAGCCAAAAGTGCGTGACCCTGCGCGCAACCGGGGTGGCCACAGGGGCCCCGACCCTGACCGCGCGTTTCCACGCGCCGATGCTCAAACACCTTGTCCCAGAACCGTTGAACGCGCAGGCGCGGGGCAAGGATTACGGTCTGGGCGTGACGGTCGAAAGCGCGACCCAATCGCTCGACCTCGACATGCGGTTCGCGGCGCAGACATGGAAAACCGCGCCCTTCATGGTCGAGACCATCGCGCACCCCGCGGGCGGCGCCTATGGCCGGCGGGTTCTCAACGACGTGGTGCGCGACGCCTGCGCCGTGACGAAATCGCTGGGCCGCCCGGTGCAGGTGATCCGCCCGCTGGTCGATGAACTGCAACGCGGGCAGGTGCGGCCCGCCGCCGCGCAGCGCGTCGCGGCCTGGCTGGCCCCCGATGGCACCCTTTCCGGCTGGTCCCACGATTTCGCCTCTGACGGGCCGCTGGCCGCCCAGCTCCCCGCCTCGCTCAAGGGCGCCAATGGCGATGAGGACAACACCGCCACCGACGGGGCCTATCACCCCTACCGTGTGCCCGCCGACCGCATCCGCTGGACCCGCGTCGCAACCCAACCGGTGCCCGGCTTCCTGCGCGGGGTTTCGGCCGGGTACACCGTCTGGGCGGTCGAGACCATGATGGAGCGGCTTGCCCGCACCGCGGGGCAGGATCCGCTGGCCTTCCGCCTGGCCCATATCGACGACCCGCGCCTTGCCACCGTCGCCCGGCGCGCCGCGACGATGGCCGGCTGGGGCGCCCCCGACCGGGCGCTCGGGCTTGGCGTGATGTCCTTCCGCGGCTCGCACGTCGCCTGCGTGGCAGAGGTGCGGGACAACCGCGTCGCCGGCCTGTGGCTCGCGGCCGATGTCGGCCGCATCATTCACCGCGACAACGTGGTCGCGCAGATCATGGGCGGCATGGTCTGGGGCCTGTCCATGGCGTTGGTGGAGGGGCTGGACTTTGCCAATGGGGCCGCCCGCGCGGAAAGCATCTGGGATTACCCCGTGATCGGGGCTGACGCGCTCCCACCCCTCGACATCGCGCTGATCGAACCCGACCCCGAGGCCGCCCCCTGCGGAGTGGGTGAGATCGGCGTGCCCACCGTCATCCCGGCCGTGTGCAACGCCTTCGAATGCGCCACCGGTCGGGTCTTTGACCGCCTGCCGCTTGAGGTGTCCTGAAATCGTCCCGCACGCCGGTTGATGTCCTTGGCCGCAGGCCCACCGGCACGGTTATCATTGCCGGGACAAAAGCGTGACGCCGCCGGGGTCAACCCGAAATGTCAGGGTGCACGCACCCGCACCGCCCGGACGACCACAGGCGTTGCCATGCACCTTTACGCTCAGCAGGCCAGGCGTCGGCACGTCGAACCCGTACATCGTACCGGCGTATATTTGGCGATACCCGCCGCCCGGAACGCCCAGATAGATCTCCTGAGAACAGCCGCCGCTGCCGCAATACATGGACAGCATGCGCGAACACTGCGCCGCGCCGAAATCAATGGCCAGATCGAGGGGGTCGACCCCGTCGATATCGACCTGCCGGGCAAGCGCACCCTGGATTGCGACGGTTTCCCCCATAACGGCACAGTCGCGCTGCACCTTTGCAAGCGCCGCGCTGGCTGGGTCGGCCACGGGGGCGGGCGGCGGCTTTGGACAGACGGACAGCGCATGCGCGATGGCCCGCGACGATCCCCTAAGCGACCCTTCGATGGGCATCGCGTCGGACCCTTCCTGAAACATCAGGGAAAACCGGTTGCCCCGGCGCATCGGTCCAAGAACGATCTCCATGTTCTCTTGGGCGAAATCCACGAAGAACAGGTTGCCGATGTCGTCCTGCTGCTGAACTTCGATTTGCGCGATGGTCTGCCCGTCGACCGACAGCATCGCCGTCCGCAACCCGTTCAGCGCCAGCGAGTCGGACAGGACATAAAACCCCATCGACCGCCCGGGGCTGCATCCGAGGATGAGACAATAGCTTCCGCCCCACGGGTGGTCGCCGCACAAGGTGGCGCCGTTATAGCCCGCCAACGGACCGGAGCCGGTCATCGGCACCCACATCTGCGCGACGGCCGGGGCGCCATTCAGAACGGCCGCTACAAGCAGGATGAAAAGTCGTTTCATGATGCCTTGCCCCCCAAATACATGGAAAGCGTAAGGCCCGGACCGGCCCGGATCAAGCATGCCGACCGGTCTATGGCCCGGGGCGCGTCACAGGAAACGGGTCAGCGCCAGACTGGCCATGTTCGCCAGCGCCCCAAGGAAACGGTCGATCAGATACCGGATCACGGCCTTTCCGATATCCGCCCCAATGGTCAGCGCGAGTCCGAGAAAGCTGGCGATGGTGCGCAGCAGGCGCGCGACCGTCTCGCCAAAGCGCTGGCCGAGGTCGAGGCCGTATTGCAGAAGCGCTGCAAGCCGGTCGACCAGGGTCAGCGGCCCCATGAAGGCAAGCTGGCCAACCCCGACGATGGCGTTGATCAACGCGGATATCGCATTGTTCAACGCCCAGGCGCAAAGCGCCGAGAAGGGCTTTGTCCGGGCGGTTTCGGCGATGTCGAGCCAGTAGTCGGCCGTGAACATCTCCCAGTTGCTGACGCGGGTCGGCCAGTGGCCGGCTTCTGTCAGGCGGGCCTTGTAGTTGTCCACCATGCTGTGCGCCCCGCCATTGATGATGGAAAACCCGTCGATCAGCCGGTCGTCGCAATCGTTGAGATGGGCAAAGGGAAAGATCGGGATCATCGGCACCGGGTCGCAGCGCGAATACACGCGGCGGATGTTGTCGGCCCCAAGTTTCGTCGTCAGGGCCGCATTCGACAAGGTGGTCACCGTGCGCGGCGCACCAAACGTGTAAAGACGCACATCGGGCACACCGGCTGCCTTGTAATGCGCGGCGAAAAGCGTGGCCAGCGCGCCGCCAAGCGAATGGCCGAGCACATGAAGGCTCGTGACCCGGCCGACCTTCTTCATCGCCTCTTCGACATCGGGAAGGATGCTCTCATAGACCTTGGTAAAGCCCATATGGCTGACCAGACCGGCCGGGCCGGGCGACAGGCCCATGGTGGCATTGCTCAGCCAATCCCGGCCGCTGTCGAACCGGGTGCCGCGAAAGACAAGGATATGGTCCTTGACCCCGGCGCCCTCGCGCTGAAGCATCACGCCGAACGCGCTGGTCTCGCGAAACAGCGCCGGGCCGGATTTCCCCGAGAGCAGGCCCGCGGCCCCGCCATCGGACCGACCCACGATGGAGACCCCTGCCCCACCGAGGTTCATCTGCCGTTCCAGTTCGGCAATCGAGATTCCGCCCGGCTGGTTCCGGAGGTAGACAGTGTCTGCCAGATGCGAGGCGACTGGGGCCGAGAGCAATGGCATGGGGAAACCTCCGGGCTGTTGGTCGGACCTGTCAGTCGAGGATGCGGCAGGTACTGCTGAGGATCGGGCCGGGGCCGGGCTCCGGATCGGTGTCCGCGCGGCAGACCAGATTGATCGGCCGTCCGTCCAGTTCCGAATTGGGCCCAAAGCTCCGCTTGCTCATACGCAGGAACATCTTCGGCGTGCCGGTCATGTCATGGGTGAACTGCTGATCGATCAGCGGCGTCCCCGGGTTCAGCCCGCCGAACAGAGAGCGTTGTTCGACTGACCCGAAGGCAAACCGCCCATCGTCATCCGTGGTGGTGCTGTCGCTGCCCGTTTTGGAACTGGTTTGCCAGGTGCGTGTGATCGTGACGCCGGCCGCGGGGCGTCCCGATCCGTCGACCAGTTGCCCGCTCATCGCGGAGGCGTAGATGAGGGTCTTGCCCATGGCCATTCCTGCGCCTCCGATCAACAGCAGCCCCGCGATCGCACCAAGAACGCTTCGACGGAGCATGACGCCTCCAGCAAGTTGCGAAATCTGTCCTGAGCGGAGCTTAGGCACTCGCCCTTAAGGCGACAAGCCCTTTCCAAAAAACCGCTTAAGAATGGGCCGTCGCCTTCCGTGTCATCCCCCCTTGCAGACCGGCAACTCCTGCGGCGGCCGTTTCGGCAGGGACTGGCGCCAGTCGTTGATGATCGGCTGAAGCGTTCGCTTGGGCCAGAACTTCGGGGTTCCGATCGTCTCCAGACAGGCCGTGTTCCAGTAAAGCCCGGCCCGGGACGGAGAGGTTCCCGTCTTGACGGCCCGCGCCACGGCGTCGATGTCGTCGGCCTCGGGGTAGATATAAAGCGTCGTCGGGCGCCCCTCGACCAGCGAAAGGATATCCTCCGACACCGACTGTGACCATGTGGTGCAGCCGTTGCTGCGGCCGCTGGTATAGTTGATAAGCGTTCCAAAGGGCACATAGCCGTCATCGTCGGCATGGGGGCTGCCCGGGTTGCTGAAGCGGCACTGCCACTTCACGAACACCGCCGGATGCCCGCCGATGGCCCTCTCCCGCGCATTTCGTGTGTCGCCCTCCCCATCATAAAGCAGGAAGGTCCGGTAGAACGGACGCCTCGCCCCCGACTGCTGGATATAGCCCTTGAACGAGGTCCGCGTTTCCGCCGTCAGATAGGCCCCGCCCGCGGTCAGCTTGGACCCTTCCGCATTACTGAAATGCCGGGCGCATTGCCGCCCGTTCGAAAAATCCGCCCGCTGCAGTTTGCGCCCGTTTCCATAGCCCGACGACACCGCCCGGAACGATTTGGACCCTTCACAGATGATGTAGAACCGCCGCCCCACCGCGCCATCGCGCGCCGCGCTCGGGCGCGTTGCATCCATGGCAAGATAACAGGGATTGGTGACCGCGCCGTCGCTTCGTTTCTGCTGATAAAGCGCGCGGGCCCGATGTAGCACGACCGGGGCGATCTGCCCTTCGCCCGTCCCCACATGGGCCCGCAGCCAGGTCGGAATATCGACGGCTTGCGCACGCCCTGCGGTTGGCAGCGACACGGACAAGGCAGCACCCAGCAGCGCAGCCGCGACAAGACGTAAGGGAATAAAAGACACTGAGAGCTTCTCCGGCCAGACCATCCACGGCACAACCATAGCACAGCTTGACGATCTGATCCCGGCGGGTGTTCCATATGGCGAGATTGACGATCAGGCGGAGACCTAAGGCGGGGTAATCCCCTCGCGGGGCTTTCAACCCGTGACGGCCTTCACGATCAACAGACGGCCATCAGGACGTCGGCAAAGTCTTCATTAACCAAAGCCAGGCACCGGCGTCGGGCAAACGCCCTTTTCCCCTCATCGCATGTGGGCAGGAAGACCAGCGTTGCACCTGTCAGAATTCCACGCCCGGCTGACCCTTGATGCCGGCACGGAAGGGGTGCTTGACCAACGTCATTTCGGTCACCAGATCGGCGGCCTCGATCAACGGATCAGGCGCATTGCGCCCGGTCAGTACCACATGGGTCAGGGGCGGCTTCTCGGCCGTGAGAAAGGTCAGCACATCCGCCACATCGAGATAGCCATAGCGAAGCGCGATGTTGATTTCATCCAGCAGGACCATGCGGATCGCCGGGTCGCGGATCAGGTCCCGCGCCTTGCGCCAGCCGTTTTCCGCCGCGGCGATGTCGCGGGCCTTGTCCTGCGTTTCCCAGGTAAAGCCCTCGCCCATGGCGTGGAACTGGCACAGATCGCCGAAATTTTCCGTCAGCAGACGCCGCTCGCCGGTATCCCATTTGCCTTTCACGAACTGGACCACGGCACAGGGCATGCCATGGGCAATTGACCGCAGGATCATCCCGAAACCGGCAGACGATTTACCCTTCCCGGCCCCGGTATGGACAAGGATCAACCCCTTCTCGGCAATCTTGTCCTCAAGCGCGCGGTCCTTCGCCGCCTTGCGCTTGGCCATCTTGGCGGCGTGGCGGGCGGTTTCGTCCGTAGTCGGCGTCTCTGGCATGATCGCTCCCTTGTTTTTGGCGGCGCTCACCATACGGCGCGCGATTGCCGCGTCAAACGCACGCCATAAGGGAGCGGCAAGCCCGATGCGCGCTTTTGACGATTGACAGACGCCCGGTCGGTCTGGGATGACGAGCGTGTGATCGGTGTTCCAACCCCACTTGGGGGCGGAACTGAAAAGGGAACGCGGTGCGCCCGATTGGGCAAATCCGCGGCTGCCCCCGCAACTGTAAGCGGCGAGCAAGGCTGATGATGCCACTGGGGCCGACGCCCCGGGAAGGCCAGCCAAGCCCAGACCCGCGAGCCAGGAGACCTGCCGTTCGCCCGCGCCCCAGTTGCGCGGCTTCCACCGGACGCCGGGGTGCGCGTCTGGCCCGGATCGGCCGGTCTGGCCTGTTCGTGCCTCTCCCCGTTCGTCCTTTCCGACCGTGGCCCACGGGCCGCCACTGCTGAAAGGAACCGACAGATGATCTTTCACGGCAACATGCTGAGTGCCGCGCTGGCGCTGACGCTCGCGCCCGTCGCGGGCAATGCCCATTTCCAGTTGAGCTATACCGAACAGACGATGATCGAGCGTCCCGGCGATGTCCCGGTCAAGCTGATCTTCTGGCACCCGTTCGAGAACGGCCATGTCATGGATATGGGCGAACCGCTGGAATTCTACATGGTTCACCGGGGTGAAAAGACCGACCTGAAAGACAGCCTGACCCGGACGGTGTTCAAGGGCATGGGGAATGAGGGGGTGGCCTGGGACGCGATGGTGCCGGTAAAACGTTCCGGCGACTATGTTCTGGTGACGGTCCCCGCCCCCTATTACGAAGGGTCGGAGGATATCTATATCCAGCAGATCACCAAGGCCTATCTGAACCGAAACCAGATGCCCACCGACTGGTCCGACCCGCAGGGTCTGAAGACCGAGATCGTGCCCAAGGTGAAGCCCTATAACGTCATGGTCGGTTCCACCTTTACGGGCCGCGTGCTGTCGGACGGCCAGCCCGTTGCTGGCGCCGAGATCGAGATCGAATACATGGCCGCCGAACCCGACATGGCGACGAACAGCCCGAAGCCGCCAAAGGCCGGGCCGATGCCCGGCGGCGCGGTGATCGCGATTTCCGATGACAACGGCTATTTCACCTTCGGCGTTCCCAAGGCGGGCTATTGGGGGTTTGCCGCGCTCGGCGTGGGACCCGACACCGAATACGACGGCAAGGAGCTTTCCCAGGACGCGGTGATCTGGATCCGCGCCTACGACGTCGAATAGGACGCGCGCACATGCATATCGTGGATGGGGCGCTCGCCAATGAGGTCGTGATCGGCGGGGCCGTCCTGGCTGCCGGCGGCATCGCGCTTGGGCTGCGGCAGTTGCCGCTGGAACGGATTCCGGCGGCGGGGATCTTGTCCGCCAGCTTTTTCGTGGCCTCGCTGATCCATGTGCCGATCGGCCCGTCCTCGGTGCATCTGATCCTGAACGGTCTGGCCGGGATTGTTCTTGGCTGGGCCGCCTTTCCCGCGCTCTTCGTGGGGCTGCTCTTGCAGGCCGTGTTCTTCGGCTTTGGCGGGCTGACGGTTCTGGGGGTGAACACGTTCAACATCGCGATGCCCGCGGTGATCGTTCATGTCCTGTGTCGCCGGGGCATCCTGCGGTGCGGGCCTGCCACCGCTGCGCTTTGGGCCGGGATCGGGGGGGCTTTGGCGATTGCGCTGACCACCGGCTGCGTGGCGCTGGCGCTGATGCTCTCGGGCGATGCGTTCATTCCGGCGACCAAGCTCGTGTTCCTCGCCCATCTCCCCGTGATGGGGATCGAGGGGCTTTTGACCGCGGCGGCGGTGTCGCTTGCCGTGCGGGTCAAACCCGAACTTTTCACCACGCTGAAAGGGGCCCCCGCATGATCCGCGCCGCTTTTCTGGGGCTCTCGCTCATCCTGGCTCCGCTTCCTGCGCTGGCCCACAAGGTCGTGGCCTCCGTCTTCCCGTCGGGTCAGGTGATCGAGGGCGAGGTCGGTTTCTCCAATGGCGACATGGCCGTTGACACGGTTGTGGAGGTGATCGGCGAGGATGGCACCAAGCTGGGCGAGGTCGTCACCGACGGCGACGGGTTCTTCACCTGGCGACCCACCGGGCCGGGGCCGCTGCTGTTCCGGGCCGATCTGGGGGCGGGTCATGTGGCCGAAGTCGTGATGCCGGCCGAGGAGGTGGCGCAGGTGTTGGGACAGGCCTTGGCAGCGGTCACCAATCCCGGCCCGCCAGCGGGGGCAAGCCTGGTCGACGACAGCATCGCGCCGACGGCCGAGGCGCCCGGCACGACCGCAGCCCCCCAGTCCGGTCTCAGCGATACCGACAAAGCCGCCATCGCCGCCATCGTTCGGGATGAGATGCGCCCGCTCCGCCGCGAGATCGCCGCCTATAAGGAGCATCACGATCTGCAGACCATCCTTGGCGGGATCGGGTATATCTTCGGCCTGTTCGGTTTGGGGTTCTACCTTGCCGCGCAGCGCCGGATCGCGGGCAAAGGCTGATGGGCCATATCCTGGCATCCGAGCGCAAAACGCTTCCCGGCGGCAGACGGGGCGATCCGGGCGGTGTGCTGTCCGGCATCGACCCGCGGGCGCGGATCCTTGGGGCCTGTGCCTTTGCCGTCATAACCGTCGGCTGCGGCTGGCTGCCCGTTCTGCTGGCGGCCTGTGCGATGGCCGGCGCACTGATGATGCTGTCACGCCTGCCCGTGCGGCCCACCCTTCGGCGGATGGCGGCAATGGACGGGGTCATCCTGTTCGTCCTCGTGATGCTTCCCTTCACCGTGCCAGGGGATCCGATCCTGACGCTATGGGGGCTGTCTGCCAGTTGGCAGGGCCTGACCCTGGCGGTCGAGATCCTGCTGACCGCCAATGCCGTGGTTCTGGCGCTGATGGCACTGGTCGGCACGATGGAGCCTGTGACGCTGGGCCATGCCCTCCACCGTCTGCGCGCGCCCAAGGCGCTGGTGCATCTGCTGCTCTTCACCATCCGCTATATCGAGGTGCTGCGCGCGGAATATCTGCGCCTGCGGCAGGCGATGCAGGTGCGTGGGTTTCGCCCGCGCACAGACCGGCACAGCTATCGCAGCATGGGCTATCTGGTGGGCATGATGCTGGTGCGCGCACTGGAACGCGCTGAACGGGTCTTGGGCGCGATGAAATGCCGGGGGTTTTCGGGGCGGATCCCGCTGTTGGACGGCCTTGCCTTTGGCCCCCGCGATGCCGTCTTCGCCGCGGTGCTGGGCGCGGCCTTGATCGCGCTGACAGTGGCCGAGATCACCCATGCCGCTGTTTGATCTGACCGATATCCATGTTGCCTATCCCGGCCAGCCGCCGGTGCTGCGGGGGGCGAACCTGACACTTGCCCCCGGCGAAAAGCTGGCCATCGCCGGCCCCAACGGCGCGGGCAAATCCACGCTGCTGCACCTCATGGTCGGGCTGATCCGGCCTGCGGCCGGCCAGATCACCGCCTTTGGACGAATCTGCCGGGCGGAGGCCGATTTCCGCCCCGTCCGCCGCCGGGCGGGCCTCGTCTTTCAGGATCCCGATGATCAGCTTTTCTGCCCCACCGTGGCCGAGGATGTCGCCTTTGGCCCGTTGAACCTTGGCCACAGCCGGGCCGAGGCCGAGGCGATTGTGGATGCGGTGCTTGGCCAACTGCACCTGGCCCATCTGCGCAACCGGATCACCCACCGCCTGTCGGGGGCGAAAAACGGCTGGTAACGCTGGCCACGGTTCTGGCGATGAACCCCGAGGTGCTGCTGCTGGACGAACCGACCAATGCGCTGGACGAGGAAAACGAGGCCCGGCTGATCGCGATCCTGCAAAACCTGCCGCAGGCGATGATCCTGGTCAGCCATGATTCCAGTGTTCGCAACCGGATTGCCACCCGCACCCTGCGGCTGACAGCCGGCCGGCTGGAACCCGGGGAAGATCCACAAACACAACCAAGACAAACGGGAACCGAATACCAATGACATCACCTGCTGACGACGACGTGGAACTTCTGATCTGTGCAAGCTGCCAGGTCGATCCGGACGATGACGACGATGGCCCGCGCCCCGGCGCCCTTTTGGCCGAGGGGCTGGAGGCGAACCTACCCGAGGGCGTTCGCCTGACCCGGGTCGACTGCCTGTCGAACTGCAAACGCGGCTGCACCGTCGAGCTGCGCGGGCCGGGCCGCTGGACCTATGTCTATGGCAATCTCGACCCCGAAACGCATCTGGACACGCTGCGCGAAGGCGTCGCGCGTTATCGCGGCGCCGCGGACGGGATCATCCCCTGGCGCGACCGCCCCGACCATTTCCGCAAGAACTGTATTGTCCGCATCCCGCCGCAAGAGGGTTCCCATGGCTGATCTTGAAAAACTCCCCGTCACCGTCATCACCGGCTTTCTGGGGGCGGGCAAGACGACGCTGATCCGCCACCTGATGCAGAACCCCGGCGGCAAGCGGCTGGCGGTGCTGGTCAATGAATTCGGCGATGTCGGTGTGGATGGCGAGATCCTGAAATCCTGTGCGATCCCCGATTGCCCGGCCGAAAACATCCTGGAACTGGCCAATGGCTGTCTGTGCTGCACCGTGGCCGATGAGTTCATCCCGACCATCGAGTCGCTTTTGGCGATGGAACCGCGGCCCGACCATATCCTGATCGAGACCAGCGGCCTTGCCCTGCCCAAGCCGCTGCTCAAGGCGTTTGACTGGCCCGACATCCGGTCAAAGATCACGGTGGACGGGGTGATCGCGCTCGCCGATGCGGAGGCCGTGGCGACGGGCCGCTTTGCCCCCAATGTCGCGGCGGTCGACGCCCAGCGGGCCGCCGATGACAGCCTCGATCATGAAACGCCCCTGTCAGAGGTGTTCGAGGACCAGATTTCCTGCGCCGACATCGTAGTGTTGACCAAGCCCGACCTTGCCGGACCCGATGGCGTGGCCAAGGCCCGCGCGGTGATCGCGGCAGAGGCGCCGAGGCCCTTGCCCATCGTCGAGGTGGCCGAGGGCGTGGTTGATCCGCGCATCCTGATCGGGCTGGAGGCCGCCGCCGAAGACGATATGGACGCGCGCCCCAGCCATCACGACACGGCCCATGACCACGATCACGACGATTTCGAAAGCGTTGTGGTCGACCTGCCCGAGATCGCCAGCCCCGAGATCCTCGTGAACCGGATCGAGGCGCTGGCCCGCGACCGCGACATCCTGCGGATCAAGGGCCATGTCGCCGTGGCGGGCAAACCGATGCGCCTGCTGGTGCAGGCGGTGGGCGCGCGCGTCCGGCATCAATACGACCGCCCGTGGACGGCAGAAGAAGCCCGGCAGGGCCGGCTTGTGGTGATCGCCGAACACGACCGGATCGACGGGAACGCCATCCGCGCCGCGCTGACCGATCTGGCCGTCCCGGCGTAAGGGGGCCGTCCCGCGATGCATGTCGTCTTTCGCGAAAGTCACGGGCTGGAGGAAACCGAAACGCCCACCGATCTGGGGCAAAGCCCCGCCGACCTAGTGGTGCTGTCCTTTTCCGACAGCGATCTGGGGGCCTTCGCGGCGGGCTGGCATCGCGGGGGCGGACCGGCGGGCGAGATGCCAGGCCTCAGGCTCGCCAATCTTGCCACGCTGAAACATCCGCTGTCCGTCGATACCTATGTCGAACAGACGCTGTCGGGGGCCAAGGGTATCCTGATCCGTCTGATCGGCGGGCGGGCCTATTGGGACTACGGGCTGCAACAGGTGCAGATACTGGCCGAGGCAAAGGGCATCGCGCTGGCCGTCCTGCCGGCCGATGGCCGCCCGGATCCGCGGCTGGACGCGATCTCGAACCTGCCCGGGGCAACGTTGCGGCGGCTGACGTCGCTCTGCGACGCCGGGGGCGAGGTCGCAGCGCAGGCGGCGTTGGCACAGATGGCGCTGGCCTCGGGGCTTTATGGCCCGCCCGTGCACGGCGCCAAGGTGGTGCCGCAGGTCGGCGGCTGGACACCCGAGGACGGTCTATGCTGCCCGCTGGCCCCGCGTCTGGGCAACCGCCCCCTGATTGCCCTGACCTTCTACCGCGCCCATCTGACAGCCGCCGATCTGGCCCCCATCCGGGCGCTCTTTGACGCCCTGCGGGACCGTGGCTTTGACGTGATCGGACTGTTCGCCCCCTCGCTGAAACTGCCCGACGCCGCGGGTTGGCTGGCCCGGCAACTGGCCCGGTTGAAACCGGCCGCGGTGGTCAATGCGACCTCCTTTTCCGGCAAGGCGGCGGGGGGTCCCTCCCCGCTTGATGCCGCGGGGGTGCCGGTCTTTCAACTCGCACTTGCCGCCTCTACCCGCGCGGCATGGGCAGAGGCCGAACGCGGGCTGTCCCCGGCGGATTTGGCCATGCATGTGGTTCTGCCCGAGGTTGACGGGCGCATCTTCGCGGGCGTTGCGTCCTTCAAGGAACCGACGGGGCGCGATCCCGAACTGGAATATGCGCGCCTTGTGCACAGGCCCGACCCCGCGCGCATCGCCGCCATCGCCGACCGGGTCGCGGCCTGGGTGCGGCTGGGACAGCGCCCGCCCGATCAACGCCGCCCGGCGTTGATCCTGTCGACCTATCCGGGCAAGGACTGGAACATGGCCCATGCGGTGGGGCTGGATGCACTGGCCTCGGCCGAAGCGATCCTGTCCGATCTGGCAGGGGCTGGCCATGCGATTGCCCCCGGCACCCCCCTGACAGAGGCCTTGGCGATCCCATCGCTCGCTTGGCCGGTTGCCGACTACGAAACCGCGCTGGCCACCCTGCCCCCGACCCTGCGCAACGATCTGGGCGCCGTCTGGGGTGCACCTGACACCGATCCCGCGGTTCGGGACGGGTCGTTTCACTTTGCCGCCACGCACCGGGGGAATGCGCTGGTCGCGCTGCAACCCGAACGGGGCGATTCCGGGCGGCGCGAGGACGACTATCACGATCTCTCCCGCACGCCGCGGCATGCCTATGTCGCCTTTTACCTGTGGCTGCGGCACGCGTTGGGGACCGACGCGCTGATCCATATCGGCGCCCACGGCACGCTGGAATGGCTGCCGGGCAAGGCGGTGGCGCTGTCGAATGCCTGCTGGCCCGAGGCGTTGATCGGCGATCTGCCGGTGATCTATCCGTTCATCGTCAACGATCCCGGCGAGGCAGCACAGGCCAAGCGGCGGATCGGGGCGGTCACGCTGGGCCATCTGCCACCACCGATGCGGACCAGCGGAACACCCGAACGGCTGACCCGGCTGGAGAGCCTGCTGGACGAGTTTTCCAATGCCGACGGGCTGGACCCCAAACGCCGGGACCGCCTGAAAACCGATATCCGAACCGAGGCGCAGGCGTTGGGGGTGGAGGATGATCTCGGCCTCGACGCTGCAAGCTGCCCGGCAGAGGCGATCACCCGGATCGACCGCTTCGTCTGCGATGTGAAAGACAGCCAGTTTGGCGACGGGCTGCATGTCTGGGGCCGCGCGACGGGCGACCAGACCGGGATTGACACCGCCGGATGCGCCGCGGCCGAACGCGCCGCCCTGATCGACGCGCTGAACGGGCGGCGGATCGCGCCGGGGCCGGCGGGCTCGCCCTATCGCGGGCGGCGCGACGTGTTGCCAACAGGCCGGAACCTGTTTGCCGTCGATCCCCGCGCGGTACCGACCCGATCCGCCCATGCCCAGGGTGTGCGGCTGGCTGGGGAACTGGTGCGGCGGCACCTGCAGGATCACGGCGACTGGCCGCAAGGGCTGGTGGTCGATCTGTGGGGGTCGGCGACGATGCGCACGGCGGGCGAAGAATTCGCCATGGCGCTGCATCTGCTGGGCGTCAAACCGGTCTGGGATACCGGGTCCGAACGTGTCTCGGGCATCGAGGTCTTGCCGATTGCCGATCTGGACCGGCCGCGGATCGATGTGACCTTGCGCGTCTCGGGCCTGTTTCGCGATGTCTTCCCGACCTTGTCTGCCTTGTTTCAACAAGCGGTCCGCGCGCTGGCGCTCCGGGATGAAGCACCGGACTGGAACCCCTATGCCGGAAAGGCGCCCGGCGCGCGTGTCTTTGGCCCGGCACCGGGCCGCTATGGGCTGGCCCTGGGCGGCGCGGTCGAGGACTATACCGACGAGGCCCGCCGCGCCGCGGGCGAAGCCTGGCTTGCCGCCAGCGCCTGGGCGCTGGACGGGGCCGAAATCGCCCGCGATCCGGGGGCCTTGGCCGAACGTGTGGCGGCCGCCGACAGCTTTGTGCATCTGCAGGACCTGACCGAAACCGACCTGCTGATGGCGATGGACTATGCCGGGCACGAGGCCGGCTTTGCCGCGGCCCGGGGGCTGACCGGCGGGGCGGCTGCGCTTTACCATCTGGACAACACCGACCCCACCCGCCCCCGCGTCCGCGACCTGAAGGAAGAGATCGCCCGCGTGGTGCGCGCCCGCGCCGCCAACCCCGCCTGGGTCGACGGCATGCGCCGGCACGGATTCCGCGGCGCCGCCGAAATCGCGGCGACGCTCGACCATCTGGCCGCCTTCGCGCATCTGGCCGGGGTCGTCGAGGCGCATCTCTTCGACCTCTATTACGACGCCACGCTTGGCCGCGACGACGTCACCGACTGGATGCAGGATGCCAACCCCAGGGCTTTGGCCGCGCTGCACGACCGTTTCGCCGCATTGCGCGCGGCCGGGTTGTGGCGAACGCGGCGCAACACCATCGCGGCCGAGATGGCGTTGCACACCGATCCCGAAGGTCCGCAGAGGTGACACAAGGAAAATGGACAGCACCGCCAAGCGCCAGCAGTGCGAGCGCCTTATGCGGACGGCACCGTCTTGGGCCATGACGATCCGCCGCGGCCCGCTTGATGCACGGAGGGCGCAATGTTCCTGCATCAGACGATCTCCTGTTGGGGCTTCTCCCCATGGTCGTTCGCTAACCGCGAAAGATTTCCGCTTGCAAAGGCTGAGTATTTTTGTCAGCTTATACGCAACAGCCAGACGCAGCCGCGCCCAGCCGATCACCGACAACAGGCTTTCGGAGGGGCCCGCGGGGGCCGGGCTGGCACCGTCAGGCGGACCGCCGCCCCTCCGGAAACGAGAGAGGACGACGAAGCCCATGTTCACCTTGCGCAATCTTGACGCCGCCGATGCACCCGTCCGCCCCTTTGAGTCCTGCCTGAATCCCGAACGCCGCACGCGGCTGGAAACCTGCGCGAAGGACTGGCCCTGCATCACCGGGCCGGCGCAAGAGGTCGCCACCAAACGGATCGCGGCCGACCCCAGGCATCTCGTCTTTTCCACCCCCCTGCCCCAGGTGCAGGAGCACCGGGCATGAGCGGGCGCGACTGCGAACGAAGCCTGGAACCGGGCGATGTACCGGTCTCAAACGCGGGCTTCGACACGTTGGAACATGCCGCGCTGACGGTGGCGCGCTATTACTTTCAAAGCTTTGCCTTTCCGAAAAGCGAAGGGTGGGTCAAAGGCTTTGCACTGGCCGAACACAATTTTCATCCCCGCGCCGTACCCGCCAAGGCATCAGAGGTCGCCGTGGCAATCCTCGCAGCGGTGCAAGAGATGCGGGCGGCGCGCAAGTCGGGGTTCCGGTTCTCCAACCCCGACTGTGCAGGATGCGCGCGGGTGCTCTGCGGACCGGAGCGTCATTTCATGGAAGTGCTGACCGCCCTTCGTCGCGGTTCGCGAAGTCATGCACACACTGCCGCGCTGTTGCTGTGCGAGGGCAACCCGACGCAACCCTTCCTGCGGGCGATGGAAGACCTGGTTGGCCCTGTACGCACGAAGGGGGTCAAAAACGGCAAGATTTCATGAAAGTGGTGTTGACCGCTTGATGCGGTCGATTGTTGCGACGCCGACGTTGAAATGGCGCGCAATGGCGCGGATGGACTGTCCCTCCTGAAGCATTGATCTGACTTGATCTTGCTGGTGGGTTGTGAGTTTGAACTTTCGTCCGAATTTCACGCCGCGTTTCTTGGCTGATACCCGGCCTTCTTCGGTTCGTTCATTGATGAGGTTCCTCTCCAATTCGGAAAGTCCAGCAAAAACAGTGAGTAAGAACTTTCCCATAGAGCTCGTGGTGTCGGCCCAGGGTTCGCGAAGTGATCTGAACGATGCCTCTGCGGCCTCTATCTTCTTGGTAATGACAAAGAGATCATGGGTGGATCGGGCAAGGCGATCCAGGCTTGTGACAAGCAGCGTATCGTCTGGCTGCAGTGTGCTGAGCATCTTTTCAAGTTGAGGGCGACGACGGTCAAACCCGGTCAGCTTCTCTTGGAATATCCTGTCACATCCCTCTGCCTGGAGGTGCTCGATCTGGCTTTCCAGGTTCTGTCCGATCGTGGAAACCCGCGCGTAGCCGATCAGCATGGTTTTGCACCTGTTTTTCGGCCTCCAATACGGAACGGAATTACGGATTCTGTAAGGTTTTGTTTTTGCGACCGGAAAAATTCGTTCCGGAATTTATAAGTTTCGGAACGCCTCATGCCGCCACCGACATGTCGTTCAGGGGCAGGCGACTGTTCATATCTAGATCAAATACCCCGTATGGGTTGATGTGACTGTGTGGCAGCGGGTTCAGCGCCGCCATGTCGCGGTCCGTCATTTTCTGGCGCCAGGCTTGATCGGCGAGAATGTCCTGAATCATGAGCGTGTTCACGTAGACCATGGCTCCTTGCAACAGATGCAGCGACAACACCGAGATTTCCTGATCGTCGCGACGGTTGGAGACCAGTTCATTGCCGTTGCCATAGAAGATGAAATTGTTCACGCCGTTCCAGCGCTCGATCACGTTAAGCCCGGAATTGATCTCTCGGCGCAGATCCTTGTCACTGAGATACTTGCACAGGAATAGTGTCTTGGCGGCTTTACCCAGTTCAAGGAGCGCGGCGAAGACGGGATGGCTTTGGCCCCGAATAAACCGGCGCAGGATTGCTTCAGGCTCGGCTGTTCGCTGTTTCAGGGCGACCGCAAGCTTGATCATCTCATCGTAATGCTGGGCGATCAGGTCCCAGTTGATTGGTTTGGGTGCAAACAACGGGTCGAGGTTTTTGTAGGTTTTCTCTACCTTGGGAACTGCGCGCACCAGCTTTTGCCGCGCTATTGCTTTGAACCGTGGCATGAGATCAAATCCCAGCAAATAACAGAAGGCGAAACCGACGACACTCTGGCCGTGGGTGTCAACAAACTGGCGATCAATCTCCAGTTCGGTGCCGTGATGCAAGACACCCTCAATCATCGACGCGACCTCTGACGAAGAGACCTGTTTGAGTTGCGAATGAATACAGGTCGCCTTTGCATCAACATGCCAGTAGATCATGACGCCGCGCCCGCCATAGCGCTGATGCCACTCGGTCATCAGGTTTTGATCCCAGGATGCAAGTTGTGTGGAATCCGACGCGCAACTGCTGCTGCTTTCGCCCCAGATATCTGCAAGACGTGCACGGTTCGTGGCATCGGCAATGGCACGGGTTGCGGCGCGGAGTGCATTTTTGTGAATGAAGCGCTGCCGAATGTAGAGCAGTTCCTTGTACGTCACATTATGCGGTCCGGCCGCGATAGCTTTGAGCCCGATATTGGTGCCGATTCCATAGAGCGCCAGCAGAAGCCTTCGGGAAACCTCACCCTCCGGCAGGGTTTGTCGCGCGGCCGCAGTTGGAAAGGACTTGGTAAACTCAAGCCGTAGATCAACCTCCTTCAGGACATCCAACAAACTGGTCATAGGCCAGCGACGCGCCATTTCCTCTTTCAGCGCTTCCAGCATCGTAGGGTCGTCCTGAGCTTTTAACGGCTTGAGTGAAATCCAGGATTTGCCGCGCCTCAATCTGAGGGTCACGTCCTTATTGGTGGGCAAGCTTCGGTCAAATTGGTCCAGGGCAGCGCTAAGATCGAATTTGAGACGTTGGACAAAGTGATCGGCCTCGACTGGCTGCCCGAGTTCCTGGAAATACCGCTCTTTTCTATCGTCGAAGTCCTGCGGCAAGTCCTGATCCGGATCGCAGTACCGACGGGCCCCCTCGATCCAGAGCTCCTTGGTGCGCAGACGTTCCCGCAAACTTTGAAGAACACAGATCTCATAGTTGAGGCGATTGATGCGGTTCTTCCCACCGGGCCTAGCCTCGATTACGATGTCGCGCCACTTGGGTCTGACGACACCCTCCAATGGCACCTGATCAAGGGAAAAATACTGTGGTTTCTTGCCCGCATCCTCTATCAAAATGGCAATGGCGTCCAAAAGCGGGTGCCATGCCTGATTGTTTGACCGGAAGGTGAGTGTCTTGAGGATCACCGGCAGAATGCGCCGATAGTGCTGCGCGTAGGATCGGCGGACCTTGCGGTGTACGCGGTATGAAAACGACGGGTTCTCCGCATGATACTCAGCGGCCAGGTCGCTGATGGTCTTTTGGCCGACGGCCGGGAATATCACATCCCTGACACGACCATCGGGATCGGCATTGGCCGCAATCGCCATCTTGAACAACAGTGCCGTTTTGCCTTCGACCTTGCGATATTCGGCCACAAGCTCCTTGATGACCTTGGTTTCTGCGCGCGCCGATATCTTGTGTGTGATGCTGATCAGAAGATCGCCAAGTTCATCAGTCAATTCAGCTTCACGGGGAACAAGGAAGCAGAAAAGCAACGCATAACGCGTCTCATCAGGATGCCGCCGCATGTCCCATGCGTCTTCCGAACCAGCGCGTAGGCGAAACCGCTCAACAATATCGGGATGCACATCCTCCAGGATGCTACGGTCGAGGCCAACTGCACGGACAGCTTCCAGACGCTCTACCGTTTTGAGCACATTCTCAACGCTGGCAGCCCCAGAACTGCGCGCAACCTCGGCAAATGGTGAAAAGCCGCCCTCCGTCTCAAGCAACGCGTCAAGGCGGGCACGCTGATCATCGGCAAGGCGCTCCGAAATACGTGCAAACACAATACGCTCGAACCGGCGTTCCGCCCGGGCCAGCAAATTCGCCTCGGCTTTAGCCTTGGGACGGATCATTCGATTGGACAGGAACCGCTCTGTAATCACCGCGTCCAACGTTGCTTGGTTGGGTGCGGTTGGCAAAACGATCTCGATCAGCCAATCCAAGAAAAGCGCGCGGGCTTCCTTGTCAAAAAGTGCGATATCGAGAAACGACATAACCTGACGCCGATAAAAGCGATCGGTCCTCTTCGGAACAATGGCAAGCCCATCATCATCGGCGGCGGCGATCTGCGAAGCCAAAAACTTAAGAACCTGCGGAGAGACCAAATCCAACGATTTGGGAAATCGGGCGTGAAGCTGGAAATATTTGAGATAGTAACAAAGCGTCAGACGGCGCGACTCAGAAGTGCCTTTCAACAACCCCAGCTCAGAAGCGCTCAAAACCCAATGCGCCCGTAACTCTTCATCAGACCAAATCTGTTGCATACATATTCCAATTCTTCTAATTATCGGAATATACTTACGGAACACTCCTACTTGTCAACAGACAAAACCAACCCCTAAAATCTTGCCGTTTTTGACCCCCTTCGTGCGTACAGGGCCTGGTTCAGAAAATGGGCGCAAGAACGCCCCTCCCCATGCGCCCGATCAGCGAAGTCGCATTCTCGGGGCCGGCGCGGCCCTGACGCAATCCCCCCACCGGACGCAAACGGGTGGGCTCGCCATCGCCTGCCGTGCGACCGGGGGCGTCGGTGGGGGTGATCAGGCGCCCCCGGCGCAAGTCGGGGGCGCCCATGTCGTTCTCCGTCCACTCGGTTCGGTGCTCTCCCGAAACCGGAGCCCCGCGGCGCCGCGTTCACCGCATCAGGTTCCGCGCCAGGAAATCGGTGAAGGCCCTGACACGCCGGGAGTCGTACTGGCGCGGTGGTGAGACGGCATAAAGATTGGTGGGTTCCGTCGTGAAATCCTCCAGCGCGGTCGCAAGGCGGCCCTGCCGGATATCCTCGGCAATGTCGAAGCTGGACTTCTGAACCACCCCCGCGCCCGCGATGGCCCACTGCCTCAGCGCCTCGCCATCGTTCACCTGCCGGTCCCCGCTGACCCTGACGCGCAGCCGCTCGTCCCCCTTGCGGAAAACCCAGGAGGCATGGCGCTCTCCGGGTTCCCCAAGCAACAGACAGTTGTGGCGGGCCAGATCCCCGGGATGCTCTGGCTTGCCGTGCCTGTCCCAATAGCCGGGCGCCGCGCAGACATTCTTGTGCCCCCGCAGCAAAAGCCTTGCCTTCAGGTCGGAATCGCCAAGCGGCCCTGTCCGTATGGCAAGGTCGAAGCCCCCCGCGACAAGATCGACAATCCTGTCGCCAAGGAACAGCTCGACCGTCAGCCGGGGATGGTCCCGCATGAACGCGTCAACCAGCGGCGCAATCCGCTGGCGGCCCAGATCGTTCGTGCTGGTGATGCGGATATTGCCCGACAAGGCCCCCTGATCGGCCAGCCCGGTCATCACCTCGTCCACATCCGACAGGATTCGGCGGCATTCCTGCAGGAACTTCTGCCCTTCCTCGGTCAGCGACAGCTTTCGCGTCGTTCGCACGACAAGCTGGGCGCCCAGCTCCTCCTCCAGTTGCTGCAAGCCATAGGTGACCGTCGACGGCGCAACCCCCCAGTCACGCGCAACCGAAGACAGCGTGCCGCCATCCGCAATGGCCACGAACAGCCGCATCGTCTTAAATGCATCCATTCTTCGAACCAGTCGAACAGTTTTTGCGATTTCATATCAATTATCTTCCCTGGGGTGAAGCTTATCTGAGCCACAAGACACGAACGGCCGGCCCTTCGGCCCCAAGCGGGCGCTGCCTGCCCCACCGATGGCTGCCCGAAACAGGCGACATCCGGCACCCGCGCGACAGGTGCCCGTCCCGCAAACCGACACAGCAGAAGGAACACCCAATGCAACGCAAGACCCTCGGCACCACAGGCTTCGAAATCGCCCCAATCGTCTTTGGCGGCAACGTCCTTGGGTGGACCACGGACGAAGCGCAGAGTTTCCGGGTTCTCGATGCCTTCATCGATCATGGCTTCGACACCATCGACACGGCCGATGTCTATTCTGCCTGGGCCGACGGCCATTCCGGCGGCGAGTCCGAGACCGTTCTGGGCAAGTGGTTTGCCGCCCGTCCGGGGATGCGCGACAAGGTGAAACTCTTCACCAAGGTCGGCTCTGACATGGGCGGCCCGGGGGAAAAGGGCCTTTCGAAAGGCTGGATTTCCCAAGCTGTCGAGAAATCCCGTGAGCGCCTTCAAGTCGAGACGATCGACCTCTACTTCTCGCACTGGCCCGATCCGGATGTGGACCATGCCGAGACGCTGGTCGCCTATGACACGCAGCTGAAAGCCGGCAAGATCCGCGCCATCGGGGCGTCGAACTACGATGCCGGTCTGCTTGCCGCGGCATTGGAGACGGCGGAAAACGAAGGTCTGCCTGCCTATCAGGTCGTACAGCCGGAATACAATCTTTACGACCGCGCCGCCTTCGAAGGGCCGCTACAGGACCTGTGCCTGAAAAACGACATCGGCGTGGTGACCTATTTCTCGCTGGCCGCGGGGTTCCTGTCGGGCAAGTACCGCAGCGGCGCGGATCTCTCCGGCCGCAAGCGCGCCGGGATGGTCGAGAAATACATGACCGAGCGCGGCATGCGGCTGCTCGATGCGCTGGAAGACATCGCCTCCGCCCATGCTGCGAAACCGGCCGAGGTGTCGCTTGCGTGGCTCATGGCACAGAAGGGCGTGACCGCCCCGATTGCCTCCGCCACGAGCGTCGCGCAGGTGGAAAGCTTCGCCAGGGCCGCAGACCTCAACCTGTCCGCCGAAGACCTCGCGCGTCTCACGGCGGCGGGGGCCTGATCGCTCCGGAGTGGGCGCCCCCGGCGGGCCGGATGGCGCCGCATCTTGCGCCCGCCCCACCCCGCGACGGAAGTGCCGGCGGCCAGCGTATATACCCCCGTACCCTGTTTTTCCCGGTGAAACCCCATGACATTCAAATCGCTGGCGCGCCTTTCGATCCTCTTTGCCCTCATTGCCCTGGGCCTTTGGGGCTGGAACCTGCAACATCGCGACGGAACCGCCGAGCCGGTGACCGCTCCAGTCGTCCGCGGGCGTGTGGCAGAGACGGTTCTGGCCTCGGGCGTGATCGAGGCCAAGCAACTTGTCAGCGTCGGCGCGCGGGTCTCTGGCCAGATCGAAACGCTGGCGGTGTCGCTGGGCGATGACGTCGCCCAGGGCGACCTGATCGCACAGATCGACTCTCAGGATCAGCAGAACGACGTTTTGCAGGCCGAGGCCGACCTGGCCAATATCGCGGCGCAGATTGCCGCCAAGCAGGCGAGCCTGCGCAAGGCCGAACTGATCGCGGAGAGACAGAAGAAACTGCACGAACAGACCTATGTCTCAGAGGAAGAGGTCGAGGCCGCGATTGCCGATGTGCTGGTCTACAAGGCGGATCTGGACGCCCTTGAAGCACAGAAATCCCGCGCCGAGGTGACGGTTTCGACCGCGAAGATCGCCCTTGCCCGCACCCGGATCACCGCGCCGGTTTCCGGCACAGTGGTCGCCATCGTGGTCGATGAGGGGCAGACGGTGAATGCCACGCAGACCGCGCCGACACTGGTAAAGCTCGCCAATCTCGACAGCATGGTGGTCAAGGCGGAAATATCCGAGGCCGATGTCGTCCATGTTCACCCCGGACAGGAGGTGCGTTTCACCATCCTTGGCGAACCGGAGTCCCCGTTTCGGGCCGTCGTGCGTTATGTCGAACCGGCGCCCTCGGAGATTGAGACGAGCGACACGATCTCGACCGACGAGGCGATCTATTACAACGGGCTGATCGATGTCGAAAACCCCGGCCACAAGCTGCGGATCGGCATGACCGCAGAGGTTTCGGTCGTGCTCGACCGGGCCGAGAACGTGCTGACCGTTCCCGCCTCGGCGCTGCAACGGCAGGCGGACGGCAGCGTCGCGGTGAAGCTTTTCGATCCGGCCACCGGGGCGCAGTCCGTGCGCCGCGTCGAGGTGGGGCTTAACGACAAGGTCACGGCCGAGATCCGCGCCGGGCTTGCCGAAGGCGACCGGGTCGTCACCGGCGCCCGCACGGCCGCGCCAGACCCGTCGACTTCGCGCCAGATGCCGCCACCGCCGCCGATGGGGTTCTGAGGATGGACGCCCCCCTGATATCCGCACAGAACATCACCCGCAGCTTTCAGGCCGGCGACGAGACCATCACCGTTCTGAAGGATGTCTCCATCGAGATCGCACGGGGCGAGATGGTGGCGATCATCGGCACCTCCGGCTCTGGCAAGACGACGCTGATGAACATCCTCGGCTGTCTCGACCGGCCCACAAGCGGCCGCTACCGCTTTGCCGGGCAGGACACGGGCGCATTGGACCCGGACGCTCTGGCCCGTCTCCGGCGCGATCATTTCGGTTTCATCTTTCAGCGCTACCAGCTTTTGCCCGATCTCGACGCGGTGGAAAATGTCGAGGTGCCGGCGATCTATGCCGGCGAACCGCGCGACCCCCGGCGCCTGCGGGCAACCGATCTGCTGACCCGGCTGGGGCTGGGCACGCGGCTCGACCATCGCCCCGGCGCGTTGTCGGGCGGGCAGCAGCAGCGTGTTTCGGTCGCCCGTGCCCTGATGAACGGGGGCGAGGTGATCCTGGCCGATGAGCCCACCGGCGCGCTCGACAGCAAGAGCGGCGCCGAACTGATGGACCTGCTGCTTGAGTTGAACCGACAAGGCCATACGGTCGTGATGGTCACCCACGACCCCGCCGTCGCCCGCCATGCCCGGCGCATCATCGAAATCTCCGACGGGCAGATCGTGTCCGACACCCGCACCGGGGACAGCGCCGCCGCGGCGGAGCGCGTGGCGGGCCCCACCCCCGGCCGCCCGAAATTCGGCGCCACCGCCCGGCGTCTGGGGGAGGCGTTCGACATGTCGGTCAAGGCGCTTCTTGCCCATCGCCTGCGCAGCCTTCTGACCATGCTGGGCATCATCATCGGCATTGCCTCCGTCGTGTTGGTGGTGGCGCTTGGCACCGGCAGTCAGGAAAAGGTGCTGGAAAATATCAGCTCTCTCGGCACCAGCACCATCACCGTGCGGTCGGGCAGCGGCTTTGGCGCCCGGGATGCCCAGCGGATCGAGACGCTGGTGCCCGCCGATGCCGATGCGCTGGCGCTCTCGGACTTCGCGGCGAGCGTTTCGCCGGCCGTGTCGAACACCCGGCAGGTCGTCTATCGCAACGTGGAGGCAGAGGCCGCGATCAAGGGCGTCAGCGGCGACTACTTTCGCGTTCACGCCTATGTCACCGTCACGGGCAGCGCCTTTGACGAGGCCGACGTCGCGGGCCTCAACCAGGTCGCGGTGATCGACGAGGACACGCGCGACACCTTTTTCGAGGACGGGACCGACCCGATTGGCCAGGTGCTTCTTCTGGGGCATGTGCCGGTCAGGGTCATCGGCATCGTCAGGTCCACCGGCGCCACCTTCGGCCCGTCATCGCTGAATGTCTGGGTGCCCTATACCACCGCCATGGCGCGGGTCTCCGGGCAGGATCATCTGGACAGCATCGCGGTGCGCGTCCCCGAAGGTTATGACATGGACAGGGCGCAGCAGGAGATTCAGGCGTTGATGCTGGACCGGCACGGCACCGCGGATTTCTTCCTCGCCAACAGCGACACGATCCGCGAGACGATCACCACCACGACCCGAACGCTCACCGCGCTGGTGGCGATGATCGCCGTGATCTCGCTGATCGTGGGCGGGATCGGGGTGATGAACATCATGCTGGTGTCCGTCACCGAACGAACGCGCGAGATCGGGGTGCGCGTGGCAATCGGGGCACGGCGGGCCGATATCGTCAGCCAGTTCCTGATCGAGGCGGTGCTGGTCTGTATCGTCGGCGGCACATTGGGCATCGTCGGCGCGGTCGCGGGGGGGCAGGTCGTCGGGCTGATCTACGATGAAGTCCGGCTCAGCTTTTCGGGCACGGCCATCATCGTGGCCTTTCTGTCCTCGACGATCATCGGCATCACCTTCGGCTTTCTGCCGGCCCGGGCCGCCGCGCGGCTCGACCCGGTGGTCGCGCTCAGCCGGGAATAGCGGGGTAAGACGCTGCGGCCGATCCCTCGGCCGCAGCACTTGCGATCAGGCCGCCCGCGCCGGGATTTCCAGCCCCAGCCATTCGGTATAGAAGGCGTCGATATCCGGCTCGAAATCATGGATCACCGGATACCAGGGCGTCGGCGCCTCGACATCCAGCAGGTCGCCCGAGAGCGGGCAGTAATATTCGCGGATCACCTGCCACTCGGTCGAGGGCGCCATAAGGCGGGGATAGATCTCCTCCATCTCCTCGGGCGTCTCGCGCACCCGCATCACGGCG
Organism: Rhodovulum sp. P5; assembly: GCF_002079305.1. Classification (NCBI taxonomy): domain Bacteria; kingdom Pseudomonadati; phylum Pseudomonadota; class Alphaproteobacteria; order Rhodobacterales; family Paracoccaceae; genus Rhodovulum; species Rhodovulum sp. P5. The sequence goes on from NZ_CP015040.1 coordinate 28,785, forward strand.
TGCAGCTTCCAGTTCTCGCGCCAGTCGCAGAATTCATGGCCCGCATGGGATTTCACGACCCATTTGTGGTCGTCCTTGCGCTGCACGATGTAAAGCTTCGGCCCCAGCGGCAGGATGATCTTGTCCTCCCACGGCACCTGTTCCTGCAACACCTCCAGATACATCACGAAGCGTTCGGCGTCCTTGGGGGTTGCCAGCATCGTGTGCAGCGTGTCGCGGTCGATCTTGCCATCGACCAGGTCCTTGATCTTTGCCTTTGTGTAAGCCATCGGTTTTTCCTCCGGAAAAATTGGGCGGGCGCCGCGCCGGGCACGGCACCCGCGGGGCATCATTCCTCGACGAACTGGACGGTCTTGACGTCCGGCAGTTCGGACAGGTCCATGGAATAGTCGCGCCCGTAGGACGGGATCGGCAGGTCGGCCTCCATCAACTGCCAGTCGATGGGCAGGTCCCAGAACTTGCGGAAGCCTTCCTCCCATTTCGGACCGAGTTTGAAGGAGGCCGCGTACATCTGCTGCACCTGCACGCCGGCCTCTTTCTTGAGGATCCGCTCGCGTTCGCCGGCCATCCAGTCCTTGGTGGGCACGGCCTTGGCCAGGCGGTCCTTCCGAATCTCGGCGCGGCGTGCCGTCGTCGCGTCCGCATCGGCGGTGAACAGACCATCCGCGCCCTTCGCCAGCACCACGCCATAGACGCTGTCCGCAAACCGTTCGACGAGGTAGCCGCCGTTGACATCCGCGGCCACGGCCTCTGGGTCGCGGTCCAGCGGGTCGCCGAAACCGGGGCCGCCGCGCATGTAGTTGAGGTAGAGGTCATAGTCCTCGAACATCGCCTCGGTGGTGATCGCCTGCTTGTCGCGCTTGATCCGGGCGCCGTCCAGCATGCCGTCCCAGGTGGGATTGCCGGGATCGGTATCGCCGCCATGGGGGATGTCCCCACCCTTGGCGATGATCTCCTTCAGGCCGGTCTCATGCGCCTCGAACCGATAGCCGGAGGCCGCCGGATAGCCACCCATCAGCCCCCAGTCGGAACTGATATGGCCATTGCCCATGAAGAACATGGTCCAGTCCTTGGCGTTCCAGACCATGCGCAGGCTTTCGAACCCGCAGCCACCGCGATACTTGCCCGCGCCGCCCGACGATGCCTTGATCTGGCGCCCCAGATAGACCAGCGGCTCGGCCAGTTCCCAGATTTCCATGTCGCCCATGTCGCCTTCGGGGTTCCAGATGGCGGCCGCGTGGCTGATGCCGTCGCCGATGGCACTGGCGCCGACCCCGTTGGCCGCACATTCGAACGAGTTGACGGCGTGGATCTCGTCATACTGGTTGAAGCCGCCACCCTGCAGCCAGTTGGAGGTATTGGCATTGCCCGCGTTCACCTCTTCCAGATACCCCCGCCCGAAATAGCTGCGCGACAGGCCGCGCCACAGCGCCGTCCAGGACGACACCAGGAAGTGCCAGCTATAGGCAAAGGCCACGCGCCGGTCGTCGGGGTTCATCCATGTGCCCTTGGGCAGGCGGAACTCGGTGCCATAGGCCGCACCGTCATTGATCATCTCGGTCGGGATCAGGGTCTGGGTCATCATCACCCAGATGCCAGAAGTGAAGCTGACCGAATGGGCGTTGTAGGTGTGCCAGCCCCACCGGCTCGACCCCTCGAAATCGAGCCGCCATGTCCCGTCCTTGCGGATCGTCATTTCCGACGGCGTGTGCATGATCGTGTCGACCTTGGCAAAGTCCGACGGCACCCGCACGTCCTCGTGGCTATAGGGCACGTCGACGAAGCCCACCTGACGGTACTTGCCGGGAATGGTCATCGCCTTGATCCGGTTTTGCAGCCCGATCCGGCCATGTTCCACCGCCTCGTAGGAGAATTTCCAATAGGCCTCGATCCCCTCTTCGGCGATCACCTCCTCGACCAGCTTGCGGATCATGTGGCAGCCCGCGATCCGGGTGCGTTCGTCCAGCATCCAGTAGCGGGTGGTCCGCACCGAGCGCTGGCTTTCATGCAGCCAGTCGCGGAACAGCGTGTCGTTCTCACCCACCTTGCGGCAGGTCACCGAATAACCGTCGCCAAACCGCTGCACCTGCCCCGTGGTCATCGAGCCCGGGCCAACCGCCCCGGTGTCGATCACGTGGGTCACGCCGCCGACCCAGCCGATCAACTCGCCCTCGTGAAAGATCGGCACGATGGTGTGGATGTCGCAGGGATGGACGTTGCCGATCAGGCTGTCATTGTTGCAGAAGATATCCTTGTCCTTGATGCCGGGGTTACTCTCCCAGTCGTTCTCGATCATGTATTTGATCGCGGCCCCCATGGTGCCGACATGGATGATGATCCCGGTCGAGGTCAGGATGCTGTCGCCCGCCGCGTTATAAAGGGTAAAGCACAGCTCCCCTTCCTGCTCCACGATGGGTGAGGCCGCGATCTTCTTGGCGGTTTCGCGGGCATCGACGACGCCGGCGCGCAGCCGCGAGAACAGCTTGTTATACATGATGGGGTCGCTGTCGCGCAGCTCCATCTTCTTCAACCCGGCATAGTGGCCGGTCTGTTTGGTGGCCTCCATGATGCCGTCGCGGTGCTGTTTCAGCGTATCGCCGCCACGGACGATGCCCTTGAAATTCGTTGGCGCGTTCATGTGCGTTTCCTCCCTCACACTTCTTTCAGGTGGAACAGGCGGTGCCCGTCCAGCCAGGTTTCGAACCCGTCAGGCACGACAAAGGTCGTCGCGTCGGATTCGATGATCGCGGGGCCCGTGATGCGGTTGCCGGGCAACAGCTTTTCCATCTGGTAAAGCTGGGCATCGACCCACCGCTTCTTGCGATAGAACTGCCGCGTGCCAAGGCGCGCATCGGCGGGCGGGGCCGCGTCGCCTTCGGCTTCCTTGGGGATGTTGGGTTTCGGGATCGGGACGGTTCCGCGCATGATCGCGCCAGTCACCGAATAGCCAAGCTCGGGCGAGCGAGCAGAGGCCGCATAGACCCGGCCATAGGTGTCGTTGAACGCCTCGACCAGCTTGTCCCAGTCGGCCGCCGTCCTGGCCGCCTGAATCGGGCTTTCGATCTCCAGATCGTTCAACTGGCCCCGGTACTGCATCCGGAAACCGGGCTGAAGCTGCACCTGATCGCGGGAATAGCCGTTCAGCTCGAATTCTTCGAGAACCCGTTCGGTCAGTTCGTGCCACGCGTCGTTCAGCGTCTTCGCCTCATGGGCCTTCAGGTCGTCCGATCCATCCTCGGCGATGTTCAGGTCCAGCGACTTGTCATAGCGGTATTCGAAATCCGCCGCCGCGCAGCCGAAGGCAGAGAAGCCCGCGGCCCAGGCCGGCACGATCACGTCCTCAAAGCCCAGCCCCTCGGTATAGCCATAGGTGTGCACGGGCCCCGCCCCGCCATAGCTGAAGCAGGTGAAGGAGGACGGCGAATACCCCTTGCCCGAAATCATCGAGCGCAGGTAGTCGCGCAGGTCGCTGTCGAGCAGTTCGATCACCCCGGCGGCCGCGTCCTCGACCGTCAGCCCTAGCGGGTCGGCGATCTGTTCCTTCATCGCGTCCCAGGCGCGCTGGCGGTCCAGCTTGACCTGCCCGCCAAGGAAATTGTCGGGGTTGAGGTAACCGAGGATGACGTGGCAGTCGGAAATCGTCACCGTCTCGATCCCGCTGTCGGCCCAGCAGACGCCCACGCGGTAACCGGCACTGTCCGGTCCCAGCTTGATCGCCTTGGTATAGGGGTCGAGCCGGATGAAGCTGCCGGCGCCTGCCCCGACCGAGTCCATCGCGACCAGCGGCAGCGACAGCACCAGCCGCGCCATGTCGGGGTCGTTGCGGATCGTCAGCTCGTTCTGGGTGATGAGCGCCACGTCAAAGGAGGTGCCGCCGATATCGGAACAGGCGATGTTCTTGTAGCCCAGCACCTCGCCCAGATACTTGGCGCCGATCACACCGCCAATGGGGCCCGACACGATCGTCCGCGCCAGTTCCTTGGCCTTCCACGAGATCGTGCCACCATGGGTCGCCATCACCCGGAAATCGAATTTCGATCCGTTGTCCTTGAACGCGCCCGAGATCTTTTTCAGCGTCTGGCGCGAGGGTTCGGCGGCATAGGCCTCAAGGATCGTGGTGTTGGTGCGGTGGGTTTCCTTGCGCACCGGGTAATAGTCGGTCGAGGCGAAAACCGGGATCTCCTTACCCGCCTTTTCCAGTTCCTCGGCCACGATGTCACGCACCCGGCGTTCGTGACCGGGGTTCTTGTAGCTGTGCAGAAGCGAGATCACGATCCCTTCGACATCTTCGGCGATCAGGTCTTGTGCCGCCTGCCGCGCCGTGTCCTCGCGCAGGGGGATGACCACGTCGCCGAACATGTCGACCCGCTCCATCACACCGCGGGTCAGGTGGCGCGAAACCAGCGGTTCGTCGTAGTAATGGGTGTTCAGGTGAATGCGGTCCTCATAGGCGAAGCCCAGATAGGCCTGGATCGCGCGGCCCATGCGGTGGAAATCCTCCATCCCCGCATTGACGATCAGCCCGCATTTCAGCCCCTTGCGCTGGACCACGCGGTTCAGCATCGCGGTGCCGGAATAGACGCCCGTCTGGATCGAGGACAGCGCCTCCTCAAGGCTCAGCCCCCAGTGCTGCAACCCCTCGCGGCTGGATTCAATCAGGCCAAGCGCCTCGTTCTGCGGCGTCGATTGCGCCTTGCCGACCACGAAATCCCCGTCGGCATCGACGAAGAACGTGTCCGTCATGGTTCCGCCCGCGTCGATGCCAAGCACCTGCACGGATCGGGTGTTTTCCCTGTCCAGTGGCATGGATGTTCCTCCCTCTCTGTCAGCCGCCCCGGAACGGGCGCGGCATGAGGGAAGGCTAGACGGGGCGTTCTGTCCGGGGCTGTCCGATTATCGTCCGGCCCGACGGACATGCCGCGGACGCGCGATCAGGGCTTTCGCACCCGCGGCACACCATAGCTGTCAAGCTTGAGGTAAAGGGTAGACCGGGCGATGCCCAGCCGCCGCGCCGCCTTGGTCAGATTGCCGTTCTCGGCCTCGATCGCGCCAAGGATTTCAAGCCGTTCCTTGTCGCGCAGGGTCTCTTCTCCGCCGCCACGCGGGCTCTGGCGGAATTCGGGCGGCAGGGTCCGTTCGTCGATCAGCCCCGTGGGCGACAGCGCGTCCAGCGCGGCAATCAGGTTGGTCATCTCCAGCAGGTTGCCCGGCCAGGCATAGGACGTCATCGCCGCCATCGCGCCAGAGGTGAATTTCAACTCCCGCCCCTGCCCCTCGGCCGCATGGCGCAGCACAAGTTCCCTCAGCAGCGGCGCGATCTCGTCGGGCCGGTCCCGCAGGGGCTGGATTTCCAGCTTGGCCCCGGCCAGCCGGTAATACAGGTCGCCGCGAAACGCGCCCTTCTGCATCTCCTTGTAAAGCGGCCGCGTGGCCAGCGCCATGATCCGCATGCCCGCGCGAGAGACATCTTCGACGAGGTTCAGCAACAGCTTCTGCACCTCGGGCGTCGCCTCGCACGGGCCGTTCAGGCACAGCACGCCATCAGTCGCCCCGATCCCGCCCGTGGCCACATCCTCGCGCAGCCGGTCGGGCGTCAGGCGGGAACAGTCGATCAGTTCGAACGGCCCGTCGGCATGGGCGCTTGCCCGGTGAATGGCCCGCGCCAGATAGGTCTTGCCGGTGCCGGTCTCGCCCTCGATCAACAGCGGGATGGCGGTCTGGGCCAGCCGCTGGGCCTGCGAACTCAGATGCGAACTGGCCACCCCCGCCGCACCGATCTTGACCAGATCGGGACAGGACTCGCCCCCATGCAGGCGCGTGCGGCGCAAGGAAATCAAAACGCCGATGGCGTTCTGTTCCGACTCGATGACCTCCATGTCGGTGCCGGGCAGGCAATCGGCCAGCGCCTCGGCAATGGTGTCGGGGGTCTGGTCGATCAGGTTCGGGATGCGGTCTCTCAGGGCGCTCATGGCGCGGTCATCTTCGCAGAACCGCAGAAAGTTCTCGGTCGCGAAGACATCGGCGCCGCTGCGGTCCATGATCAGCATCGGCTCGTTCCCGCGGCGCAGGCGGCGCAGATGCAACTGCTCCATCAACAGTTCCCGCTCCCGGGCCAGAAGCCGCGTCAATTCGGACTCGACCTGCAGTGCCAGCGCCGCCGACAGCGCCATCGCATTAGCCTGCGGCAGCGCACTGGGCCAAGAGATATCCATCACCCCAAGCAACAGGCCCGTGCCCGGATCGGTGATCGGCGTGGCGGCACAGTTCCAACGCTGGATTTCCTCGCAGAAATGCTCGGCCCCGCGCACCTCGACCGGGCGTTCCAGCGCGATGGCCGTGCCGATCGCATTGGTCCCGATGGCATCCTCCGTCCAGTGGCCGCCAAGATGCAGGTGGTTTTCGCGCCCGCGGGCAAGCGTCGCCTCATCCCCGACGGCATCCAGCACCACGCCAGAGCGGTCACACAGCAGCAAGATGTTGTCGGTGTTGCCCAAAAGGCTCCCGGCCTGATCCAATGCGGCCCGCGCCCCACTACACAGGCGCCGCGCCAGCGCCCGTTGGTCAACAACTCTTCTTCCGTCAGCAGCGGCGCGTGCTTGAGCTTTTCGATCCGCCGCCCTGCCGAGCGTTGCCAGCTTTGCAGGACCTCATGACGAATATTCGGGGGAACACGGCCGACGGCCATGAACTCCTCCCAATCGCATTTCCTGATGCGGTGTGCCATCTGCTCCTCCCCGAACGAATGGCCGATCTCTGTCGGAAAGCCGTTTTCCCCAGGCTGGCGGAACTCCCTTCCACAAGAAAGCCTGCGCGGGCTGTAAACAGCGCGCGCAATCCAAGTATCATAGCGAACTGCCGAACGGCAAAGTGTCCGATTTTCGGACGCCGGCGGGCTTTCGCGGCCACGGGGGTGACATGCCCTGTCGGAAAGGCCCGTTGACCCGCACTTGCCCGCGGACGCCGCCCTTAGCGAAAACCAAGCCGCTCCCGGTACCCGCCCTGCCCGGCACCGTCCACGGGTCGGACATGGACGTCCCCTGCCCCATCGGCAAGCTCCACCTCGTCGAACCCGGTGCGCCAGGCGTGGCGAACCTGGTCGGGCAGAACATGGCCCGAGGCCCGCAACCGCCCGGCAAACCCCAACTGCCGCAGGCGCCGGGCCAGCGTGAACCCGCGCCCATCCGCGAAATGGGGAAAGACGATCCGCACGACGCCCGCATCCTGTACCCTGTCCAGCACAGCGGCGGCATCGGCGCTGTGTGGCACGTCCACCCCGCCCTGCCCGTCCCAGCTGTCAAGCGGGGCGAAGCCCGTGTCATCGGTCGAAAGACCCTCCGCAGTCAGTATCGCTGTCATGCCGCATTCTCCCTGCCGGGGTCGCGCACGACCCGCCCGTCGATAAAGTGGATTCCGCATTCGACCTTGTCGACCCCCCGCCAGCGTCCGGCACGTGGGTCCTCCCCCTCTCCCACCGGCGTGGTGCAGGGCGCGCAGCCAAGCGAGTGGAACCCGCGCGCCACAAGCGGATGGCGCGGCAGCGCGTGATCGTCCATGTAGCTCAGCGTGCGGTCCCGCGACCAGTCGGCCAGCGGATTGACCTTCAGCCGCCCCTCTCCGTCCTGCTCGAACAGATCCAGACCCGCACGAGTGTCTGATTGGTAGCGCTTGCGCCCCGAAACCAGCACATCCCACCCGGTCAGCGCCCGGGCCAGCGGCCGGACCTTGCGCAGACCGCAACAGGCGTCATGGTCCGCCCGGTGCAGCGCGCCGTCCGGGTCTTCGGCGGCCAGGTCTGCCGGGTCGGGCGTGATGCGCACGATGTTGGACAGGCCCAGCCGGGCGGCGATCTCCTGCTGATAGGCCAGCGTTTCGGCAAACAGCATCTCGGTATCGACGAACAGCACCGGCGCCTCGGGGTCGGCCACCGCCCACATGTGCAACAAGACAACGGACTCCGCCCCGAAGCTGGACACAAGGGCAGAGCGTCCGCCAAACAGCCCCGTGGCCGCATGGGCGACGATTTCCGTGGCCTCCCGCCCGGCGTAAAAGGCGTTGAGCGCGCGCAGGCGCCGGCGATCAGGCTGCATTGCGGCGCCCCTCCCCATAGACGGCGGCGCGGAACGGCGCGGCGCCAAGCCTGCGGCAGGTCATCAGGAACGTCTCGTCCGCGCCCAGGCGCAGGTCGAGATAGGCGCCGATCAGACGCTCCACCGCCGGGACGATCTCGTCATGGGCAAAACCGGGGCCAAGCCGTTCGCCGATGGCGGCATTTTCGGTGCCGTCACCGCCAAGGGTGATCTGATAGCTTTCAACCCCCGCCTTTTCGAGCCCGAGAATCCCGATATGGCCGACATGGTGATGCCCGCAGGCATTGATGCAGCCCGAGATCTTGATCTTCAGCGGCCCGATATTCCGTTGCGCGTCCAGATCGGCAAAGGCTTGCCCGATCGCCTGGGCCACCGGGATCGACCGGGCGGTGGCCAGCGCGCAGTAATCCATCCCCGGGCAGGCGATGATGTCGGAAATCAAACCCGCATTGGCGGTGGCAAGCCCGGCCTTGTGCAGGGCCCCATGCACCGCGGCCAGATCCGCGCGCCGAACATGGGGCAGGATGATGTTCTGCTCATGGCTGATGCGCAACTCGTCATGGCTGTAGGTCTCTGCCAGACCGGCCAGCACCCGCATCTGCTCCGCGGTTGCATCGCCCGGCGTCGCGCCAATGCCCTTCAGACTGACCGTGACGATGGCGTGATCGTCCCGCCGATGCGCGGTGACATTGCTGTCGATGAAGGCCCGCAGCACCGGGTCGCGCACCTCCGGCACCGGGCCGGGGCGGAAGGCAGGCGGGCGAAACCCATCGGCGATGCGCCCGGCAATCGCGGGCGGGACACCGGCAAACTGCGCCTTGCGATGCAGGAACTCGGCCGCGACGCGGTCGCGCAAACTGTCAAGCCCCTCTTCGTGGACAAGGATCTTGATGCGCGCCTTGTACTTGTTGTCCCGCCGGCCATGCTGGTTATAGACCGCAAGGATCGCTTCGAGATAGGGCAGCAGATCGTCCTCGGGCACATATTCTGCCAGCACCTTGCCGATCATCGGGGTCCGGCCCAGCCCGCCGCCGACGACGACCTCGAACCCCGGTTGGCCGTCGCGCAGCACCATCCGCAGGCCGATATCATGGGCCCTTGTCACGGCGCGGTCATTGGGGCTGCCGGTCACGGCGATCTTGAACTTCCGCGGCAGGAACTGAAATTCGGGGTGATCGGTCGACCATTGCCGCAAAAGCTCTGCCACCGGGCGCGGATCGGCTATCTCATCCGCCGCGGCCCCGGCGAAATGGTCGGCGGTGACGTTGCGGATGCAGTTCCCGCTGGTCTGGATCGCGTGCATCCCCACATCGGCCAGCGCGTCCAGCATATCCGGCACATCCATCAGCCGGGGCCAGTTGAACTGGACGTTCTGGCGGGTGGTGAAATGGCCATAGCCCTTGTCCCACCGATCGGCGATATAGGCCAGTTGCCGCATCTGGCGCGCGTTCAGCGTGCCATAGGGGATCGCCACCCGCAGCATGTAGGCATGCAGTTGCAGGTAAAGCCCGTTCATCAGGCGCAGGGGCTTGAACTCCTCCTCGCTCAGGCGGCCGTCCAGACGGCGCGCCACCTGATCGCGGAATTCGCCCACGCGCGCCCGCACGAAGGCCGCGTCGAAATCGGAATAGCTGTACATGATGCAATATCCTTTTCGCGGGTCAGGCGCGTGCTGCGCCGTCTTCCTGTTTGCCGTGGGGATAGTTGGACGGGCCGCGGCTGCGGAACGCCTCGCGGAAATGAACGGGCACGGGGCGGCCGTCTGCATCCAGCTCCGCCCCGGCCAGATAGGGGCCGACGACCTTTGCCGCCTGCGCCTCTGCCTGTCGCAGCATCTGCCGCGCCTCGGCCGCGTCCCGGGCGACATGGGCATCGCCATGCCACCGCGACCACCCGCCATTCTCGGTCAGGTAGACCGCGTCGCCCATCAACAGGTCATTCGCCGTCACGATCTCGGGCCGGGTCGGTTTCGCCATCACAGGACCTCCTTCATCTTCTGAACCGGGGCCGCTAGCGCGGCGGCATCCCGCGGGGCAAGCCCCAGCATCAAGACCGCCGGCCCCTCGACCCCCGCCAGCGCGTCGGGCAACTCGATCAGCCGCGTTGCAATCAACCGCTGGTCGGGGCGAGAGGCGTTTTCGATCACCGTCACCGGGGTGTCCTCCGCCGCGCCATGCATCATCAGGCGCCCGCGCAGAAAGGCCGCCGCGCGCTTGCCCATATAGATGCCGGCCACCGCACCGGGCCGGGCCAGGCTGCGCCAGTCCTGTTCGGCAAAGCCGGCCATGTCATGGCCGGTCAGCAGGCGCACATCCTTGTTGCGCCCCCGCCGCGTCAACGACCGGCCAAGCGCGGCCGACGCGGCCGAGGCCGCGGTGATGCCGGGCACCACCTCCCACCCGATGCCCGCCGCCGCGCAGGCGTCGATTTCTTCTTCCACCCGTCCGAAGACCGCCGGATCGCCCCCTTTCAGCCGGGCGACCTTCAGCCCCTGCCCGGCCCTCTCGACGATCAGGGCGTTGATGTCGTCCTGCCGCCAGGACGGGCCGAAACCGGTCTTTCCGACGTCGATGAACTCCGCCTCCCGCCGCGCAAGCTCCAGGATTCCGGGGCCCACAAGCCGGTCATGGATCACCACATCGGCCTCGTGCAGCAGGCGCCGCGCCTTCAGCGTCAACAGCTCTGGGTCGCCCGGCCCCGCACCGATCAGGGCGACATGGCCTTGCGGGGTCTCGCCCCCCGCCTGCGCGAGCAGATCCTGCAACAGGCGCTGCGCCCCGGTCTCTCCGCCTTCGGCCAGCGCGCGGGGACCGGCCCCGAAGAAGAACCGTCCCCAGAACCGGCGGCGCACCGCACCGGCAGGCAGGTGATCCACCGCCGGGCGGAACCCCTGCGCGACCCGGGCCAGACGCCCAAGGGACGCCGGCAACATTTCCTCGATCCGCCGCTTGATGTCCCGGGCCAGAACCGGGGCGGCCCCCTCGGTCCCGATGGCGATGGTCACGGGGTCACGATCGACAATGGCGGGGGTGATGAACTGGCTGTCGGCAAGGTTGTCGACGATATTGGTCAGAACACCGGCGCGATGGCCCATTTCGGCGGCACGGGCATCCTCTGCCGCCTCGGCATTCGCCGCATAAAGCAGAGCGGCGCCCGGCAGGTCGCGCTCCTCGACCCTCCTCGGCAACAGGCGCAGGCGCCCCGCCGCTGCCCAACCCACGACAGTCGGGTCCGGGGCCGTTCCGCAGACAAGGATATCGGCCTGCGTCTTCAACAGCAGGCGCAGCTTCGCGACCGCGCATTCCCCCGCGCCAGAGACGACAACCGTCCGGCCGGCGAGATCCAGATAGATCGGAAAGTGGCGCATATCCTTGACCCCTGCATGGTGGTGATGCCTGGGGTCAGTATAGAATATTGTTCCTATATGATGCTATATGACGAACCACAAAGGAATGACGTACCGACCAATGGCGGCCATAAAGGCATTTTTGTTCTGCTTTGCCGGTATCACGGAATGACAGGCGCACGGGCCGCCGCATCGCGGCACAGGGTCATCCGCGCCCGAACCCCGCCTGCCCCGGAAACCCGGCCATCCACGCCGCACGGCACAGGCACCGGGGCTGGTCCGCCCCCATTTGCGAATTCGGAATCTTCAGGAAACGCAGCGGCCACGCCCCTGTTTCGCGCCGTTTGGTATGCTCTTCACCCGGTTCAGCCCCAAACCCGCGCCAACCCCAGCACGTCGAACGCGGCGTCGGCAGAGACGAGCGCCAACCCCTCCTGCCGCGCCACAACGGCGATCATCCGGTCGAACGGGTCGCGGTGATCCCAGTCCAGCAGCGCAGCCTCCAGCGCCGCGGCGGGCGACAGCGGGATCAGGTCGAACCCGTCGGCAAGCGCACGATCCACAAGCCCCAATGCATGGGGCGCCATTTCGGGCCATTTGCCCAGCCGCACCTTCTGGCCGATTTCGTAGAAAGACATGACGCTGACCGCCGCCCGCATGCTTGCCCCGATGCGGTCGCGGGCCGTCCCCGGCAGGCGGGGATCGTCGGTCAGGACCATGGCAAAGGCGTTGGTGTCAAGCAGCAGCGCCGTCAAAGCGCGCCCCAGTCGCGCAACTCATCCTCTGACAGCGGCGCGAGGAAGGCCTCGGGCGGCGGGGCGACCTCTCCCTTCAGGCTGCCGATCCGCACGGCTGACGCGCGCACGGGCACAAGCTCTGCCGCCGGGCGCCCATGCCGGGTGATCACCACCCGCTCGCCCCGCGCCACCGCTTCAAGCAGCTTCGACAGGTTGGTCTTGGCTTCGTGCACGGAGGCCTGCATGGGGCGACCCTTTTCTGACTTGGCTATAGTCTGGTCATATTTCAGGCGCGTTTCAAGCATCCCCGCCCCGGGACACCGGAAAAAAACGTGCGGCGCGAGACCGCGCCCCACCGCCGGCCGCAAAAGGCGCCCTCAGGCCTGCTTGATGAACGTGCCGTTGTTAAGCTCCTCGAACGCCTTCTTCAGTTCGGCGCGCGTGTTCATCACGATGGGGCCATGCCAGGCCACGGGTTCCTTGATCGGCCGGCCGGTCATCAGCAGAAACCGGATCCCCTCATCCCCGGCCTGAACCGTGATTTCATCGCCCGCGCCAAACCGGACCAGCGTGCGGTTCCCGGTCAGGTCGCGGAGTTTCAGTTCGGCCCCGCGATACTCCTTCTCGACCATGATGCCCACCGGATCGCTTGCATCGCGGAAGGTGCCCGACCCCGCGAAGACATAGGCCAGCGCATTGGCCCGCGTGTCCACCGGCAGAACCTTGCGCCGCCCGGCGGGCACCGAAATATCAAGCAGCATCGGATTGGCGGCGATCCCGTCCACCGGGCCGGTCTTGCCCCAGAACGACCCGATGATCACCTTGACCACCGTGCCGTCATCGTCGCCCTCGACCGGAATGTCGTTGGCGGTGATGTCCTGATAGCGCGGGTTCGTCATCTTGAGCGCGGCGGGCAGGTTCGCCCAAAGCTGGAACCCGTGCATCTGCCCCTTGGCATTCCCGGACGGCATTTCCTGATGCACGATCCCCGACCCGGCGGTCATCCACTGAACCCCGCCGGGGCCCAGCACACCGCGATTACCCAGCGAATCCGCGTGTTCCACAGTTCCGTCGAGCACATAGGTGATGGTCTCGATCCCGCGATGGGGATGCCAGGGGAAGCCCTTGGAATAAAGGCTGGGATCGTCGTTCCGGAAATCGTCCATCATCAGGAACGGGTCGGTCAGCGACGGATCGTCGAACCCGAACACCCGTTGCAGATGAACACCCGCACCTTCCAGCGTGGGCCGGGCCGTGCTGGTGGCGGCGACCGGTCTGAACGTCATTGAACCCTCCTGTGTCTGTCTCGACCTCAAGATGGGGCCGTTGCGGAGAGATTCATATCGGCGAAGATTCGGCAGCAGATGTGCGATGGCGCGCACTGCCCAGGGTGGCGACCCTCTCCATCTGCTCGGCGGACATCGGCATGGCCCATGCCAAGGGACATCTGGGCAAGGATCGCCAAGCGGCTTGGTCACGGACCGCCTGCGAATATCCGATGCGCTAAGGGAATTGGGCCTGTCAGCTTCCGCCGAAATGCAGGCTCTTGATCTCCTGATAGTCCTCGATCCCCGGCAACCCGCCTTCGCGACCGTTGCCGGACGCCTTGTAGCCGCCGAAGGGCGTGCCCCATCCCAGGCCGCCCCCATTCACATGCACCGCGCCCGCGCGCAGGCGTCGGGCCACGCGCTCTGCCCGGTCGGGGTCGCCGGTCTGGATATAGGCGGCAAGACCGTAGTCGGTCGCGTTGGCAATGCGGATCGCGTCGGCCTCATCCTCGGCGGGCAGGATCGAAAGGACCGGGCCGAAAATTTCCTGCCGGGCGATGGTCATGTCGTTGGTGACATCGGCAAAGACCGTGGGCCGGGCATACCAGCCGCGCGCGCAGTCGGGCGGACGGCCCGGCCCGCCAGCCACCAGGCGCGCGCCCTCGGCCATGCCGGCCTCGATCAGCGCCTGCACGCGGTCCCACTGGATCCGGTCGTAAAGCGGGCCCAGATGGTCGCCCTCCTGTTTGGGGTCGCCGACCGTCGTCGCCTCGGCGGCGCTTTGCGCGATCTCGACCACCTCGTCATAGCAGGCGCGCTCGACGATCAGCCGGGTCGGTGCATCGCAGGACTGGCCGGTGTTGAGGAAACATTCGGCCACGGCATAGCGCACCCTGTCCTCCAGGTCGGCGCCACAATCGGCAAAGACAAGGTTGGGCGACTTGCCGCCCAGTTCCAGCGTCACGCGCTTGACCGTGTCGGCGGCCGACTTCGTGACCGATATCCCGGCGCGGGTCGATCCGGTGAACGAAACCATGGCGAGTGCCGGGTGCCGCGCCAGCGCATCGCCCACCTCCGGCCCCGTGCCGAAGATCAGGGCGAAGGCGCCGGGGGGCACGCCCGCCTCGTGCAGGATTTCGGCATATATCAGGGCTGACAGCGGCGTGTATTCCGACGGTTTCAAGACGGCCGGGCAGCCCGTGGCAAGGGCCGGCAGCACCTTCAGCGCGATCTGGTTGACCGGCCAGTTCCACGGCGTGATCAGACCCGCCGGACCGATCGGTTCGCGTGTCAGCGTGTCGCCATTGGGCAACTGCCAACGCTCTTCCTGCGCTTCCAGTGCCTCGATAAAGCCGTCCGCATGGCCGATGCCCGCCTCGGCCTGCATGTCGCGCGACATGGTGATCGGCGCGCCCATTTCGCGCGTCATCGCCTGGGCCAAGTCTTCCTTGCGCGCCGCGGTCAACTCGCGGATGCGGCGCAGCAGGGCAAGCCGGTCGGCCTTGCTCCAGAACCCGAACGCCTCGAAGGCGCGCGTGGCGGCCTCTACCGCGCGATCGACATCCCCGCGGTTCCAAGGGTGACGGTGCCGATTTCGCTGTCCTCGGCCGGGTCCGTGATCGGCATGGTGTCACGGCCCATCGGTTCGACCCACGCACCGTCAATGTAAAAGCGGTCGGCGTTCATCGCCCCTCCCTCGTGTCTTGCGCCCCGCTCGGCACGCTGTGCCGAGGGTCGATCTGTTTTTGAAATCTCGTTTGCAGACAGGCCCCTGTCTAGATCGGGCATCCACGGATCGTGCAGACTTCGTGGAAGATCGCGGCCTCGCTGTCTGCATCGATCATCGCTTGCGCTTCGGTCGCCGAGATATGGCAGGTGCCGCCCGCATCGGAATAGAAGGCACAGGTGAAATCCTTGTCGAACCCGGTCCCGCCAAGGGACCGCTCCAGCGCCACGAAGAAGGAAATGTCGGTTCCGGCATGTTGCCGGACGATCTGCGCTTGCAGTTTCTCGGGCTTGTATCCGTTGGCCTCGAACAGGTCGAACAGCACCGGCACACCGACCCGGGCGCCGAAATTCAGGATCACCTCGGCCCCGGGCGCGCAGGAGCGCAGGCGCCGCAACAGCGCCTCGTTCAGCCCAAGGCCCACGGCGTTGAACGGGAAGTCGTCGAAATCGGTCCACGGATAATAATGCGCGATGTGGTCGTCGTCGCGCTCCTCCGCGCCGTCGCCCAGTTTCGTGCGGCTGGAGCGTCGGAAGGCATCGAACCTTTCATCGCCCGGGCAGGCCACCTGCGGCAGGCACCCGATCACCGCATCGGCCTGCTCGACCTCGGCCAGCGCGTCCGGCGTATCGATCAGGCTGACGGCCCGTTGATCGGGTGGAACCGGTGCGCCTGCGCGGGGGCAAGACTGCGCACATTGCGCTCGGCCAGATCGGCCATACGCGGGTCAAGATCGCTGCCCGAGACGCGCGCAGCCCCACACATCTGCAACAGAAAGGCCGCGTTCACCCCGGTGCCGATCCCGACCTCGTAGACACGCTTGCCCGACAACTCTGCC
Source organism: Rhodovulum sp. P5 (assembly GCF_002079305.1). Taxonomy (NCBI): domain Bacteria; kingdom Pseudomonadati; phylum Pseudomonadota; class Alphaproteobacteria; order Rhodobacterales; family Paracoccaceae; genus Rhodovulum; species Rhodovulum sp. P5. Next base: position 44,787 of record NZ_CP015040.1, read on the forward strand.
TTTTCAAGCGCCATCTGGAAGGTCTGTGTCCACGGATCGCTCGGGTCGAAGGCGAAATCTGGCGAGTGCGGGGTCACGCCGGTTTCCGTCTCGCGGGAAAGGGTGTCGGTCGCATCTGGATTGGTCATGGGTCTTCCGTGGCAGGGGGGCAAGACAGCGCCGGGAGCGGCGCCGCCATCGTCAGTCAAGCAGCAGGACGGTTCGCGCCGCGCGCGCAAACAGTGATCGGACCGCATCGAGGCCGCATAGCCGCCGGCATTGATCAGGGCGATCACGTCGCCGTCGTCCGGGGCGGGCATCGGGTGGTCTTCGGCCCATTTGTCCAGCGCCTCGTTCACGTTGCCGACGATGGTAAAGCGCGCTGGCGGCGCATCGCGCGGCACCGCCGGCACCGGCTCGCAGGGCAGGTCGTAAAAGGCCGGCTCCATCGCCAGGTTGAACCCCGCGTCGAGCCCGAGAAACTCGACCTCTTTCCGGCGTTCGCGGTAGGTGACGCTGGCCAGCAGCACGCCAGCATCCTTGACCAGGAAATCGCCCGGCTCGACGGCAACGGTCAGCTTTCGCCCACCAAAGGCCGCGGCGATGACAGAGGCCCAGCGGGTCAGGTCAAGCGGGCGGTCCCCGGCGCGGTGCGGCACGCCCAGCCCGCCGCCGATATTCACCTCGGTCAGGTGCGGCAGCCGGTCGGTGAAGGCGCGGCTGGCCGTCAGAACGGCGGCGAACTGCTCCATCTCCCGGTCGAGATAGCCGCAGCCGGCATGGAAATGGATGCGTGCGATCTCCAGCCCGTGCTTTTCGGCGATCTCGATAGCCTCGGACAACCGGTCAAGATAGATGCCGAATTTCGTGGCATTGGCCCCGCTATATTGCAGCATCTCGCTGTCGCCATAGCCGATGCCCCGGTCGGGGTTGATCCGTATTCCGACCTTGCGGCCGGGGCAAAGGCGCCCGTACCGCTCCAGCGCGGCGAGCGAGTCGAAGTTGATGGCGATCCCGTCGAAACGTGCCAAAGCCTCGATATCGGCGGGGCTAAGCGACGTGCCGGTGAACGAAATGTCCTCTTCCCGGAATCCGCAGGCCAGCGCGTGCAGCAATTCCTCGGGCGAACAGACATCTGCCCCGCACAGTCCCCGGCCGGCAAGGTATGACAGCAATTGCGGCGTCCGGTTCGCCTTGATCGCGTAATGGATGCGGTGATCCAGCCCGGCCCCGTCAAGCGCCCTGTGCAACTGGCGCAGCTTTTCTGCCACCCGCGGGGCGCGAACCACATAGGCGGGCGTGCCGACCTTTCTGGCCAGCGCATCCAGATCGGCGGTGCCAAGGTGAAGGCGGCCGCGCCGAAAGGTCAGGTCGTCCCGCTGCCACCAGGGGGCCGTCTTCCCGGGATCTGTCGTATCCGGTTTCCTGCCGAGCGTCGGCGCCGCAACACCGGCCTCAGACATGCCGGATTTCGGCGGCTGCCCCGGCCTGCGCTTTCGGCACCGCCACGCCGGACGTGTCTGCCGAATAGAGCAGCCTGACATCCGTGCTCTCGCCCGTCAGGCTGGCCGAGATGCGATCGGGCTCGCAGCAGGCGCCGTCGACGAGCACGTCAAGCGGCAGGCCGCAATCGCGCCGGCCCACAACCGCCTGTTTGATCCGCAGCACAGTCAGGGGTGCAGACAGCCCGCGGCAATCGATGAAGCTTGTCGGTTGGCTCATATCGCGTCTCCTTTGCGTGTGGTGCGGCCCGTGCCGCCGTTCGGTCGTCTTCGGGGGTCCGCGCGCGGGCTAGACCTTTCCGGCCTTCAGGTCGGCTTCGGCCCGGCTCAGCGCATCGCCGAGAATGCTGACGATGCGATCGATATCCGCCCGGTCGATGATCAGCGGCGGCGACAGGATGCACAGGTTTTCATAGGGCCGGACCAAGAGCCCCGCCTCCTGGCAATAGGCATCGACGCGCGCGGCCAGCGCCATGTTGGCGGCATTCGGCCCCGGCTCTGCGCCCGTCCAGCATTCGACACAGGCCATCAGGTGATCGCCGCGCACGGTGTAGACGATGTCGGAGCCGCGCAAGGCGCGCAGACGGTCGATGAAATAGGGGCCGACATCGCGCACATGGCCACAGATGTCCTCCTGTTCCATGATCTCGATATTGGCCAGTGCCACGGCACAGGCGACGGGATGGCCCGAATAGGTGAACCCGTTGGAAAAGACCGGTTTGTCGGCGGGCGCAGACTCGGCCATCGACGCCGCGATCCGGTCGGAAATCAGCACCGCGCCAAGCGGCTGATAGCCCGAGGTCAGCCCCTTGGCGGTGATCAGCATGTCGGGTTGAATCCCGAAGCGCACGTCCGACGCGAAGAAATGGCCAAGCCGGCCAAAGCCCGTCACGACCTCGTCGGAAATATACAGAATGCCATGCTTGCGGCAGAGATCGAAGGTCGCCTTCTGATAACCTTCGGGCGGGGTCAGCACGCCCCCCGAGGCAAGGATCGGTTCGGCGATGAAACAGGCGATGTTCTCGGCCCCGATCCGGGCGATCTCGGCCTCCATCTCGTCGAGCAACGCACCCAGCTTTTCGGGCGCGGACAGGGGCGACCGGTCCGGGTCGTAGCCCGGGCTCGACAGGTGGTGAACGAAATCGCTTTCATACTGAAACAGCGTCCGGTCGGCCGATTTGCCGGACAGCGACTGCGTCAGATAGGTGCCGCCGTGATAGGCATTGATGCGGGACAGCACATGCCGTTTTTCAGGCTGCCCGAGGGCCGCGAAATGATAATGGGCAATCCGGATGGCCGACTCCACCGCCGTGGACCCGCAGGTGGTGAAATGCACCCGGTTCAGATCGCCCGGCGCAAGCGTGGCAAGACGTTCGGCCAGCCGTGCCGCCGGTTCGCTGGAGACATCCCCGAAGGGCGTGTAATAGGCCATCTGCCGGGCCTGGTCGGCCATCGCCTCGGCCAGTTCCTCGCGCCCGTAGCCCAGTGTCATGCACCACATGCCGCCAATGGCATCAAGGTAAGTTTTGCCGTCGCTGTCTTTGACCCGCACACCCTTGGCCGAACTGATCACCAGTGCGTGCTGGTCCCCCAGACTGCTGAGATCGGCCCATGGATGCAGGACATGGCGCGCATCCGCCTGCGGGGCCGGGCGCGCCGCCGCACCCTTCAGGTTGACGGGTTCAGGGGCTGTTTCAACCACTAACGCCATTTAGCTCATGCCTTCCGGTTTCGCGCCGCGCGCGATTTCCTGATTTTCCGGCCTCCCCGAGGCCTGCCATGATCAATGCGACCGCAAAGGCGCCTGACGCGCCGAGTGTGATACGACCGGCGGGCCCGGGGGCTCTCCACCTGAAATCACGAGGCCGCTGTCGAGGAGTCCGCCGCGCGTGCCTTTCGGCAACTTCGCCTGGGCGATCTCCTCGAAGTTCTCGTCCTCACCATACAGGCTCGCCCGCCTGACTGAAGCTGCGGCCCCAAAGATTTCTCATCTGCGGCAGCACAAACCACAAAATCGGCACATTTGCCCAATTTGCGAGCGGGATGCGAGGATTTCAGGCCGGTCCGGGGTTCGTCTTCGGCAGCCGCGCAGCGCAAAGCGCTCTACAACGATCAGCAGCGGTCGGACAACGGCCCGGAAAGCCCCGGCAGTCCGGGAAATTGTTCTTCGCGTTCCAACAGGGCCGCTGGCATGCCACGGATTGGCGTCGGGCCTGCTTACGCCTTCATGATCACGACCCCGATGGCGATGAGCGCCGCCGAGGTCCACCGCCACCGGCCGTGAACCCGGCCCTCTTCCGAAGCAAATCCAGATCGCACCCGACATCCTGGTCCGCGATGACCTGACCGCGGGGCGGCTTGTAGCCCCATTCGGTTTCGTGCCGTCGGGCATGTCCTATGTCGCGCTACGGCCGGCGGGGCGAAACGCGGATGCGGAAACGTTTGTCGACTGGCTCTGCAAGGCCGACTGACAGAAGCGGCCGCCTTGGCGCCTCCGTTCGGGTGAAGGCCCCCTTCCCCGCTCAGCCGTCGATGTCGAGGCCGAGATCCAGCACCGGGGCCGAATGGGTCAGCGCGCCGGCCGAGATATAATCCACCCCCGTCGCGGCGACTTCGGCGATCCGCGCCAGCCGCATGTTGCCGGAAGCTTCGGTGACCATCCGCCCGTTCACGCGCTTCACCGCCTCGGCCAACTGTTCCGTCGACATGTTGTCCAGCAACACCACATCGGCCCCGCCCAGCCGCAAGACGGTGTCCAGTTGGTCGAGCGTATCGACCTCCACCTCGATCTTCATCATGTGGGACGCCGCGGCGCGGGCGGCGGGCAGCACGCGCTCCAGACCGCCGCCCGCGGCGATGTGGTTGTCCTTGATCAGGATCGCGTCGGACAGATCGAACCGGTGGTTCGCGCCCCCGCCATGCAGCACCGCCTGCTTTTCGACCGTTCGCAGGCCCGGCGTGGTCTTGCGCGAACAGGTGATACGCGTTTGCGTGCCCTTGGTCTCGGCCACGAAACCCGCCGTCATCGTGGCAATGCCCGAAAGCCGCCCGGCAAAGTTCAGCGCCACCCGCTCTGCCGCTAGGATCGCCGCGGTATCGCCGGAAATGGTCATCAATGTCTCGCCCGCGGCGCAATCCGCCCCGTCGGCCCCCGTTATCCCGATCTTCAGGCCGGGATCGATCAGGCGAAAGGCCAGCGCCGCGATGCGCAAGCCCGACACGCGGCCGGGCGTGCGGGCACGCAGATGCACCGCACAGGTGGCCGCGGCGGGAATGACGGCGCGGCTGGTCACATCGCCCTGCCGGCCGAGATCTTCCAGCAGCGCGGCGCGCACAAGGGGTTCCAGAACCAGATCGGGCAGGGGCGGGATCATGCGACACTCCTCGGGCATGGCGAGGGCCAGGCGCGGGCCTCGGCAAGGGTCAGCTGTCTGCGCAGGGCCTGTTTCGGATCCGTTTCGGGGAAATCGCGGCGGAAATGCCCGCCGCGGGACTCTTCGCGCCGAAGCGCCGCCACGGTGATCAGGGTTGCGGCCGCCGCCATGTTCTGCATCCGGTCGCAATCGGGATGCTGCGCCGCAAGGCGGGCAATCTGCGCCAGCGCATGGCAAAGCCCCCGGCCTCGCGAAGAACGCCGACATGGTCGGTCATCACCCGGCGCAGGGCCTGCACGGTTTCGGGGTCCGGCGCCGGCGGGCCGCCGGCCTGCCAATGCAGGGCAATCTGCGGCGCGTCGGCGGCCATGCACGCCCCAAGCTCTGCCGCCAGATCGGCCGCGGCGGCGCGGCCCATCGCCAGCGCCTCCAGCAACCCGTTCGACGCCAGACGGTTCGCCCCGTGCAACCCCGTGGCCGCGGCCTCGCCACAGACCCACAGGCCGGGAAGCGAGCAGCGCCCGCGCAAATCCGTGGCCACCCCGCCCATATGGTAATGCGCCGCCGGGGCAACCGGGATCGGCTGGGTCACCGGGTCGACCCCTGCCCTGTGACAGCCCGCATAAACGGCGGGAAAGTCATCGCGGATGCGGGCGCCCAGAGCGCTGCGCGTGTCCAGCAGCGGGCGGTTGCCCGCCTGGACCTGGGCAAAGACCGCACGGGCCACCACGTCGCGCGGGGCAAGCTCGGCATCGGGATGCGCGTCACGCATGAACCGGCGGCCGGCCCGGTCGATCAGGGTTGCCCCGGCGCCGCGCAGGGCCTCGGTCGCCAACGGCGCATATTCTCCGCCGATATCGAGTGCGGTCGGATGGAACTGCACGAATTCCGCATCGGCGACCACGGCACCGGCACGGGCAGCCATGCCCAATGCCTCGCCCCGGATCGCGGGCGGGTTGGTCGTGACCGCGAAAAGACCCGCCGCCCCGCCGCCGGCCAGCAGAACCGCAGGACAGGCGATCAGAACGGGCTGCACCGGGGCGTCTTCGGCACGGTTGACCCAGACACCGGCCACACGGCCGCCGACCTTGTGCAGGCGGAGGACGCGAACGCCTTCCACCACCTGTACCGAGGGCGCGGCGCGCACGGCCGCAACCAGCCCTGCCATGACTTCACGCCCGGACTGATCGCCCTTGACCTTGACGATCCGCGCCGTGCTGTGGGCCGCTTCCAGCCCCAGCAGATACGCCCCGCTCCCATCCCGGTCGAAGGGGATGCCCAGCCGGCCCAGATCCTCGATCCGCGCGCGGGCGCTGGCGGTGATCCGGTGCGCCACCTCGGGATCGACCGTGCCGGCCCCGGCCCGAACCGTATCCGCGGCATGGGCTTCGGGGCTGTCATCGGCGGCCATCGCAGCGGCGATCCCGCCCTGTGCCCAGGCCGAACTGCAGCCTTCCCCCAGCGGTGCCGGGGACAGCACCAGAACCGGGCGCGGCGCAAGCGCCAGTGCGGCCGAAAGCGCGGCAATCCCCGCCCCCACGATCACCACGCGGGGCGTTTCGACCGCCGCGGTCATTTCGCCTTGCCGATGTCGATCATTCGTTCGACGGCGCGGCGGGCCGGCGCGACCAGTTCGGGCGCAACCGTCACTTCGCCGCGCAGGTCATGCAGGCAGGCGAGGATCTTTTCCAGCGTGATCTTCTGCATGTGGGGGCACAGGTTGCAGGGCTTGGTCAGGGCCACCTCGGGCAGCTCTGCCGCCACATTTGCCGCCATCGAGCATTCGGTGATCAAAAGCGCGCTGTCGGGCCGGCGGCTGCGCAACCAGTCGATCATCGCGGCGGTCGAGCCCGCGAAATCGGCCTCGTCCACCACTTCGGGCGGGCATTCGGGATGGGCAATCAGCGTCGCGCCGGGGTTGGCGGCACGCCATGCGCGCAACTCTTCTGGGGTAAAGCGTTCATGCACCTCGCACGACCCACCGGCCGGGATGACCCGCTTGGAGCTCTGCCGGGCGATATTGGCGGCAAGATAGCGGTCGGGCGTCATGATGACGGTGTCGCCCGGCATCGCCTCGACCACCTGCAGCGCGTTGGCCGAGGTACAGCACACATCCGACGCCGCCTTGATCGCCGCGGGGGTGTTGACATAGCACACCACCGCCGCGCCGGGATGCGCCGCGCGCAGCGCCGCAATCTCGTCAAGGCTGGCCGCCTCGGCCAGAGAGCAGCCGGCCGTCGCATCGGGGATCAGCACCGTCTTGTCGGGGTTCAGAACCTTGGAGGTTTCGGCCATGAAATGCACCCCGGCCTGCACGATCACCTCAGCCTCGGTGCACGTTGCCGCCAGCGCCAGTTGCAGACTGTCGCCAACAATATCGGAAACGCCATGATAGATTTCGGGCGGCATATAGCTGTGGCCCAGGATCACCGCGTTCCTTTCGACCTTCAGCCGGTCAATCGCCACGATATAGGGGGCATGACGCGCCCAGTCTTCCGGCGGGATGACATGGGCCACACGGGCATAACGGTCGCGCGTGGCCTCGAACGCTTCGGCAGAGGGCCGAAGGTCATAGGCATCGGTCAGCATCCCCGAAGTGAGGCTGGTGTCGAACATTGCTGAATCCTCCCGATTTGAACCGGCATCGCTAATGCGCCTTAAGCGTGCAGTCCACAGCCACGGGGTGCGACGCTGCGGCGCAGGGCGGCATAGTGCCCGCAGGCGCGGCCTTCAGAATCCAATCCCCATGGATCGCTGCATCGACGAAAACTGGGCCTGAGGGTCAGAACGCATTGAGTTCGGCTGCGTCCCTGAGAATGGCGGGCAACCGCAGTTCACAGAGCCAGAACCGGCCCGCCATAGGCGGCAAGCCGCGTGTCGGCTGTCAGCAGACGCATCCCCTCGGCCGCGGCCTGCGCAACCAGCATCCGGTCGAACGGGTCGCGATGCAGGGCCGGCAACGTGGCAAGGCCCAGAACATGCCGTCCCTCCACCGGCAGTTCACGATACCCGCTGGCGATCAGTCCCGCGCGCAGCGTTCCGGGATCGGTCCGAAAATCGGGCCGGTCGAGGGCACGCTTGATCGCCACCTCCCACAGGCTCGCCACGCTGAACCACAGCGAATTGGCCGGGTCCTTGATCAGCGCGTCGGCCGCGGGGTTCGGCACGGAATCGCGCCCCGCCACCCACAGCAGGTAATGCGTATCAAGCAGCAGGTTCACCGGGCTCCGTCCGATCCCTCGAACAGCGCGGCGATCTCATCCTCGCCCAGGCGGTCGAAATCCTCGGGGCAGTCGACCTGCCCTTTTAGAAAGCCGGTACGCTGCGGCGGCACCTCTTCGATCATCGTGACCTTGACCAGCGGCTTGCCCGCGCGCGCGATCACGAAGGGTTCGCCCTGCAGCGCGCCTTCGATGAGACGCGACAGATGCGTCTTGGCCTCGTGCATGTTGACGGTCTTCATCGCGCCCTCCGGACTTGGTCCACTCAACTTAGTTTGCCGGGGCCGCTGGCGCAATCCTCGCCCGCGCCTGCGCGCCTTGGCGACGCGGGCGAAGAACGGATCGCGCCAGCGCCCCGGTCGGTCGCCAAATGCAACGATGTCTGAGTGCTGAAAAAAGGAATGGCGCTGGCTAGGGAGGAGAGCAGCCAGCGCCATTTGACCACGGGTCTATCAGGGAGGAGATAAAACCCTTGGGTGGTTCATGCCGGGTTCTGCGCGTGCACACAACGCCCGAACGCCCATGCCCGCCATGCGTCTGGCGCAACCCTTGGGCGAAGACGCGCTATTGGTGCATGACAGCGGGATAATATTCGGCAACCCATTGGGATTGTTTCACTTTCCGCACTATTGCCAATTGGCAATCAGCCTTTCGCCCGGCTTTCCAGAAACTGTTCAAACGCGGCCCGCAGCGCCCGGTCGGACAGGTTGCGGTCGAATTCAAGCTGGATTCGGTTGCCCTTGCGCCGCATCTGCACACCGCTTTCCCCCGGCGCGCGGCGAAAGACCCGCTCCGCCGCCTTGCGCTCTTTCGGGGGCTGCGCCGCCGCCTTCAGCCGTGCAACGACCTTCGGCGCGGGGATCGCGGCCCCCTGCCCTGCCCGCGCCGCCGCCTGTTCCTGCGCCAGACGGTCGGCTTCGGCGATGATCGCCGCCCGGCCCTCTTCCGTGGCCATCAGCGGTTTAAGCTGCCGGGCATGCAGTTCCTTCACCTCCCGGATCGAGGCAAAGGCTGCCACGAGCTCGGGTTCCAGCCGCGCAAGGCCCAGATAGCGCGACAGCCATGCGGGCGATACCTGCAGCCGTTCCGCCATCAGCTTTTGCTGGCCGCCATAGAACCGCTCCAGCGCGCCGGCATAATCCCGCGCGCGTTCGAGATCCGAGATATCTTCGCGGTCCCGGTTCTCGATATCGGCGAGGCGGAACGCCTCTTCATCGGTCAGCTCCCGTTCCTCGATCAGGTAGCGGAACTGGGGATAGTGGTTGGCGCGAAGCCAGGTGATCGCGAAATGCCGCCGGGCCCCGCAGATCACCTCGAACTCAGGGCCTTCCCCTTCATGGGCCGGGCGCAGCCGCCGGACGACGGCGGGAAATTCCTGCTGGCCCTGGGCGATGATCCCGTCGATCAGGTCGCGGCAGTTGGCCTCGGTCAGCAGGTCATAGGCGCGGTTGTGCCCCTCCCACATCACGCAGGTCGCCGGGTCGACCAGTCGCAGCACCTTTTCCTGCCGCCCGCCCCCGGCCTGTTCGGCCAGCGCGGACGAACGTTTGAGAAACCGCGCCGGCCCCTTGTCCCGGGCGGGGGCGTCCGCCTCGATCCCTTTCAGCACATCGTCGAAAATGGCGTCATGGCGTTTGCTCACAGGATGCCCTCCTTTCTCAGTGCCGCGTGATGGCTGGGCCATGTCTTGCGGATCAGCGTCTCGATCTCGCGGCCCACCGCATCCAGATAGGCGCGGCAGCGCTTGTGCGTGTCGGTGCGGGTGGCCGGCCCGGTCAGTTCGTAAACGCTCATCAAATTGGCCGACGCGTTGTCGATTTCCGCGGAATCCTTCAGCACCGCCTGAAGGATGTCTTGCGGGAACACCGCCTCCATCACCCGCTTGATGGCCTGATGCGCGCCCTTCTGGTCGTTCATCTTGGTCGCAAGGATCTTGACGAAGTGATACCCCCGCGCGCCCCCATGTTCGGCCAGTTCGTTCAACGTCGCGCCCATCATCTTGAGGAAATGCGCGGTCGATCCGAAATCGATGTTGTTCGGCGGCGCCGGGATGATCAGCGCATTGGCCGCCCGCAGCACCGACAGGGAAATCATCCCCAGCGCCGGCGGCGGGTCCAGCAGGATCACGTCGAACTGGTCGGCGATGGTGGCGATGCCGTCGCGCAGCCGGTCCAGCACGAAGGTCTGTTCGCGCATCATCCGCGCGGCGAATTCGTATTCCGCATCGTACAGCCCAAGGTTGGACGGGATCAGCGCGATCCCCGGCCAATAGGTGGCGCGCAACGCGTAATGCAGGGTCTGCGGCCCACCGTGGCGGAAGAAGGGGTAAAGCGTGTCCTCGTCTTCATCCACATCCACGTCGGGGTTCAGACCGAAGACCGAGGTGGTCGACCCCTGGCTGTCGCAATCGATGACGCAGACGCGATAGCCCTTCAGCGCCAGGTATTGCGCCAGGTGGATCACCACCGTCGACTTGCCCACGCCGCCCTTGAAGTTCTGCACCGCCAGCACCGTGGCCGGGTCCCCGTCCCCGCGGCGCGGCAAGGTTCCGAAAACCTCGCGCATGCGGTTGACCTCGGCCAGGCTATAGCCAAGCCGCCGCCCGGTATCGGGGTCCTTTTCCGGTTGCGGCAGACGGCCGTCGTTTTCCGCATCGCGGATCGCCTTTTCCGTGCGCCCCACCATCTCGGCGGCGGAGCGGACGTTGAACCGCAAATCCAGCCGCTTTTCGCGGCCCGGCGCAAAGACCCGTTCGCGAAGCCGGGTGATCACCGTATCCGCGCGCGATGCCAGCGCATCGATCTCGTCAAGGGTGACGGGAAAATCCGTGTGCTCCGTCATGCCTGCCTCGTGTTGTTTTGGATCAAGCATGCGCCGAAGTGGCTTTGCACTCAAGTGCGGAATTTTCGCGACTTCGGCCGGAAAACCGAACCTTTGGGTGCCGGGTGTCAGATTTCGAACGTCTTGGGGTGGGGGTCCGGGGTTCGGAAATGAGCTTTGAATGCCTTGTGTGATTCACCCCAACCGTAAGCGTTGGGGCTGGGCAAGGGATTTCCGGCGCCATCTTGCCCCGAACCAAACCCCCGAAAATGACAAACCCAAAGGATTCTTGATTCAGGGATTCAAGTGTTCGGCCCTGAAAAGGTGCCGGAGTCCAAGGGCTTGCCCCATCTGGCCCTACATATCGGGTGCCTGCGCCTACATTCGGGGATTGCTGGCCCTACATCCCGGGATCGCTGGGCTTACAGGACGGGTGCGGGAACTCTTACGTTTCGGGACAGGCCCCCTGCCGATTCGCAACCCTCCGAAATTCCCCTTGAAAACCAGAGTCCTATGATTCGCCGCCCTCCCTCCTGCCCGGCCCATGACTTACAAATCGGGTGGGCGGTGGTCCCCCCTGCCCCGACACCGGGCTTGTCCGCTTACGTCGCATGGGTTACAAATGTAAGAAAAAGACGTAACGGAATCGAGCAGTCCGATGGCGAAACCCGCCAGAGAATACCGTACGGTCGACGCGCGGCCAAGCCGCGAGAGCCTTGTGAAACCGGGCGAGCTGGTGGACCTGATCGAGGTCACGCCACTGACGCTGAACGACCGGCGGATCTATAACCAGCTTCTGGAAAATGCGTGGGACGCCATCGACAAGCCCGTTGTCCATGTCATCTCGAAATCGGCGCTGCGGGGGTCGCACAATTCCAACGACCGAGTCGGTGAATCGATCGAGCGTCTGATGGCCGCCATCGTCAAGGTCGAGGCCGTGTGGGATGGCAAGCCCGCCGTCGAACGGGTGCAGCTTCTGGGGGGCAACCTTGAAATGACGCGGGGCGACGGGCTGCTGGAATATGAAATCCCGCCGCGGCTGCGCAAGATTATCTCCAACTCCACCGTCTTTGCCCGGCTGCAACGGGAGGTGATGTTCGCGCTCAGTTCGAAATACGCCCTGACGCTGTACGAGATGGTGCAAAAGCGCGGGAACCTGCGCTGGCGCTCGTCCGAGAAATTCACGGTAGAGGCGATCCGCGGCGTGCTGGGCGTGCCCAAGGGCAAGCTCAGTTCATGGTCGAACCTGCGGATGCGGGCGCTGGAACCCGCGGCGGCCGAGGTGTCGGCGCTGTCGGACTACATGGTCGAGATCGTGCCGATCAAGACCGGGCGCAGCGTGACCCATGTGGAACTGCGCTGGTGGCGCAAGGATGGGGAGGCGACGGGCAAGGCGGAACGTGCGCTGCAATTCGCCTCGACCGGGCGGCGGGCGCGGGCGGACGGCACGGCCGAGGAAATCGTGGGGCAGGGCGCCGCCCCGCGCCCCCGGCCCGCATGGCTTGACCGGCAGGGGGCGGCGCTGCGCAGCGAAACCTATGAAACCGCGCGGCTGCGTTTTCCGGGATACGACATCTATTTCGTCGAAGGCGAATGGCGCGCATGGGCCGCCGGAAAGGAACCGCCCGCCGATCCAGACCGGGCCTTCCTTGCCTTCTTCCGGAAATATGCCGAGGCCAACCCGACCTAGGTAAGTCCCTGTCCGGCAACCACTTTCCGCGCTGTTGCCAATTGGCAATCGGGGCTAGCCGCTTTCCCAGCCGTTCGGGCCCCGGTGAAACTGCCATTCGCCGCCCGCCCGAAACGCGCCGTTCCGCGCGACCATCCGGGTCAGGGTGATGCACGCGCCGTCCAGGTCGAGAATGGCAAAGTCGTTTTCCTGACCCCTAAGGCGCGTCGACAGCCCGGTGCCCACATGCACCTGCACCATCTGCCAGCCATTCGCCGCGGTCAGCGGCGCGGCCCGCCAGCGATGCAGATGGCCCGACAGAACCACATCGACCCCGCAGCCGGCCAGAAGCGCGACCGACCGCGGCGCGTGCTTCATCAACGCCTTGTGGCTGTCGCGGCCCTGTTCGAACGGGTGGTGGGCCATGACCACGCGATGCCCCTGTGCCGGTGCAAAGCGGGCGCAGGCGGCATCCAGATCGCGCGCGCGGACCCGGCCCCGCTGCCAGCGGAACGGATCGACCGTGTTGAAGCCCTGCACCGTCAGCCCCGGCGCCGCGAAATCCGGCGTAAGGTTGGGACATATCTGCGCCCGATACCGGGCGAAGGGCCAGAGCATCCGAAGGGCGAGGTTATCCAGCGGGATGTCGTGATTGCCCGGCACCGCCCGCCACGGCGCCGCGATCCCGTCAAGAAACTGCCGCGCCGCGCGGAATTGCGAAACGCGGGCACGTTGCGTCAGATCGCCGGTCACCGCCACCAGGTCGGGCCGCGCGTCGTTCACCGCGGCCAGCAGCGGTTGCAGCAGATCGGCATCGGTGCGGCCGAAATGCAGGTCAGAGATATGAACGATCCGGGTCAAGATACCTCCGCCGGGGCGACCACCCGCAACGGCCGGTCGCGGAAGGCAAAGCGGAGCGGGTCGCGCATGATCTCTTTCTCGCCATCCCGGGCCACCAGAACCCGCGACCGCCCGGTGGACAGCACGATATCGCGGCCGTGGCGCAGCAGGAATTCCTCGTCCTTGCGGGCCATGCCGGCGGCCAGCCCAACTGCCGCGCGGATCAGGTCGACCTGCGCACCATTGGGGGAGAGGAACAGCGCGAAGTCCCCGCTGCGGATATGGTCCGCCCCGTGAAGGTTGAACTGATCGAGTTGGTAGGCGCTGTTGGCGACGAAGGCCAGCGGGGTGACCAGCCGTTCCTGCCGCCCGTCGATATCAAGCCGAAGCGGCAGCGCGCGCTTCAGCCACAGCAGCGTGGCGATCACCGACCAATAGGCCGCGGCGCGGCTGCGGCCCCAGCGGCGATAGATCGTCTCGCGCCGTTCAAGGATCGCGGGGTAAAGCCCGATGCTGGCATTGTTCAGGAACACCCGGCCGTTCACCTCGCCCAGGCGGATGTCGCGCAAGGTGCCGGTGGCCAGCGTCGCGATGGCGCCGTCCACCTCTTGCGAGATGCCAAGGCCCCGGGCGAAGTAGTTGAAGGTGCCCTGCGGGATGACCCCCATCGGCACATCCGCGCCGTGACAGACCCCCGCGACGGCGCAGATCGTCCCGTCGCCGCCCGCCGCGACCAGCATGTCGGCCCCGTCATCAAGGGCCGCGCGCGCGACGTCCGACAGCGTCTGGCCGGCCCGTGGGCCGTGGATGTCGACCGACAGGCCGACGCTGGCGAACCGCTCGCGCAACATGTCTCGGCGCGGCTGTTCGGCATTCGTGCGCCCGGCCTTTTCGTTCACGATCACGCTGATCCTTCCGTGGTCCGTCATTCAATCCATCCCGCCTGTGACTGGGCACTCAACGCCGGTGGGGCAGGGCGGTTCCGACAAGCCGTGGGTCGCAGGCGGACATGTGCCGGGGGCGGGTCGTGACGGCGGGCGGTGGAGGCAGATGTTTTGCGATGTCTTTTATCTATTTGATATTAAATATGAATATGTGTGAAGCGCCCGCGCAGACCAAGGCCGCCGCCCGCCGTGCCATCGCCAAAACGCCCCAAAGGGTCCGCCGATGACACGGCTTGCGGTGTTGACCTTACAGGTGCCCTTCCCGGCGGTAAGGATTGATCTGAAACGTTTTTTCAGGCCACCGAGGCGGGGCGCCGCGCGTCTGCCCTGTGCACTACCCCGGCGGCCCAGCGGTCGGCAGAGGCGCCGAAACAGTCATGGATCGAATCCACCGCCGCGGTGCTGCCAAGCGCGGGCCGCCCCAGCAGGCACAGCCCGGCGCGGGCGGCGCCATCGGTGCCGATCACCTGCGCGTCGGGGTCGGTCCGCGCGCCCAGCCCATCGGCCACGGGCGACAGCACGCCCCCGTCGCGCAAGGCGGCAAGGGCAGGGGCGGCCAGCCCCTCCAGCGCCGGGGCGGGCAGGACGGCATCGACCATCGCCGACACGCAGGTCGTCGCCGTGCCGTCCTGCAACTGCCACCCCTCTGGCACAAGGCAGATATCGGGATCGTCCACGACGCAAAGCTGCACCCGGTCCGCCGCGATCAGGGTGCGCAGTTCCTCGGCCGAGCTGACGGGCGGGCCGTAGGAATAGCGTTTCAACCCCTCATCGAAACCGATCAGGGCGGCGGCGGTGTCGGGCGCGCATCCGCCGGTGTTGAAACCGCGCCGGAACGCATCCTGCCATTTCCGCCAGACCTGCCCGATAACATAGCCCGCTGACGGAACCTGCTGGCCGCGGGCCATGGCGATCCCGGCGGCCAGCGCGTCGGCGGGGGCGCGGGTTTCCTGCGTGCCGGGGCGGGTACATTCGGTCTCCAGCCACGGGCGGGCGGCCGCCACATCGCCGCCGACCCTTTGCAGGATACGTTCGGCGGGTCTGCGCAGCGCCTCGGCAATCGGGGGCAGGGCGGTCTTTGCGGGGCTGTCGATCGCGCGGGCAAGGGCGGTCTCGAACGCGTCGGTCTCGGCTGGCAGCGGATCATAGCGGGCGTCCTGCGCGGCATCGGCCGGTTTCGGCATCGGCGGCTGACCGTCAAGCGAGAAGGGGAAGATGCGCGCGGGCTCCCGCCCCGATGCGATATAGCGGCCGTCCTCGATCCGCCCGCCAAGGCCGAGGGTCAGAAAGCGCAACACATCCAGCGTGGACAGGCCCAGCCCGCGCACCGCGACCTTGCGCCCGGCCCAGCCTTCGGCCGCGGCCCGCAGCGCGGCATCGGGATAGGCGGGCAGCAGGTCCAGCCCGTGGCGGTCGGCATGGTCGCGCCAGCGGGCGATCTGCGGGTCGGGGGCGGTGTCGGGCTGGCCGGGGGCGATCAGAACCTCGTCGAACGGGCCGAACACGGTACCGCCGGCCGCGATCCGCCAACCCGGGGTGGCGGGGTCGATGCGATCGACCCGGATGTCGCGCAAGCGCAGGCGCATCCCCGCGGGCGCGGTGGCCCTCAGATGAGTCAGGCGCGCGTTCAGATAGGCGCCGAGATCCGCGCGGGGCGGGAAAGTCTCGTCATCCGCGCCGTTCCGCCACTGGGCAAAGTCCGGGAAAGGCTGGGCGAGGCCCTCCCGCTGGCGCAGCGACACCGACCGGACGGGCAGGTTCAGCAGGGCAAGCGGGCTTTGCGTCGGGTCGAAATTCGGGCCGGCGCCGGGATGTGGGTCGGGGTCGAAGATCTCGACCTCGACCGTGGTGCCCGTTTGGGGCAGGCGGGCGGCCAGCGCCTCCAGCGCGCCCAGCCCCCGCGGCCCGGCCCCGATCACGGCGATCCGGATGGTTCCTGGAGTGTGCATATGGGTCCTCCTTGCCTGTCATCGGTGTTTAACGCGGCAAGGGCGGTTTTGGTTTGCCCGGGGCGCAGAATAGCTGCCATGCGGGGGGCCTTTGGCGATGTCCTTCGCATCCCGTATGTCGTTCGGGCTTTCCAGATAAACTGATCGGCACAAGCGTTTCGCTGCGCTCCCCCAGGGCCGGGCGCGGCTCGGGGTGCCTTGATCAATCTTTGCTTTCAAGGAGCGGTTTTCTCTGCGGCGGGATTTCTGGCGTTTCAGCAGCCCTCAGGACGCCCGGCCCTTCAGGATCGCCTGTACCGCGGCGTAGGACGCCTTGGGCTTGCGGGCCAGCGTTTCGAAATCGACATGCACCAGCCCGAAGCGCTTGGAATAGCCGAACGCCCATTCGAAATTGTCCAGAAGCGACCAGATGACAAAACCCTTCAGCGGAACGCCCTTGGCAATCGCGGCGCGGGCCGCGCGCAGATGGGCGGCGATATAGGCGATGCGGTCTTCGTCCTGAACATGGGCGTTGGCGATGCCGTCGGGGGCGGCCATGCCGTTCTCGGTCACGTAAAGCGGCAGGGTGCCGGATGTTTTGTCGTGAAGGCGGCACAACAGGTCGGTCAGTGCCCCGGGCGCGATGTCCCATCCCATGTCGGTCTTGGGGCCGGGGCCGGGCACGGTGCGCCAGTTGGGCCAGGGGCCGGGTGCCTCGGTCAGGTGTTTCACGGTGTAATAATTGACGCCCAGCCAATCGAGGGGGGCGGCGATCCCCGGCAGATCGTCCTGCCAGCGGTCGGGCAGATGCGGGCCCAACCCCTCCAGCACCAGATCGGGATAGGTGCCGCGCGTGACGGCGCCCAGGAAAAAGCGGTTGAACACCGCGTCATAGCGGTTGGCCGCGGCCCGGGCGGTCAGGGTGTCTTCGGCGGGAAAGGCGGGTTCGAAATTCAGCACGATCCCGGCATTGTCCGCCCCCCCGGCGCGCAAGCCCGCCAGCCCCAGCCCGTGGGCCAGCCCGATATGATGCATGGCGCGGGCGGTGGCGCGGATGTCGCGCAGGCCGGGGGCATGGTGCCCCTCGAAATGCGACAGCCACGCGGCGCACCAGGGTTCGTTGATCGTGGCCCATGACCAGACCCGGTCGCCCAGCCGGCGGGCCATCAGCGCGGCGAAATCGGCGAAATGATGGGCCGTGTCGCGATTGGCCCAACCGCCCAGATCGGCCAGCGCCGCGGGCAGTTCCCAGTGATAGAGCGTCAGCGCCGGTTTCAGCCCGCGGGCCAGCATGCCATCGACCAGCCGGTCGTAGAAATCGAGACCGGCGGGGTTCGGCGTACCCGTGCCGTCGGGCAGGACGCGCGCCCATGAGGTCGAGAACCGGTAAAGGTCGAAGCCCGCGTCGGCGACAAGGTCCAGATCCTCCTGATACCGGTTCAGGTGGTCGCAGGCCCGCGCCCCGTTTTCGGCCCGCGACACGTTGCCGGGCGTCGCGGCAAAGCTGTCCCAATGGGTCTGGCCCGCGCCGCCAAGGCCATGCCCTTCGACCTGGTAGGCCGAGGTGGCGGTACCGAAAAGAAAGCCGGGCGGAAAATCATTGCGGGACAATGGCATTCTGAAAGGGTCGCGCCAAGCGATGCGCCCGTCAATGGGGAAAACATTCTGCCAGGGAACAATCGCGCCGCTATCGCGTTGGTTGACAGCCGGCGGGGCTTTCGCCACCGTTGGGGCATGTCGTCCTCTGCGCTGAAATTGCGGGGGAAAACAGCAAAAGGTGCCGAAAGCGCACCGCAGGGGAGGTATATATGCGTTTCACATGGATGGCAGGCGCTGCTGCGCTGGCCCTTGTGTTCGATTCCGCCGCCGCGCAGGACCTGATCTTTCCGCCCGGCGAAGACGACCGGTTCAACTGGCAAAGCTATGAGGCGTTCGCCGCAGAGGATTTGAGCGGACAGGCGCTGACCATCACGGGGCCGTGGACCGGGGCGGACAAGGCGCTGGTCGACTCGATGATCGCCTATTTCGAGGCGGCGACCGGCGCCGAGGTGGACTATTCCGGCTCTGACAGTTTCGAACAGGACATCGTGATCGCGGCACAGGCCGGATCGGCCCCCAACATGGCGGTGTTCCCGCAACCGGGGCTGGCCGCCGACATGGCCCGGCGCGGTTTTCTGGCGCCTTTGGGCGCGGACACGGCGGACTGGGTGAGAGAGAACTACGCCGCGGGCGAGTCCTGGGTCGATCTGGGGACCTATGCGGATGCGAATGGAGAGGACCACCTGTTCGGCTTCTTCTTCAAGGTCGATCTGAAATCGCTGGTCTGGTACGTGCCCGACGCCTTTGACGAGGCGGGATACGACATTCCCGAAACGATGGAGGATTTGAAGGCGCTGACCCGGCGGATCGCCGATGAGGGCGGCACGCCGTGGTGTATCGGGCTCGGCTCTGGCGCGGCGACGGGTTGGCCCGCGACCGACTGGGTGGAAGAGATGATGCTGCGCACCCAGCCGCCAGCGGTCTATGACGACTGGGTCAGCCACGCGATCCCGTTCGACGACCCGCGTGTGGTCGGCGCGATCGAGGAATATGGCTGGTTCGCCCGCAACGACGCCTTTGTCAGCGGCGGCGCGGCCTCTGTCGCCACGACCGATTTTCGGGACAGTCCCGCGGGGCTGTTCACCTTCCCGCCCGAATGCTACATGCACCGGCAGGCGAGCTTTATCCCGACCTTCTTCCCGGAAGGCACCGAAATGGGATACGACGTCGATTTCTTTTACTTCCCCGCCTGGGCGGACAAGGACCTGGGCAAGCCGGTGCTTGGGGCCGGCACGCTCTGGGCCATCACGTCGGACAGCCCGGCGGCCCGCGCCTTTATCGAGTTCCTGAAAACGCCCATCGCCAGCGAGGTCTGGATGGCGCAATCGGGCTTCCTGACCCCGTTCAAGGCGGCGAACCCCGATGCCTATGCCACCGATGCGGCGCGCGCGATGGGGGAGATCCTGTTGAACGCCACGACCTTCCGTTTCGACGGGTCGGACCTGATGCCGGGTGAAATCGGCGCCGATGCGTTCTGGAAGGGCATGGTCAGCTATACCACCGGCGACAGCGCCGAAAGCGTGGCCGAGGGGATCGAGGCCCGCTGGCAGTCGATCCGCTAGGGCCGGCAGGGCAGGGGAGGAGCGCCGATGTCGCCGATGCTGCAGGGTCTTTTCACGATCCTGATCGGGGTCGGCGCCTGCGTGGGGTATTTCTACCTGTCGAACCTCTTGCTTGACCGGGTCTTGTTTCCGCCGCGGGGGGCCGATCCGGGGCGCAATATCAGCCGGGCGAACGCGGTGCGGCCGTGGCTGTTCCTGTTTCCCGCGATGGGGGCCTTGGGGCTTTACCTTGTCTACCCGGTTGTGGGGTCGTTCTGGCGGTCGCTTTTCAACCGGTCGGGGGAAGAGTTCATCGGGCTTGGCAACTACGCGGCACTGGCGGGGGATGAGGCGTTCAGGACCGCGGTTCTGAACAACCTGCTTTGGGTGCTGGTGGTGCCGGCGGCGGCGACCTTTGTCGGGCTGGTCGCGGCGCAACTGACCGACAGGCTAAGCTGGGGCAATGTCGCGAAATCGCTGATCTTCCTGCCGATGGCGATTTCCTTTGTCGGCGCCTCGCTGATCTGGAAATTCGTCTATACCAACGACGCCGATATCGGGCTGATCAACGCGATCCGGGCCATGCTGGGGGCGGGCGGGCCGGTGGATGTGCTGCAAATTCCGTTTTGGAACAACTTCTTCCTGATGGTGGTGCTGATCTGGATCCAGACCGGCTTTGCCATGGTGATCCTGTCGGCCGCCCTGCGCGGCATCCCCGAGGAAACGGTGGAGGCCGCCATTCTGGACGGCGCGAACCCGTTCCAGATCTTCTTTCGCATCAAGGTGCCGCAGATCATGGGCACCATCGTGGTGGTCTGGACGACGATTACCGTGCTGGTGCTGAAGGTGTTCGACATCGTCTACACCATGACCGGCGGCAATTTCGGCACGCAGATCCTGCCCTCTTACATGATGAGCTTCATGTTCCGCGATGACGGGCGGGCGACGGCGGTCGCCTTCGTCATCATGCTGATCGTGCTGCCGGTGATGGTCTGGAACATCCGGCAGGTGCGGAAGGAAATGCAATGAGCGGCGTGGCGGGGCAGAAGGCGCGGCTGACATGGGCGGTGCATCTGACGGTGGCGGCGCTGGTGGTGCTGTGGCTGGTGCCGACCGTGGGCTTGCTGGTGTCGTCCTTCCGGGATCGGGATCAGATTTCGGCCACGGGCTGGTGGCGCGCGCCCTTCGCGGTGGAGCAGGCCTATCGCACACAGGCGCCCGCGTCGGATGCCGCGGCCGCAAAGGGGGGCTTTGTCATCGCCGGCAATGTCTTTGAGACCGAGGACATGGCGCGTGCCTTTCCCGACGGGGCCGGGCGAGTCACCGGGTTCGGCATCACCGGCCGGGCGCCCGGCGCCTTTGCCCCGGGAGAGGTCGCCGAGATGCGCCGGGGCGGCACGCTGAGCGTGGCGGAGGACGGCACGTTCCGGGTGCAGGCGTCAGAGGATCTCGGCCGCCGCGATCCGCGGATCTATGTCATCGCGGCCTCGCCCCCCCGCCTGACGCTTGGCAACTATGAAACGGTGCTGGGCGCGGACAAGATGGCGCTGGCCTTCATCAACACGCTGACCGTGACGATCCCGGCGACGGTGATCCCGATCCTGATCGCGGCCTTTGCCGCCTATGCGCTGGCCTGGATGGAGTTTCCGGGGCGGGGTCTGCTGATCGCCGCGGTGGTGGGGCTGTTGGTGGTGCCGCTGCAACTGGCGCTGGTGCCGCTTTTGTCGCTGCATTACCGGGTGGGGATCGGGCAGAGTTTCCTGGGGATCTGGCTGGCCCATACCGGCTTCGGGCTGCCGTTGGCGGTGTATCTGTTGCGCAACTACATGGCCGGGCTGCCGCGCGACATCATCGAATGCGCCAAGGTGGACGGGGCGACGGATTTTCAGATCTTCACGCGGATCGTTCTGCCGCTGTCCTTCCCGGCGCTGGCCAGTTTCGCGATCTTCCAGTTCCTGTGGGTCTGGAACGATTTGCTTGTGGCCAAGGTGTTTCTGCCCTCCACCGACGAGGCGAAGGTGATGACGGTCAAGATCGTCGATGACCTGCTGGGATCGCGCGGGGGCGATTGGGGCATTCTGGCCGCGGCGGCCTTTGTGTCGATGGCGGTGCCGCTGGTCGTGTTCTTCACGCTGCAACGGTATCTGGTGCGCGGCCTGCTGGCGGGGTCGGTGAAATGAGGGGGCGGGCATGGCACTGACATCCGATCCGGACTGGTGGCGCGGCGCGGTGATCTATCAGATCTACCCGCGCAGTTTTCAGGATTCGAACGGCGACGGCGTGGGCGACCTGCTGGGCATTGTCGAGCGGTTGCCGCATGTCGCCTCCCTTGGCGTCGATGCGATCTGGATCTCGCCCTTCTTCCCCTCGCCGATGAAGGATTTCGGCTATGACGTCAGCGATTATTGCGACGTCGACCCGATCTTCGGCAGCCTGGCCGATTTCGATTGCCTGGTGGAAACGGCGCATGGCTGGGGCATCCGGGTGATGATCGATCTGGTGCTGTCCCATTCCTCGGACCAGCATCCTTGGTTCGTCGAAAGCCGGTCAAGCCGCGACAACCCCAAGGCCGACTGGTATGTCTGGGCCGATCCGAAACCGGACGGCACGCCGCCCAACAACTGGCTGTCGATCTTCGGCGGGCCGGCGTGGCAGTGGGACGCGGGGCGGGAGCAGTATTACCTGCATAATTTCCTGGCCAGCCAGCCCGACCTGAACCTGCATTCAGCCGACGTGCAGCAGGCGATTTTCGACACCGCCCGGTTCTGGCTGGGGCGCGGGGTGGACGGGTTCCGGCTGGACACGATCAACTTCTACTTCGCCGACAGGGACCTGCGCAGCAATCCGCCCTGTCCGCCGGAAGAGCGGAACGATTCCATCGCGCCGCGGGTGAACCCCTATAACCATCAGTTGCACCTGTACGACAAGAACCAGCCCGAGAACCTGGAGTTCCTGCGCCGGTTCCGGGCGGTGCTGGACGATTTCGGCGCCGTTGCCCTGGGCGAGGTCGGGGACGCCCAGAAGGGGCTGGATATCCTTGGGCAATACACATCCGGTGGCGACAAGGTGCAGATGTGTTACGGGTTCGAGTTTCTTGAAAACGCGCCCCTGACCGCCGCCCGCATTGCAGAGGTCTATGGCAAGCTCGACCGGGTCGCGGCGGAGGGCTGGGTCTGCTGGGCCTATTCCAACCATGACGTGGTGCGCCATGCCAGCCGGTGGGATTTGTCCGGCGCGGCGCTTCGGGCCTATCTGACGATGTTGATGTGCCTGCGCTGCACCGTGTGCCTGTATCAGGGGGAGGAGTTGGGCCTGCCCGAGGCCGAGGTGCCGTTCGAGGCGCTGCAAGACCCCTACGGCATCGCCTTCTGGCCGGAATTCAAGGGGCGCGACGGGTGCCGCACGCCGATGGTGTGGGACGCTAGCGCGCTGCATGCGGGGTTTTCGCGGGCGGCCCAGACATGGCTGCCGATCCCCGGGCAGCATGTGCATCTGGCCGTCGACGCGCAGGAACGCGCGCCCGAGGGGCTGATCCATCACTATCGCCGGGCCATCGCGTTTCGGCGCGCGAACCGGGTGCTGGCGACCGGGGCGTTAAAGGACATGGACCATGCGGAGGACGTGCTGTCCTTTCGCCGGGTGGGGCAGGGGGCAGAGATGTTCTGCGCCTTCAACCTGTCCGACCGGCCCGCCCTGCTGACCCCGCCCACGGGCGACTGGCTGGCCGTCGGGGGAGAGATCAACGCGGCGCATCCCGGCGCGGACGGGCAGGTGCATCTGGGGCCGTGGCAACCCTGTCTGCTGCTGCGCCACAAGGGGGACGACGATGGCTGAGCTGACCCTGTCGAAGGTGGGCAAGAGATACGGCACGGTGGAGGTGTTGAAGGACATCGACCTGGACATCGCGACCGGGGAGTTGATCGTGTTCGTCGGCCCCTCCGGCTGTGGCAAGTCCACCCTTTTGCGGATGATCGCGGGGCTGGAGCGGATCAGCAGCGGCACGCTGGACATCGACGGGGTGCGGATGAACGACGTGCCGCCCGCGCAGCGGGGCATCGCGATGGTGTTTCAGTCCTACGCGCTCTACCCCCATATGACGGTGCGCGACAACATGGGCTTTGCGCTGAAGATCGCGGGGAAAAGCCGGGCAGAGATCGACGCGGCCGTTTCCCGCGCGGCCCGGACGCTGCAATTGCAGGACTATCTCGACCGTCTGCCCAAGGCCCTGTCGGGCGGGCAGCGGCAGCGGGTGGCCATCGGGCGGGCCATCGTGCGCGACCCCAAGGTCTATCTTTTCGACGAACCGCTGTCGAACCTTGACGCCGCCCTGCGCGTGGCGACCCGGATCGAGATCGCGCAACTGAAAGAGGCGATGCCCGACAGCACGATGATTTATGTCACCCATGACCAGGTGGAGGCGATGACGCTGGCCGACCGGATCGTGGTTCTGGCCGACAAGGGCATCGCGCAGGCCGGCCCGCCGCTGGAGCTGTACGAACGCCCGGTGTCCGAATTCGTGGCGCAGTTTATCGGCAGTCCGTCGATGAACCTGATCGCGGGCGAGGTGGCCGAGCCGGGAGAGGTGACGCAGGTGCGCCTGCCCGAAGGGGGCGGAACGATTGCCGCCAACATCCCCACGCGGCCAGAGGACAAGGGGCGCCCGGTCAATGTCGGCATCCGGCCCGAGGACATGATCCCCACCGACGGCGCGGATTTCGCGTTCGAGGGGCGGGTGGAGATCGTCGAGGCGCTGGGGGAGGTGACGCAGCTTTACTTCGAACGCTCCAAACCCGAATACGACCCGGTGATCGCAAAGCTTTCGGGCATCCATCGCGGTCTGCGGGGGCAATCGGCCCGCATGACCGCCGCCCCCGACAAGGTGCATCTGTTCGCCGGGGGGCGGTCGCTGGCCGTGCGCTGAGGCGTCAGGTCGCCGGGCCGCGCCCGCCCGGGCGCAGGCAGTCCGGCGTCGCGCGCCATTCCGGCCCGAACAGGATCGGCACCGAGAAAAAGCAGATCGCGGGCGGCGGCTGATCGCTGCGCCCCAACAGGATGCGGGGAACGAAGGGCGCACCCTCCCACCGGGCGCCGGCGTCGCGCAGTTCCGCCCAGCGGGCCTCCAGCTCGGGGGCGTCGAATTCCAGCGCGATCAAGGTGTCGCCGTCGCGCCGGACAAAGCGCGGCTTGCCCGGAGAGATCGCGATGCGGTGCGGGTTGGGCTGAAAGACCGGCAGGTCCCAGTTCACCGGGTCGTCGCTGTGGGCGAGGACGATATGGGGGTCATCCGGCATCGCCGCGATCCCCGCCTGTTTCAACACGGGCCGCAGGATTTCGCGGTTCAGTACGGACCGACGAAGGTGAAGGGGGTGCATCCCGCGCTGTGTGTTGCGCTGGACCGCAAAGGGGCAACGAAGCGGCTGTGGTTCCATGACGGATCTCCCTGATCATATGGATGGTGGCGCACGGCTGCGTTGAAAGACATCTGCCAAAATGCCCCTTGCCGGGAATTGCGGGCGGCCCCGGTGACGGGGAGGGGCCTCCCCAGCAACGATTTCTGACTGCTTTTGTCAAGAATATGGTGAGGGCACGGCTGGCCCGTGGGCGGTCGCCCATGTCGCTGGCCGTGGCAAAGGCGACACGCGGGGCCTTTGCCCGTTATCCCAGCAGCGCGCGCAGGATCGCGAACATGCCCCCCGACAACAGCGCGGCGGCCGGGACGGTGACGACCCAGGCGGCCACGATGGTCATGAAATGGGACCGCCGCACCAGCTTGCGCCGGCGCCGTTCCTCGACCGGCAGGGGTTTGGAAGAGGGGCGGTTGGTCTTTGCCTGCTGCGCGCGCCGTTCCATGTACCATTCGCGGAAGAAACCGACGCCGAAGACCCCGCCCACGGCGATATGCGTCGAACTGACCGGCAGCCCCAGCCCCGAGGCGACGATGACCGTGATCGCCGCGGCAAGGGCCACGCAATAGGCGCGCATCGGGTTCAGCTTGGTGATCTGGCTGCCGACCATGCGGATCAGCCGGGGGCCGAACAGCATCAGCCCGAAGGAGATCCCGAACGCCCCGATGATCATCACCCAGACCGGGATCGCGACCTTACCGGCGAAGCTGCCGAATTCCTGCGCATGGACGATGGCGGCCAGCGGACCGACCGCGTTGGCCACGTCATTGGCGCCATGGGCGAAGGACAACAGCCCCGCCGAGATCACAAGCGGCACCGCGAACAGGGTTTTCAGCGACTTGTTGCGGTTTTCCAGCCCGCGCGCCTGCCGCCGGATCAGCGGAATCGCGATGGCGTAACCGGCAAGACCGATCCCCAGCCCGATCAGGAGCGCGCTGCCCATGTCGATCGAGACCACCCGTTTCAGACCCTTCAGCGCGATATAGGCCGCGAAGGCCGCCGCCATCACCCCGATCAGAACCGGCACCCATCTGCGGGCGGCGGCGATCTTGTCCTCGCGATAGATGATCTGCCACTTGATGAAGGCCAGCACCCCGGCGGCAATGACCCCGCCCAGCAAGGGCGAGATCACCCAGCTTGCCGCGATGGCGCCCATCGTGGACCAGTTCACCGCCGACAGCCCCGCCGCGGCGACACCGGCGCCCAGAACGCCGCCGACCACCGAATGCGTGGTCGATACCGGGGCGCTGAACCATGTCGCGATGTTGACCCACAGCGCCGCGGACAACAGCGCCGACATCATCGCCCATGTGAAGATTTCCGCATTCTCGACGCTGACCGGGTCGATGATGCCCTTGGAGATGGTGGAGACCACGTCGCCGCCGGCGACCAACGCGCCCGCGCTTTCGCAGATCGCGGCGATCACGATGGCGGCGGTCATCGACAGGGCCTTGGCGCCCACCGCCGGCCCCATGTTGTTGGCCACGTCATTGGCGCCGATATTCAGCGCCATATACGCCCCGAAGGCCGCGGCGGCGACGATGAAAAGCGCCCCCGACGCCTGCCCGGTCACAAGGCCCGCCACCAGGGCGGCCACGACGATAAAGGCCAGCGACACGCCCACCCCCACCAGCGGGCGAGAGACATGCATGGTCGCGTATTCCACCCGCGAAAGACGGTGCAGGTCCTTGTCGACCGTGCGCCACTGGTTACTCTTCAAACTGTCGGTCATCGTCTCGGTCTTTATGTGGGGGCCGGTGTGGTCCTAGCCGTGGCTAAGTTCGGGAAAGCGGCGCAGCAGGTCCTTGAGGTCGGGCTCGTCAACGGCGGCGGCGGCGCTTTTGGGGGTCATCCAGACCCGGCGGCGTTCGGACATTTCGGGATAGCTGTCTTTCAGGCTGTCGACCGGAACGGCGTAGACGTGCACCTCTGTCGCGACGGGCACGCCGCCTTTCAGGCGCTTGTCATATGTGTATGTGCCGATCTGCCGGGCCCGGCTGCAATCGGCCTGAACGCCGGCCTCTTCCCACGCCTCTTCGCAGGCGGTTCCGGCCGCGTCATGGCCGGGCTTCGGCCATCCCTTGGGCAGCAGCCAGCGGCCGGTTTCCCGGGACGTGATCATCAGGATCTCGGGCCCATCCGGCCCCGTGCGGAAACATAAGGCGGCAACCTGAAACAGGGCCGGTCGCCGAAGCACCGGGGCCAATGCTGCCTTCCAGATGGATTTCCACATTTTGTGTCTCACCCCTGCACGAAATAAGGGCACCTAGCACCATTCCTTCGGCAATGCGAGTCGCGCGCTGCGCAGGCTGGCGGGATCGGCCTTGCTTGCCCGGCTCTGCCCCCTCAAGTTCACCAGTAAAACGCGTAAGTGATTGATATCGTTATGGCGAGATTGGCCAAAATGTAACTACGCGAGGGTGATCAGGCGGGTTTTGGCAGGTTCAGGGTGTCGAAGAGCTCCAGTTGTTCGGGGGTCGGGGTGGTGAGGCCATCGAACTTGCGGTCGGCGATCCGGGCTTCGTGGCGGTGGATGCGGGCGAGCAGGTCGAGCGCGGTGCGGGGGCTGGCGTCATGTCCTTTGGCCTTCAGCCGCATGCGCATGACACGGTAGAGGACGAGGGCGAGAAAGCAGATCAGCGCGTGGGCGCGGATGCGGTCGGGCAGCCGGTGGTGGACCGGGGCGATCTCGATGTCGGATTTCAGGACGCGGAAGCCGCGTTCGATATCGGCCAGCGACGTGTAGCGGGTAACGGTCTCGGCGGGCGTCAAGTCGGGGGCGTTGGTCAGGAGCGCGAGCTTGCCGTCGAAGAGCTCCGCGCGCGCGACGGCGTCCTCGTCAACACTCCAGCTGAACCGGTCGGCCTGCAGGTCTGCCTTGAGGAAGCGCGTCATTTCCGCCTCGGCGACGGCGCGGGTGAAGCGGCTATAGGCGCCCCGGTCGGAGGCACGGCGACCTCGCGCGGTCTGGCCGCCGTCCTGCGCGTCGAGCTTTGCGACCATCTTTTCGGCCTGGGCTTCAAGCTCGGCGATGCGCGCGCGGCGCCGGTCGGATTGGTCGGCGGCTCGAACGGGATCATGGGCGACGATCAGGCGGTGGCCGGCGAAGCTGCTTTCCGCCAACCCGTCCTCGTCGAAAGCAAGGCCCTGGAAGGTTTCGACCAGATCGGCATAACGACGGGCGGGAACCGCGAGGATGAATTCCAGCTTGCGGTCGTCCTGATCGGCCAGGGCGGTCAGCTCGTCGATGTTTTCAAGGCTGAGCAGACCGCGGTCGGCCACCAGGATGACACGCTGGACGGGGAAGCGCTGCAAGACTGTCTTGAGCATGCCCTGCAGGGTTTTCGTCTCGCCGATGTTGCCCGGGTGAACGGTATGCATGAGCGGCAGGCCGTCCGCGGTCTGGACCACGCCCAACACGAACTGCCGGGCGATGCCGCCGGTTTCCTTGTTCATCCCGAAAGCGCGGAGGTCGTCCGCGACATCCCCGTCGCCATGGATGCGCACCGTGGTCAGGTCATAGAAGACCACGGCCAGATCGCGATCGACCAGCGGACGGATCTGTTTGGCAAGCGCGCCTTCGACGGTATCGGCGTGATCCATCAACGCATCCATGGCGCGGAGCAGGTGTTGATGGGTGACGGTGTCCGGCATCGCCGGCATGGCGACCGTTTCCAGCCAGCGCAGGCAGCCCAGCTTACTTGTGGGGTCGCACAACCGATTGAACACCATGGCGCGGACCAGCGCCTCCACGTCGACTTTCCGCTTGCCGGAACGCAGCGCACGGCCGAGGGCATGATCGAAACCAAGGTCCTTCCACAACTCGTGCAGGGCAAAGACGTCGCCATAGCTGCGCGCCGCCTCGTAGGTGATCTCGGCCTTCTCGGGCTCGACCCGACCCGCGGCGCGACTGAGCCCCCGGATCAGCGCATCGAGCTGGCCATCCTTCATCCCGTCCACGCGCCCCAGATTGGCCACGACGCGCAGCCGGGGCTTGCCCGCCTCGTTACGGAAGGACTCGACAATCTGCAGATAGCGACGCCCGCCGCTCTCGGTGATGCGCGTGAACATGGCATGCAGGATATCGCACGTTTGGGCGCATTCATAGGGTCTTAAACATCATAACGTGTAACTACACGACTTCGGCCGAACTGCCCACCTCGCGCGCCTTAAGCTATTGAAATCCCATACCTGCGCTGAACGCGCTCACGCAGATTCCCCCGGATTTTGTCGAAGTTCGGTGCCCCGGAGCGTATGCCAAGGGCAGGCATCGCGGGCGAGAGGTCTGGCAGTGACCGGAGTTCGTCATGACGTCCGGGGGTTAGGCGGCTTCACCGAATAGACCTCGGACCAAGTCGATCTCTCGAAACGACGGCGCAATTATCGGCCACGTTGGCGCCTGGGGTTAGTTCGGGTGTAGCGGCGTGACGATCCGCCATCTTCGAGTATCTGGATCAGAACGAGCCGCGGGCAGGAAGGTGTCACGACCTCACGAGATGATCTTGGCACTTTTCCGAAGCAAGCCCAGACATTTGACCCATCACGTCCACATCCTCTAGATGAACGGTCTTGGGGGGCGGCGCGCCTTGGCGCGCACCAAGGCGCGCCGCCCCTTATCGCGTACTGATGTATCACCCGAACGGGCCGCGTTTTACGCAGCTCTAGTGGCCGGTCTTCCTGCCGTCATTGACATTTATACAATTTGCCAGTCGGTGCCGACATCGGCGATTGCGTGATAGGTCGCGTCGCCGTCGTTCATTTCCCAATAGCTGACACGGCCGGTGTCCTTGCGCCAGATGACATCGTCGGTGCCATCGCCGTTCACATCGCCGACTCCTTCGACCGACCAGTCTGTCCCAGCCCAGCCGATGGCGTGATAGGTGTCCTGCCCGTCATGCATTTCGAAATAGCCGACATGGCCAGTGTCCTTGCGCCACAGGATATCGTCGGTGCCGTCGCCATTCAGGTCGCCCACACCCTCGACCGACCAATCCGTCCCCGCCCAGCCAATCGCGTGGTAGGTGTGGCTGCCATTGTCCATCTCGAAATAGCCGACATGGCCGGCCGACTTGCGCCACAGGATGTCATCCGTCCCGTCACCGTTCAGATCGCCGATGCCCACGACCGTCCAGTCGGTACCGGCCCAGCCGATGGCCTGGTAGGTGTGGCTGCCATTGTCCATTTCGAAATAGCCGACATGGCCGGCCGACTTGCGCCACAGGATATCGTCGGTGCCATCGCCGTTCAGATCGCCGAGGCCCTGAACCGTCCAATCCGTCCCGGCCCAGCCGATGGCGTGATAGCTGTGGGTGCCATTTTCCATCTGGAAATAGCCGACATGGCCGGCGGACTTGCGCCACAGGATATCGCTGGTTCCGTCGCCGTTCAGGTCGCCCGTGCCTTCGACCGACCAGTCGGTGCCGGCCCAGCCGATGGCGTGATAGGTATGACCACCATTTTCCATTTCGAAGTAGCCGACATGACCGGCGGACTTGCGCCACAGGATGTCGCTGGTGCCGTCGCCGTTGAAATCGCCCCGGGTGCTGGCGCCGCCCGAACCTGTCTGGACGTTCAGGTAGGCCTCGACCTCGTCGTCATCATAGGCCCGGGTATGGAATTCGTAGTCTCGGAAGTCCCCGCGCAGGGTGAGGATTGCATCCGCGGCGCCGTCGCTGTCGGTGTCAAAGTGAAGCTGCGTTTCCGCTGCGCCCGAACTCGCGGAGATAAGGGCGAGTCCGTCATGGAACCGGATGACATCCTCCCCGGTAAAATCCGTGATCGTGTCGTGATAGGACGTGCCCGTTGGAAAATTGCTCGACAGGTGAAACACATCGGAGCCGTCACCGCCCGTCAGCGTGTCCATGCCGCCTTCGCCGTAAAGAATGTCATCGCCGCTTCCGCCGAGCAGGCGGTCATTGCCGTCGCAGCCATGAAGAACGTCATGGCCGGAACCGCCGGATACGGTGTCGTTCCCGCCATACGCGTAATAGGTATCGTTGCCCGATGTCAGGGTGACGGACTCCGATCCGTTCGTGCCGTAGTAACTCCCGTCCGGCACATCGACCATATCGAGGATCGTGACACCTCGGTTCTGTATCGTCCCGACGAAAGGCGTGTCGGTCGCGGGCGCAAAGGACAAGGTGAAGCTTTCGGTGCCTTCCTCTGCCCGGTCGCCGAAAATCGCGACCTGTACTGCCGCGCTGGTCTGACCGGGCAGGAATGTGACCGTGTCAGTCAGCAGTTCGAAATCCACGCCTGCCGTCGCCGTGCCGTTCTGGGCCGAGACGTCGAAAACCAGGGTATCGGCGGCCGGGCTGGACAGATAGACCGGCACGAAATGAACAGGATCGCAGCTGTCGCCTTCCCGGACGGAGGTGGGCAAGGCCGCAAGCATCCGGTTCGGGCCGACGCCGTCGTCATCCAGAATGAAGCCGACGGCCGTCATCGCGTTCTGGTCGTCCGGGAAGGTCACGTAGGACTCACCCACCTGATAGCTTGTCAGGCGCAGAAAGACGGATTCGTCACGTTCATCAAGAGAGTCGGAATCTGTGCGTATGAACACAGACTTGCTGGTCTCTCCCGGCGCGAAATCCAGAACGCCGGTATTGTCGCTGTAGTAAAGGTCGCTTTGAAGCGCATCGCCAAGGTCGGTCTGGTACGAAATCTGGACGGGTACGTCAGACGCTTCCGACAGCGATACGACGAAACGCAGGTACCCGGAATAGCCCCATTCAAGCGCCGTGGCAGACGAGATGGAGACGCCGGGCCACTGGCTGGAATCGTCGTCGCGGATCGTCGCCTCGCCTGCAAGCCCCTCGAACGTGATCGAGGGGCTGGTCGGGGCCTCGACCACGAGGGCGAAACTCTCGTTCATTTCCGGCATTGTGTCGCCATAGACAGGCACCCGCACCGTCGCCACGTCCTGCCCGGTGGCGAAGGACACGGTGCCCGAGCGCGCGGCATAGTCCTGCCCGGCGATGGCGGTGATGTCCTGCGTGGCGTAGGTCACCGTGAAGTCGGTTCCTGCCGGTTGCGACAGGCGCAACTCGAACACCGCCTCTTTGGTGCCGCCGTCGCCTTCGACCAGAATGGGATCGGACACGAACAGCGCAAGGTTCGGCCCCGTGCCGTCATCGTCGAGGATTACGCCCGTCGCGCGCAGCTGCAACTCACCGCCGGCGAATGTGGCGTTTGCGCTGAGGTTGTAGAGTTCGAGGACAACGTTTTCGTCGCGCTCGTCCACGCTGTCTGAGTCGGTTCGGATGAAGATATCCGTCGACGTTTCGCCCGGTGCAAAAGCGATGGTGCCATTGTTATAGGTGTCGCTGGTCGTGGCATAGTACATGTCGCTGTCATCAGCCGTGTCCTGAAGCGTTCTGTAGGACATCGCGACCGCGTCCACCGACGGCTCTGACAGTGTAACGGTGAAACGGAGATACTCGTATGTTTCACTGGCCTGTGCGGAAGAAATCGAAACGCTGGGTCCGATATTGGCATCGTCGTCAAGGATCGTCGCCTCGCCCACAAGACCTTCGGTGTCGATAAACGGGCTGTCCGGTGTATCGACCACAAGGGCAAAGCTCTCTGTCGCTTCGGCCGTATAGTCGCCGTAGACCGGTACGCGCACCGTGGCCACGTCCTGTCCGACCGCGAAGCTTATGCTGCCCGACTGCGCGGCATAGTCGACCCCGGCCTGGGCCGAGATATCGCGGGTGGCATAGGTCACCGTGAAGGCCGCGGTCGCAGGCTGCGACAGGCGCAGTTCGAACAACGCCTCCCTGGTGCCGCTGTCGCCTTCGGCAAGAACCGGATCGGATACGAACAGCGCGAGATTCGGACCGGTGCCGTCATTATCGCGGATCACGCCGGTCGCGCGAAGCTGCTGTTCGCCGTCCGCGAATTCTGCATTTTCGCTGAGGTTGTAGAGTTCGACCACAATGTTTTCATCGCGCTCGTCGTCATACTCACCATCGCTTCGGATGAGGATGTCTGCCGAGGTTTCCCCGGGCGAAAAGGTGATTGTTCCGTTGTTGTAGTTGCTGGTCGTCGCATAAGAAAGATCGTCGTCACCGGCCGTGTCGCGAAGCGTCCGATAGGACATTGTGATCGCGTCCAGCGACGGTTCCGACAGCGTCACGGTGAAGCGAAGGTAGGACCCTTCGGTGGCCGTGGCGGAAGCGATGGAGACGCTCGGCCACAACCCGGCATCGTCGTCTCGGATCGTCGCCTCGCCCGCAAGCCCCTCGGTCGAGACCAGCGGGCTGGCGGGTGCGTCGACCACCAGCGCAAAGCTTTCCGTTCCCTCGACGGTCGTGTCGCCGTAGACTTGCACGCGTACAGTGGCCACGTCCTGCCCGGCCGCAAAGCTTACGCTTCCCGATTGCGCAAGATAGTCGACCCCGGCCTGGGCCGAGATATCGCGCGTGGCATAGGTCACCGTGAAGGCCGTGGTCGCCGGCTGCGACAGGCGCAATTCGAACACCGCTTCCTTGGTGCCGCTGTCGCCCTCTTCCAGAACAGGGTTCGACACGAACAGCGCTAGATTTGACCCCGTCCCATCATTGTCGAGAATCACCCCTGTTGCGCGGAGCTGCTGCTCGCCGCCTGCGAATTCCGCATTTTCACTGAGGTTGTAGAGTTCGAGCACGATGTTTTCGTCGCGCTCGTCATCATACTCGCCGTCCGTTCGGATCGTTACCTCGACCGAGGTCTCACCGGGCGCAAAGGTGATCGTGCCATTGTTGTAGGAACTGGTCGCTGCGTAGTAGAGATCGCCATCATCGGCGGTATCCATCAGCGTGCGGTAGGAGAGCGTAACCGCGTCCAGCGACGGTTCCGAAAGGGTCACCACAAAGCGCAGATAGGATCCTTCCGTGGCGCGGGCGGACGAGATCGAGACGCTGGGCCATGGGTCCGCATCGTCGTCACGGATTGTCGCTTCACCCGCCAGACCCTCTATACCGATCGACGGGTTGGCCGGCGCATCGACCACAAGTGCAAAGCTTTCCGTCCCTTCGAAGACCGTATCGCCATAGACGGGTACGCGGACCGTGGCCACGTCCTGCCCGGCCGAGAATGTCACGCTGCCCGCCCTTGCCCCATAGTCTTCGCCCGCGACGGCCGAAATGTCGCGTGTGGCATAAGTCACGGTGAAGACGCTTTCCGCCGGGCGCGACAGGCGCAGTTCGAACACTGCTCCCTTGGTGCCGCTGTCGCCCTCTTCGATTATCGGATCGGACACGAACAGCGCAAGGTTCGGCCCGGTCCCGTCATCGTCGAGGATCACGCCCATTGCGCGAAGCTGCTGCTCGCCGCCCGCGAATGCCGCGTTTTCGCTGAGATTGTACAGTTCGAGCACGATGTTCTCGTCGCGTTCGTCTGCATAATCCCCGTCCGTTCGAATCGTTATCTCGACCGATGTCTCGCCGGGCGCAAAGGTGATTGTGCCATTGTTATAAGAACTGGTCGCCGCGTAGTAGAGATCGCCATCGTCGGCTGTATCCATCAGCGTCC
The DNA here is from genome assembly GCF_002079305.1 of Rhodovulum sp. P5. NCBI lineage: Bacteria > Pseudomonadati > Pseudomonadota > Alphaproteobacteria > Rhodobacterales > Paracoccaceae > Rhodovulum > Rhodovulum sp. P5. Next base: position 79,122 of record NZ_CP015040.1, read on the forward strand.
GGTAGGACATCGTGATGGCGTCAGGCGCGGCTTCCGACAACGTTACCGTGAAATTCAGATAGCCGCCTTCAACAGCGACAGCAGACGCAATGATAACGTTGACCATAAGAAAACCCCCACGAAATTGGTCAAACATGTAATCGTTCCAATTGCTAACACGCGTTAACTTTCATTGAAAGTTTTTTCGGCTGTAGTGGCGGTTTCGTATTATTTGTCGCAGGCGAAGATGTTACGGCTTTGAAAATAAATACATAAATGATGATAGTCGCCGTATGCCTGCCAACCGAACTTCGACAAAATCCGGGGGAATCTGCGTGAGCGCGTTCAGCGCAGGTATGGGATTTCAATAGCTTAAGGCGCGCGAGGTGGGCAGTTCGGCCGAAGTCGTGTAGTTACACGTTATGATGTTTAAGACCCTATGAATGCGCCCAAACGTGCGATATCCTGCATGCCATGTTCACGCGCATCACCGAGAGCGGCGGGCGTCGCTATCTGCAGATTGTCGAGTCCTTCCGTAACGAGGCGGGCAAGCCCCGGCTGCGCGTCGTGGCCAATCTGGGGCGCGTGGACGGGATGAAGGATGGCCAGCTCGATGCGCTGATCCGGGGGCTCAGTCGCGCCGCGGGTCGGGTCGAGCCCGAGAAGGCCGAGATCACCTACGAGGCGGCGCGCAGCTATGGCGACGTCTTTGCCCTGCACGAGTTGTGGAAGGACCTTGGTTTCGATCATGCCCTCGGCCGTGCGCTGCGTTCCGGCAAGCGGAAAGTCGACGTGGAGGCGCTGGTCCGCGCCATGGTGTTCAATCGGTTGTGCGACCCCACAAGCAAGCTGGGCTGCCTGCGCTGGCTGGAAACGGTCGCCATGCCGGCGATGCCGGACACCGTCACGCATCAACATCTGCTCCGCGCCATGGATGCGCTGATGGACCATGCCGAGCGGGTCGAGATGGAACTGGCCAGACAAATCCGTCCGCTGGTCGATCGGGACCTGGCCGTGGTCTTCTACGACCTGACCACGGTGCGCATCCATGGCGACGGAGAGGTTGACGACGACCTCCGCGCCTATGGCATGAACAAGGAAACCGGTGGCATCGCCCGGCAATTCGTGCTCGGCGTCGTGCAAACCGCCGACGGCCTGCCGCTCATGCACACGGTCCACCCCGGCAATGTCGGGGAGACGAAAACCCTGCAGGGCATGCTGCAGACGGTGTTGCAGCGGTTTCCCGTGCAGCGTGTCATCCTGGTCGCCGACCGTGGCCTGCTCAGCCTTGAAAACATCGACGAACTGACCGCCCTGGCCGATCAGGACGACCGCAAGCTGGAGTTCATCCTCGCCGTCCCCGCCCGTCGCTATGCCGATCTGGTCGAGACCTTTCGGGGCCTTGCCTTCGACGAAGGCGGCCTGGCGGAAAGCAATTTTGCCGGCCATCGCCTGATCGTCGCCCATGATCCCGTTCGAGCCGCCGACCAATCCGAACGACGTCGCGCCCGCATCGCCGAACTTGAAGCCCAGGCCGAAAAGATGGTCGCCAAGCTCGATGCGCAAGACGACGGCCAGACGGCGCGGGGCCGCCGCGCCTCCGACCGCGGCGCCTATAGCCGCTTCACGCGCGCCGTGGCCGAGGCCGAACTGACCCGGTTCCTCAAGGCAGACCTGCAGGCCGACCGGTTCAGCTACAGCATCGACGAAGACGCCGTCGCCCGAGCCGAACTCTTCGACGGCAAGCTCGCCCTGCTGACCAATGCCCCCGACCTGACGCCGACCGCAACCGTGACCCGCTACAAGTCGCTGGCCGATATCGAACGCGGCTTCCGCGTCCTGAAATCCGATATCGAGATCGCCCCCGTCCACCATCGGCTGCCCGACCGCATCCGCGCCCACGCGCTGATCTGCTTTCTCGCCCTCGTCCTCTACCGCGTCATGCGCATGCGGCTGAAGGCAAAAGGACATGACGCCAGCCCACGAACCGCCCTCGACATGCTCGCGCGCATCCACCGCCACGAAGCCCGGATCGCCGACCGAAAGCTCGACGGCCTCACCACCCCGACCCCCGAACAACTGGACCTCTTCGACACCCTGAACCTGCCAAAACCCGCCTGATCACCCTCGCGTAGTTACATTTTGGCCAATCTCGCCATAACGATATCAATCACTTACGCGTTTTACTGGTGAACTTGAGTGCCAAGATAGTGAAGAAGGCGCCTGTCAAATGTAATTCTGTGTGAATTTAATTCTGTAGGGTTTTTGGCTATTGACTTCCGTTGAGAATTGGTAAATGGCCATGATGGCGCATTCAGCGAGTGTCTCTCTACCTGCCATTGCTTTGGCTGTAACGGTCTTGTTCTGACTCGGAAACTCAATGAGTCCTGACCGCAAGACGGTTGTGTTGCGAAAGAGGAGGAAGTTCGAAGGTGGCGTAGGCTCGCGGCGATCTGAGAACGCGCCCAACCGGTGTCGGCAAACGCCTTTTAGATCATGCCGTGAACAACACCGCCGAGATCTCACCGCTCCCCGAAGCCAACCCTTTTCCCGCTTCGGGACCGAATGCTGTCACTCTGGAGGTTTGGCTGGAGGGGCACCACCGAACAATGAGTATGCCCGACGAATTCCATAAGGCTATCCCGCCGCAGGCATTGCAGGGCCATCCGGGTTGATTTCCTGGCAGCACGTAACACCATGACGACGCCCGCAATTTTCGGAGACGTAAGATCATGGTTCGTGTAGCAGTCATAGCCTTTGTCGCGCTTTCGCTGGCATCTCCCTCACTTGCGGGGGAAGGTGGCAAAAAGGTAACTTTTCTCGACCTGTTTTCCGTTGATAGCGTTGCGGTGGGTCTTGCGAACATTGGGATCAGTGCGCTGCGTAGTGTAGCTGAGGTCACCTATGAGGGTATGTCGTTCGATATCTCTCAGGGCAGAACGAACCTGACCGGTGTAACGATCCGTCCTCTGCCGGGAGTTTCGATCAGCCCCGACTGCGAGGTTTCGGTTGACCGGGTTGCCATCCGCACAATGCCGTGGGGAAGCGTCGAGCGTTTCAAGATCGCGATCGACCTGACAGGCACGGATTTCCCAATATCTTGTATTCCACCTGATGGGCGAGAAATCTTTGCCGTCACAGGGTTGAGCGAGTTTCAGGTGGACGCGACGCGCATCGAGATAGATCATGTCTATACGAGCGCCGCCACCGACATTGCGATTACGACCGATATCGCAAACTTCGCTGAGGTCATGGCGCGAATCGCGTTCGACTATTTCTCTGCCAAGGGCAGGTTCTGGGGTGATGATCCCCAACCCTTGATGTATCTCTCCTCTGCACGTCTTGACGTCGAGGATCGAGGTGGATGGCGCGTTCTGGCAGAGCAAGTCCCGAAGCCATTTGTCCTGCCGGAAACTGCGGGCACAATGATGCGGAGCACCATTGAAATGGCGCTCTCGGAAATGGATGGTGACCCGCATGGATCGAGCGAGGCGCGCCGCCAATTTCTAAAGTCCGTCGAGGAAGCGTGGAGCGGATTTGTGGCAAATCCCAGAAGAGTGACGCTCGAAACGATGCTTCCAGACGGCCGGCCAATCCTTTTCGAGCCGTGGACCCTACAGACACCTTCCGACCTGATCGACGATGTCTGGCTGCGCGTTGCCTTGACCCCAACGCAGGTCAACGCGGCGGTGCCAGCGGCAGACTTAAAGTTGGTTCTCGGCGGACCTTATACTGACATGGCCGATCACGATCGCCGGCGGATTGGCACGGCCTTGGTGACCGGTGTGGGTGCGCCGCGGAATCTAGAGCTTGGGATCACCTTGCTCGAAGATATGGCCAGGAAGGGGGATGCGAACTCTGCGTTGGTCCTTGCGCGAGCCCTTGCCGGTCGATCGGCTCCGGAGGCCTACCGTTGGGCGCTTCGCGCGGGTGCCGCGGGACAAAATGCGGCCGTGGTATTGCTGGATCGGCTGGAAGGTGACCTTGGCCTGAAGGCGGTTCTGGAGCTTCAGAACGAAGAATTATTCGAAGTAGCTGGGCCAGACGATGCCTTTTCGAGCATCCGGGCGATGCGCAACGAGGCGACAGCGCATATGGTCGGGGCCGGTCGGCCTCGCTCCTATGCGAGGGCCGCCTTCTGGGCAGGCCTCGCGGCTGCGTTTGGCGACAAGGCATCTGCATCGCTTCTGGAAGAGATCGACTACCAAGCGGGGCGGGCCGGTCCGGATGGAAAGGCCGCTTGGCACCGATTGCGGGAAGAGGTCGAGGCAGAGACAATCCGCCAATGGGTCGCCCGCGACCTTCCCGGCCGCCTGACAATCACGGCGCCGGCGGAGGTTTCCTCAGAGGTCTGGTCACCGCCATTCGAGACGACTGCGGAAGAATAGGGTGACGAGAACCTACTGGTCCCTCGAATTCCTGAGGTCTGTTCCGGTCGGCCCTTTGTTGGCCTAGCCCTAGGTCCGGATGGTGCGTCTGAGTTCCGCTCACTTCAATCTATTGCGACAGGCGCGCCGCGAAACACACCGCATCCGAAGGATAGACTTCGGATCGGGAAGGGTTACCTTGCCTTGACGGAAAAGGCCCGCCGGCAATCCGGTGGTGGCCCGATGCACACCGCCGAGGGAGGCCCCGATGTTCAAATCCCCGATTGCCGTTCTTGTCTCTCTGGCGCTTGCCGGGGCGGCCGCCGCGCAGGAGGCCGCCGATACCGTCGCGCCGGAGGCCGCGTCCGACCGCGCCGCGGCCTTTGCGGGGCTGTCGGACGGGGCGCGGGCCGCGATGGCGGCAAAGCAGGCCGGCACCCCGACCGAGGCGCAGGACTGGATGATCGCCGCGGCCAACCCCCTGGCGGTGGAGGCGGGGGCAAATGTGTTGCGCGCGGGGGGCAGTGCCGCCGATGCCATGGTCGCCGTTCAGGCCGTGCTGGGGCTGGTGGAGCCGCAATCCTCGGGCCTTGGCGGGGGGCGTTTCTGGTCTGGTACGATGCGGCCTCGGGCGAGGTGACGACGCTGGACGGGCGGGAAACCGCGCCGCTGGCGGCGACCCCGCGCCTGTTCCAGACGCCCGAGGGCGAACCGCTGAAATTCTATGACGCCGTGGTGGGGGGCCGGTCGGTCGGCACGCCGGGCACGCCCATGCTGCTGTCGGAGGCGCATCGCCGCTGGGGCCGGGCGGACTGGGCGGGGCTCTTCACCGATGCCATCGGGCTGGCCGAGGACGGGTTCATCGTGTCGCCGCGGCTGGCCGATCTGGTGGCGGGCGATGCCGACCGGCTGGGCCGGTTCCCGGCCACGGCGGCCTATTTCTTCCCCGAGGGCACGCCGATTGCCGCGGGTGACCGTCTGACCAACCCGGCCTATGCCGACACCCTGCGCCGGATCGCGGGAGAGGGGGTCGCGGCGTTCTATACCGGGCCCGTGGCCGCCGATATCGTGGCGACCGTTCAGGGGGCCGAGGGCAATCCCGGCGTGTTGTCGGAGGTCGACCTGGCGCTTTACAAGGTGAAGGAGCGCCCGGCGGTCTGCGTGGACTATCGCGCCCATGACGTGTGCGGGATGGGGCCGCCGTCGTCGGGTGCGCTGACGGTGGGGCAGATCCTTGGTATGCTGGGGCAGTACGATCTGGCGGCGCTGGGGCCGGACGCGCCCGAAAGCTGGCGGTTGATCGGCGATGCCTCCCGGCTCGCCTTTGCGGATCGGGGCCGGTACATGGCCGATGTCGATTTCGTGCCGATGCCGGTCAAGGGGCTGGTGGACCCGGCCTATCTGTCGGGCCGGGCCGATCTGCTGTCCGGCGACGATGCCCTGCCGGAGGTCAGCGCCGGCACCCCGGACTGGGATCACGCGATGCTGTGGGGCGATGACGTGGCGATCGAGTTTCCCTCGACCTCGCATATCTCGATCGTCGATGGGGATGGCAACGCGCTGTCGATGACCACGACCATCGAGAACGGCTTTGGCTCGCGCCTGTTCGTGCGGGGGTTCCTGCTGAACAACGAGTTGACCGATTTCTCTTTCCGCACCCATAGCGACGGCGCGCCAATCGCCAACCGGGTGGAGCCGGGCAAGCGGCCGCGATCCTCGATGGCGCCGACCATCGTGCTGAGCGATGGCAAGCCCGCGCTGGTGATCGGCAGCCCGGGCGGCAGCCGGATCATCGGCTATGTCGCGCAGGCGATCATCGCGCATCTGGATTGGGGAATGGATGTGCAAGCCGCCGTTGCCCTGCCGCATGCGGTCAACCGCTTCGGCACCTATGACCTGGAGGCGGGGACGGCCGCGGCCGACCTGGCCCCGGCGCTGGAGGCGATGGGCTTCAAGGTCAACACGCGCGATCTGAACTCCGGCCTGCATGCGATTGCGGTCGGGGACGTCTTGCAGGGCGGTGCCGATCCGCGGCGCGAGGGGATCGCGCTGGGAGAGTAGGCGGCGGGTCCGACCCCAAGCACGCCCGGTGGGCAACGGCGGTCATGGTCTGGGTGCTTGAACGGGCCTATGGCCTTGGCCGCGGGGCGGCGGGCAGCCCGCTTGTGACCTTTGACCGCACCGCCGCGTGCTTGTGCGGGGTTGACCTGCTGGGGTGCTGACCGGGCGGCGATCACATGTGCGCGGCAGTCATGCCGGGCAACCGCCTTGGTCTGGGCATTGGTCCGCAAGGAGAAACCAGTCTGCACAGCACATCCTGCAAGGGCGTCACCGGGTAAGGAATACCCGCCTTCCACCGAATCGCCTGCCGAATTGGGTTAACGAATCGCGTATTTTTTGTTTACGTTCTAATCAAGACCATTTGTGGGCCCTGATTTGTTCTAGGGTACGGGGCCTGCGACGGTGAATGGGGGACATTATGGTAAACGACCTTACGCCAGATCTTGGCTTGAACATCTTTGTCGACGGCAACCAGCAGAACGTGAAGCTGGCGGCGCTGACAGGGGGCGGATATGTCGCCGTCTGGAACTCCGACGATCAGAACGGAACCGGGCTTGGCCTGACAGCACAGCTCTTCAACGAGTTCGGTCAGCGGATCGGGGCGCCCTTCTTCATCGAACAGACCACGCTTGGCAACCAGACCATCGGGACGTCGCAGACACGGCGGATGGCGGGTTCGTGGTGACATGGCAAGGCAGCAGCAACGAGATCTTCGCGCGCCAGTTCGACGCCTCGGGCACCCCGGCGGGCACCGAGTTTCAGGTCAACACCGAAACCTATTCGACCCAGTATCAGGCCACGGTAACCGGGCTGTCCGGCGGTGGCTATGTGGTGACATGGTCGTCTTACAACAGCACGACCTACACCTATGACATCCGCGCCCAACGCTATGATGCCAGTGGCACCGCGCAAGGGGGCGAGTTCACCGTCAACACCACGACAGCCAACACGCAGGAAGATTCTGCCATCGCGAGCCTGAATGACGGCGGCTTCGTCGTTGTCTGGAGCGACCGGTCGGGCGCGGACGGTGACGGCTATGGCGTCTACATGCAGCGCTACAACGCGGCCGGCGTGGCGCAAGGTGCCGAAACGCTGGTCAACACGACCACCACGTCGGGCCAGTACGAGTCGGACGTCGTCGCCCTGTCGGGGGGCGGCTTTGTCGTGGTCTGGCGTGACGACAATGGCGACGGAAACGGTTCGCGCATCGCGGCGCAGGTCTTCGACGCGACGGGTGCGGCTGTCGGAAGCGAGATTCAGGTCAACGTCTCGATCCTGAGCACGCAGAGCGTGCCCAGTGTCACCGCGACGCCGGATGGCGGCTTCTTCGTGGCGTGGTACAGCAACACGACCAACGAGAACTATACCTATGACATCGTCGGCCGGCATTTCGATGCGACCGGCACGGCGATTTCGGGCGATGTCACGATCAGCAATGACGGCGCGGCCTATTACCCGCAGGCGCCCGATGTGATCGCCCTGCCCAACGGCCTGATCATTGCCGCCTGGGATTATCCCGCCGCGCAAGGCGACGGGAACGGGCGCGGCGTGGTCCAGCGGCTTTTTGAACTGCCGGGCAGCAACATCACCCTGCCGGTGGCCCCGATTCTGGAAGCGGTCGACCCGCAGATCACCTTCACCGAAAGCGCCGTGCAGTCTGGCCCGCAACTGATCGATGCCTCGGGCGCGGCGGCGGTTTCCGGCCCGGCCGATTTCGATGGCGGTCGGCTGATCGTCACCCGGATCACCGCCGAGGGCGATGTGACCGAGTTCAACAAGGTCAAGGGCCAGGACGACGATGTCCTCGGCATCCGCGATCAAGGCACCGGCGTCGGGCAGATCGGCATCAGCGGCAGCGACGTGACCTATGGCGGCACGGTCATCGGCACGATCGTCAGCGATGGCGGCCCCAACACCAATCTCGAAGTCCAGTTCAACGCCAATGCCACCGCGGCGGCGGTCGAGGCGCTGGTCGAGAACCTGACCTATGCCAACCCGTCGGACGATCCGGTCGGGTCGCTCAAGCTGGCGATCCTGCTGGAAGACGGCGATGGCGGGTCGGCCGACCCGGTGGTCGTCGACATCTTCGTGACGCCCGAAACCGACGCGCCGCAGCCGGTCGATGAAACCGACACGCAGGTGAACGCCTATTACACCTCGACCCAGGATCAGCCCACGGTTGCCGCCCTGTCCGATGGCGGCTGGATCGTGATGTGGCGGTCCTATGGTCAGGATTCTGCGGCCAACAACACCTATGGCGTGATCGGCCAGCGGTTCGATTCCAGCGGTGCGCCGGTGGGCCCCGAATTCGTGATCAACACCCAGACCAGCGGCAACCAGGACACGCCCGACGTGGCCGCCATCACCGGCGGGGCGCTGGCCGGGGGCTGGGTCGCGACGTGGTACGATCAGGCGAATTCCACCGAAGGTTATGTGCGGGCGCAGCTTTTCGATGCGTCGGGTGCCAAGGTGGGTGGCGAGATCGCGGTGCCCAGCAGCACCTATTCCACCCAGTACCAGCCCAGCGTGACGACCTTTGCCGATGGCAGCTTTGCCATTGCGTGGTCCTATTACAACAACACGACCTTCAGCCACGACATCTATGTTCAGCGCTTCGACGCGTCCGGCGCCAAGGTCGGGGCCGAGATCGTCGCGAACAGCTTCACCGCGAGCGGGCAATATGCCCCGGAGATCGTCACGCTGGCCGGCGGCGGCTTTGCGGTGACATGGGAAAGCTACCGGCAGGGGGAGACCGACAGTTACGAGATCTCGACCCGCGTCTTCGATGCGGCGGGCGTGCCGGTATCGGCCGAGATCGTCGTCAACACCGCGACCGGCGGCGATCAGCAGGACGCGCATATCACGGCCCTGACGGGCGGCGGCTTTGTCGTGACATGGACGGATGAGGCCGGGCTCGACAGCAGCGGCAATGGTGTCTACGCGCAGATTTTCGCGGCGGACGGGACGGCCGTGGGGACCCAGTTCCTCGTGAACGAAGGGACCTACAGCGAACAGAACCAGCCCACGATCACCGCGCTTCAGACCGGCGGTTTCGCGATCGCCTATCGCAGCTATCCCAGCGACAACAGCACCTATAACATCCTGATCCAGCATTACGATGCGGCGGGCAACCGGATCGACAGCGAGATCGTCGTCAACCAGTCGTCGGCCGGTTACCAGTACAGCCCCGATATCGCGACGCTGGCCAATGGCGACGTGATCGTCGTTTGGGAAGACACGAGCGGCAACGATGGGGACGGGTCGGGCATTTTCCAGCAGATCGTCGGCGATCCGGCGAACTACGCCTCTGCCGTAAATGATCCCAAGCTTACGGTCGCGCTGACCGACGTCACCTTTGACGAGGCCGACGTGAACGCCGCCCCGGCCCTGCTGATGCCCGATGCCGATGTCGGCGACGCCGATAGCGCCGATTTCGAAGGTGGTACGCTGTCGATCCAGCGGATCGACCTGGCCCTTGACGAAGACCTTTTCAACGCGCCCGACAACTCCGCGCAGGACAACCTTGGCATCCGTAACCAGGGGACCGCCGCGGGCGAGATCGGGGTGTCCGGCAGCAATGTCACCTTTGGCGGCACCGTGATCGGCACGATCGCCTCGACCGGGGCGGACGGTTCCGATCTGGTCGTGACGCTCAACGCCAATGCCACGCCCGACGCGGTCGAGGCGCTGTTGCAGAACGTCACCTATGCCAACGTCTCTGACGATCCGGAACCGGTGCGCAACTATCGGGTCGTTCTGACCGATGGGGATGGCGGCACCTCGCAGCCGGTGACGATCAACGTGACCGTGACGCCCGAGGTCGACGGGGTGGTCGCCAATGGCGACGAACAGCAGGTCAACAGCCTGGAAGAAAGCACACAGAACCTGCCCGCCATCGCGACGCTTGCCTCTGGCGGCTATGTCGTGGTGTGGCAGACCTATGACAAGGATGCCGGGTCGAACGACTATGCCGTGGCGGCGCAGTTGTTCGACCAGACGGGCACGCCGGTGGGCGACGAATTCCTTGTGAACACGTTGACGCCCGGGGGCCAGACGCAGCCGGCGGTGGCCTCCATCGCGACGGGCGATGGCGGCGGCTTCGTCGTGGTCTGGCACGATGGCAGCAACAATGCCGGCTATGTCAAGGCGCAGGTCTTCAACGACGATGGCAGCCCGCGCGGCACCGAGTTCATGGTCGAGACCGAGGTCTATTCGACCCAGTACGAGCCCGCCGTCACGCAGGTTCCCGGCGGGTTCCTCGTCACCTGGTCGTCCTATAACAACGAAAGCTATACCTACGACATCCGCGGCCAGCGGTTCGACGGCAACGGAACATCCGTTGGCAGCGAGTTCACGGTGAACACGACCCTCGTCAGCAGTCAGGTCGCCTCGGACGTGGCGTCGGATGCTGCCGGCAACACGGTGGTCGTGTGGGTGGACCAGGGCGGCGCCGATGGCAGCGGCCATGGTATCTTCGGCCAGGTCTTCGACGCCGCAGGCAGTGCGGTGGGCACCGAGTTCCAGGTCAATACCTACACCGAAAGCACCCAGTATGAGCCGAGCGTTGCCTATCTGACCGATGGCCGCTTTGTCGTGACCTGGACCAACCAGGTGGCCGTCGATGGCAGCAGCTATGGCGTATTCGCGCAGATCTATGCCGCGGATGGCACGGCCATCGGGGGCGAGTTCCTGGTCAACGATCTGACCTCGTCCACCCAGTACGAACCCGACGTGATCGGTCTGCTGGATGGCGGGTTCGCCATCGCCTATCGCTCTGATGGCGGGCAGGACGGCAGCGGCAGTGGCGTGTTCGTCCAGCAATTCAACGCCGACGGGTCGCGCCGCGACGGGGCGCTGCAACTGAACGAGGAAGTCAGCAGCACCCAGGAACAGCCGGTGATCACCGCGCTGCAGAATGGCCTGAATACCGGGTTCGCCGCGGCGTGGACGTCCTATACCTCCGGCACGGCGGGCGATGGCAGCGGCGACGGTATCTTCACCCGCGTCTTCGGGCCAGAGGGTGGCATGGTTCCGGCCAATGCCTCGCCCGATCTCGACAATGTCGCGCAGGTCGTCGATTTCGAGGTGGCGACCATCGGCACGCCCGCGCTGATCGACAACTCCTTCGATCTGACCGATGCCGACAGCGCCGATTTCAACGGCGGGTCTGTCGCGCTGCGCTATGTGGACTGGCATGCGGGGGCGAGCGACCAGCTGAGCATCATCGCCGGCAAGGGCATCACCGTCTCTGGCACGGATGTTCTTTATGACGGCACGGTCATCGGCACGGTGGACGCGACCGACAACGGCGTGAACGGCGCCGATTTGGTGATCGCGCTGAACGCCAATGCCACGGCGGCCAATGTGCGTTATCTGCTGGAACAGCTTGGCTATGCCTCGACCGCGCCGGTTGCGGGCAGCGACCGCAGCATCTCGATCCGCGTGACCGATGGCGATGGCGGCCAGAGCGAAGGCCGCGGCATCCGCATCGATATCGAAACGTCCGTCTCGTTGCCGACCATCGACCTGAACGAGGTCGACAACGCCACCTATACCGAAGCGCAGGTGGAGGCGGGCCAGCGGCTCGATATGTCGGTCGATTTCGACTATACCGGCACCGATGGGTTCGACGGCGGCACCGTGACGCTGGCCTATCGCTACGGCATCACCAGCAGCAACCGCAGCGGCCCGGCCTACGAGATGCTGAGCGTGGCCAATATCGGCACGGGCGTGAACCAGGTCAGCCTGTCGGGCGGCACCGTCAGCTATGAAGGCACGGCCATCGGCACGGTGGACGCCACCGCCGACGGCCTGCAAGGGCGCGATCTGACGATCACCCTGAACGCGGCCGCCACCGAGGAGGCCGTGGACGCGCTGATCGAGGCGTTCACATACACCAACAGTTCGCAGGCGCCGGCAGCGCTCGTCCAGTTCCGCCTAACCGTGATCGACAGTGTCGGCGCGTCGACGGGCAACACCTATTTCGACATCGCGATCACGCCCGAGGATGACGGCGGGCCCGATGCGCTTGGCGACGAGGAGCAGGTCAACGCCTTCGTCACGGGCGATCAGGAATATTCGTCCATCGCCGCGCTGGCCGATGGCGGCTTTGTCGTCACGTGGGAGTCCTACAATCAGGACAGCACCGACGGCAATGACGAGGGCGTCTATCAACAGCGTTATGATGCCGAGGGCACGCCGGTCGGCCCCGAGACGCTGGTGAACCAGACGACAAGTGGATATGAGGATCAGCCCGCGGTGGCAGGCCTGTCCTCCGGCGGTTGGGTCACCGTGTGGGAAGGGACTGACGACAGCGGTGTCGGGATCTTTGCGGCCATCACCGATGCGAACGGGACTGTCGGGCCGGAATTCCAGGTCAACTTCCAGACCTCCTCGACCCAGGACGCGCCGAAAGTGGCGGCCCTGTCGAACGGCAATTTCGTCGTGGTCTGGGATTCGAATACCAGCGGCGGCGCCGGCGACGGCAGCGGGGAGGGCGTCATCGGGCGCCTCTTCGACGCAAGCGGAACGCCGCTGAGCGCGGGCGATATCGTCCTGAACACCTTTACCGACTCGACCCAGCGCTATGTCGATGTGACATCCCACGGGGCGGGCGGCTTCGTCGCGGTCTGGGCCAGCTATCTGGTGGATGCTGACAGCTATGGCATTGCCGGTCAGCGCTTCGATGCCTCTGGCAACCCGGTCGGGTCGGAATTCGTGGTCAACACGACAACCGCCGGGTCCCAGGATCTGGCGCGGGTGACCGAACTGGACGATGGCGGCTTTGTGGTGGTCTGGCTTGGGCCGGACAATTACGGCACCGGCGTCTATCTGCAGCGCTATGACGTGAACGGGGCGGCCGTCGGCGGCGAGGTCCTCGTCAATGACGATAACGGCTACTACTACACCTACGAACCCGATATCGCCGCAACGCCCGATGGCGGCTGGGTCGTGACGTGGCGGACATCCAGTGGCGGCAACGACATCCTCGCACAGCGCTATGACGCGTCGGGGAACCGGATCGACGGCAATTTCGTCGTCAACGACGTGACCGACGGCAGCCAGGCCTATTCCGAGGTCGCGGTTCTGGCCGATGGCCGGATCGCGGTGACATGGACGTCGAACACCTCTGGCGCGGCGGGCGATGGCAGCGGCAATGGCGTGTTCGTGCGGCTCTTCGGGGACGCGGCGACCGAGGCGCAAAGCGACGACCCGGTCGTCAGCGGTCTGGCCGATGTCACGCTGGACGAGGCCGCGCTGAATGCGGGCTATGTGCAGGTCTTCGCCCCGGGCTCGATCTCGGTCGGCGATCCCGACAGCACCGATTTCGACGGCGGGCGGCTGCTGATCCACATCGTGCGCGACTATGAGGCCGCGCAGCAGTTCCGGAGCCCGGACAATTTCGACCAGGACCAGATGACCTTCCAGGGGGTGGGCGTCTCGATTTCCGGCAACACGGTCAGCGTGGACGGCGTGGCGATCGGCACCTTGCTCAGCGACGGCCAGAACGGCGCCGGGCTGGAAGTGGCGCTGAACGGGAACGCAACGCCTGAACGGATGGAAACCCTGCTGGGCAGCCTGCAGGTCCAGAACCTGTCCGACGATCCGCGCGACACGCGCACGGTCGAGGTGACGGTGACCGATGGCGATGGCGGCCAAAGCGGGCACGATACCTTTGTCATCAACATCACGCCGGAACAGGACGGTGTGGAAGCGGTCGGACCGGAAACCCAGGTCAACAGCTATACCACGAACCAGCAGGTCGACAGCGCGGTTGCCGGTCTGAGCGGTGGCGGGCATGTCGTCGTCTGGTCGTCCTACACGCAGGACAATCCCGGCCAGAGCGACTGGGGCGTCTTTGCCCAGTTGTTCGATGTCGACGGTCAGCCGGTCGGCCCGGAATTCCAGGTCAACACCACCTTCGCCGGCAGCCAGTACACGCCCACCGTCACCGGTCTGGCCGATGGCAGTTTCGTGGTGGCGTGGTACGGCAACGGGATCGGCGACACCGCTGGTGTCTTTGCCCAGCATGTGGCGGCCGACGGCACGCCCGTCGGCACCGAATTCCGCCTGAACGATGCGACAGGCAGCACGCAATCGGAACCCGACATTGCGGCCAGCCCCTCGGGCGGGTTCATCGCGGTCTGGCGGGACAGCGCCGGCTCGGACAATGTCTATGCCCGCATCTATGATGCGACGCTGACACCTATCGGCGTGGAATTCGTGGTCAACACCACGACCACCGGCACCCAGTACGAACCGGCGGTCGCGGCGCTGAGCGGCGGCGGGTACGCGGTGATCTGGCGCGATGGCAATTCGGGGGATGTGTATCAGCAGGTTCTGGATGCCTCTGGCGGGCTGGTCGGCACCGAAACGCTGGTCAACACCAACAACCAGACCGGCACGCAGTACCAGCCCGATATCGCGGCGCTGTCGAATGGCGGTTTCGTATCCGTCTGGCGCGACAATAGCGGTTTGGACGGGTCGTCCAACGGCGTCTATGCGCAGACCTACGATGCGTCGGGTAATGCGACGGGCGATCCGTTCCTCGTGAACGAGGTGGTCAGCAGTTCCCAATACGAACCGGTGGTGACGGGCCTGTCCACCGGCGGTTTCGTCGTGGCCTTCCGTGACGATTCCGGGCTCGACGGCAGCAGCAGTGGCGTCTTTGCCCAACAGTTCGACAATGGGGGCAACCGGATCGACGGGGAATTCCAGGTCAACACCGAATACTCGTCGAACCAGTACCAGCCCGCAATCGCGGCGCTGCAAAACGGTGCCTTCGTCATCTCCTATACCTCGAACACGAGCGGTACGGCGGGCGATGGCAACAGCGAGGGCATCTTCAGCCAGATCTTCGGGGACCCGGCCGATTTCAACCTTGAAGGCCGTCCGGTCGTGCAGGGTGTGAATGCGACGGTCCAGTATCTTGAGAACACGCTGAACGTCGGTCCGCAGCTTCTGGACGCCAACAACGCCGCGGCGGTCAGCGACAGCGACAGTGCCGATTTCGACGGCGGCTTCCTGCGCGTGGACAACGTGATCGTGACCCGCGGCTATCAGGATCAGATCGCCCCGCCGGACAACTATACCCAGGACAATCTGGGCCTGCGGCAGGCGCAGGGCATCACGATTTCGGGTGGCACGGTGTTCGTGAACGGCACCGCGGTCGGCACGATCACGCAGGACGGCGTGGCGGGCAACCCGTTCGAAATCACGTTGAACGGCAATGCCGATGTGGCCATCGTCGAATTGCTGGTCGAGAACCTGACCTATCGCAACACCTCTGACGATCCCGAACCCAGCCGCGTGGTGCGCCTGCAGGTGGGCGACGGGGATGGCGGGGTCAGCGATCCGGTTCTGGTGACCGTGAACATCACCGAGCAGATCGACGGGGCGGCGCCCGTCTTTGGCGAGCGTCAGGCCAACACCGAGAGCGCCGGCAACCAGGAACAGAGCGATGTGGCGCGGCTTGACGATGGCGGTTTCGTCATCGTCTGGCGCAGCTACAGTCAGGACGTCACGAATACCTGGGGCGTTTACGGTCAGCGTTTCGACGCGAATGGCAACGCGGTCGATGGCGAGTTTCTGGTGAACACCGGCATCGCCGGAAACCAGTACGAACCGAGCGTCACCGGTCTGGACACCGGCGGCTGGGTGGTCACATGGCGTGACGACAGCGGTCTGGACGGCAACGGTAGCGGCATCTTCATGCAGCGCTACAACGCCGACGGGACAGCGGCGGGCGGTGAGACGCAGGTCAACACCTATACCAACAGCACGCAATACGACCCGCAGGTGACGGTGCTTGCCAATGGCGACTATGTCGTGACCTGGACAAGCTATAACAACACCCTTGCGGGCGGCAGCCGGTACGACATCTATGGCCAGGTCTACCAGTCGGACGGCACCGCCATCGGCAGCGAGTTCCTGATCAACAGCGAGGTCGAGAACGATCAGGAATATCCCGCGGTGACCGCGTTGGAAAACGGCGGCTTCGCCGTGGCGTGGACGTCGGAAACCAGCGGCACCGCCGGGGATGGCAGCGGGCGCGGCGTCTTCTATCAGGTCTATGGCGACAGCATGGCGTCCTACGCCGCGATCGGGACGGAGGTTCAGGCCAACACCTATACCGACAGCACGCAGTACCTGCCCGAGATCGCCGGTCTGGCCGATGGCGGCTGGGTCATCGTCTGGGAAAGCAATGCGCAGGATGGCAGCGGCTATGGCATCTTCGCCCAGCAATACGATGCGTCGGGTGTGGCCATCGGCCAGGAATTCCGCGTCAACGACCAGCGGATCAGCACCCAGTCCTACGCGGATGTCGCGGCGCTGACCAATGGCGGCTACGTGATCGTCTATGCGGACTCGAACGGGACCGATGGCAGCGGCTGGGGTGTCTATGCCCAGCAATACGATGCCAGCGGCAACCGCATCGACGGCGCGTTGCAGGTGAACACCGAATACAGCAGCACCCAGTACGACCCGTCCGTGGCCGCGCTTGACGATGGCGGTTTCGTGGTCAGCTGGACCTCGGCCACCAGCGGGGACGCTGGCGACGGGTCAGCCAATGGCGTGTTCTACCAGGTCTTCGGCAACTCTGCCCCCGTGGTGACCGACGTCAACGCCACGACGCCCGAGGACACGGCGCTCGTCTTCGATGCGCAGCTTTTCGCGGATGGCTTTGCCGATGCCGAAGGCCAGCTTCTGGCCGAAATCCGGATCGACGTCCTGCCCTCCATCGGGACGCTGGAATTCAACGGCTCGCCCGTCACACCCGGGCAGGTAGTGACGGTCGCGCAACTGGATGCGGGTCTTCTGGTCTATATCCCGGTGGCGGATTACAACGGCACGGCCGATTTCGGCTGGACCGGGTCGGACGGCAATACCTTTGCCGCGACCATCGCCCAGACGTTCATCGAGGTGACGCCGGTCAACGACCCGGTCGGTCTTGCGGCGATTTCGGATCAGAGCATCGGCGAAGGGTCGTATCTGAACATCAATGCCGCCCTGGCCGATCCCGACAACGACACCTATACGATCACGGTGAACTATGGCGAAGGCGACCCCGATGTGGTCTTCAACACCGGGTCTAAAACGCCCCAGCTGTTCAATTTCTACGACAGCGAGGGCACCTATACGGTCAATCTGAGCGTTGACGACAACAATGGGTCGGTCGAGAGCACGTCGTTCGATGTGACGGTGACCAACGCGCCGCCCAACGCGGATAACGAGGCGTTTAGCACCGACGAGGACACGGCGATCTCCGGCGTCAACGTCTTTGTCGGGGACAGCGACCCGGGCGGCGATCCGTTCACCATCACGCAGATCGACGGGACTGCCTATACGCCCGGCGACAGCTTCGTGATTGCAAGCGGCGCCACCGTGTCGATCTCGGCCACGGGCGATCTGATCTACGATCCGACCACCTCGGCGACGCTGCAGGCGCTGGCCTCCGGTCAGAACTTCACCGACAGCTTCACCTATCGGATCACCGACGATGGCGGCCTGCACGATACGGCGACCGTCACGATCTATGTCAGCGGTGCCGATGACAACGTGGTGGCGCAGGACGACAGCTTTACGGTGGACGAGGACAGCGCCGTCAGCGGCTCGGTCTTCGGCGACAACGGCAATGGCCCCGATATCGATCCCGAGGGTGACACGCTGACCGTGGTCTCGGTCAATGGCAATGTCTCCTATGTGGGCGCACCGCTTGTGCAGTCGGGCGGCGGCGTTCTGACGGTGAATGCCGACGGGACCATCAGCTTCGTTGCGACGGGCCAGTATGATGAACTGGCCGTCGGCGCGACCCGGGACATCACCTTTACCTATGTGGTTCAGGAAAGCGGGTCGAACCTGACCGCCAGCGCCACCGGCACGGTGACGATCACCGGCGTGAACGACGATCCGTTCGCGAACGATGACAGCGTGACAACCGATATCGACACCTCCACGACGATCTCGGTCCTGAATGGCGATTACGATGTCGACAGCGGGGACATCCTGACCGTGACCGGTGTCGGCACGCCGGCCAATGGCACGGCCGTGGTCAATCCCGACAATACGATCACCTATACGCCGACGCTGGGCTATACCGGGTCCGACAGTTTCACCTATGACATTTCCGATGGGAATGGCGGCACCGCGATGGCAACCGTCTATGTGACCGTTCTGGGCAATTCGGCACCGGTGGCGCTGAACGACTTTGTCTCGACGGGCGCTAGCGTCCCGCTGTCCGGCGATGTCTTCGCGAACAACGGCGGCGGGGCCGACTATGACCCGGAAAGCGATCCGTTCTCGGTGACCGAAGTCAACGGCCAGGCCGCAAGTCTCGGTACGCAAATCACGCTCCCCTCGGGCGCCTTGCTGACGCTGAACGCCAACGGCACATTCGATTACGACCCCAACGGCGCGTTTGTCGCGATCGCGCAGGGGGCGAATGGGTCCGACAGCTTCACCTACACGATCGAGGACAGCTTCGGCGGCACAGACACGGCCACGGTCTATGTGACCGTGACCGGCGAAAACGATGCGCCTGTCATGGCCAACGGCACCGGTGCGGCGAACGAGGACGGCGCGGTGGTGAGCATTCAGCTCGCGCCGCTCGGCTCCGACCCGGACAACGACGACAATGGCAACACGCTGAGCTATGCCATCGTGGCGGCGCCGGGCGAGGGGTCGGGCAGCATCTCCGGCACGGCGCTTCTGTTCGATCCGGGCACGGACTTCCAGGATCTGGCCGTGGGCGAAACCCGCACGGTGTCGTTCTCTGTCCAGGCGACGGACCGGCATGGCGCGGTGTCCAATGACGGCGTGATCGACGTGACGGTGACGGGTGCCAACGACGCGCCGACACTGGGCGCCGGCACCCTTGCCGCGGTGGAGGACGGCCCGGCGGTCACGCTGGATCTGTCGGCCCTGGGCGGCGACATCGACAGCGACGATGACGGCGCCTCGCTGACCTACACCATCGTCGGCGCCCCGTCCGAGGGCAGCGCGTCGATTTCCGGCACGGACCTGGTGTTCGATCCGGGCGCGGACTTCCAGGACCTCGGAACCGGGGAAACCCGGGACGTGGTGGTTCAGGTTCAGGCAACCGACAGCCACGGCGCCCTGTCCAGCATCGAGGACGTCACGGTGACCGTGACGGGCGTGAACGATGCGCCCCAGATCGTCAGCGGCCCGTCGGTGGCGATCGACGAGAACACGACCGCTGTCACGACAGTGGTTGCCACCGATGCCGAGGGCGATCCGCTCAGCTTCGCGATTGTCGGCGGCGACGATGCGGGCCTGTTCCAGATCGATCCGACGCTTGGCACGCTGTCCTTCATCGTGGCGCCCGACTTCGAGAACCCGGGCGACATAGACATGGACAACGTCTACCTCGTCGAGGTGAGCGTTGACGATGGCACCGACAGCACGACCCAGATGATCTCGGTCACGGTGAACGATGTCGACGATACCGGGCCGAACGTGATCACCGGGACATCGGGTATCGACCTTCTGATCGGGACGGATGGCGAAGACCTGATCCGGTCAATGGGCGGGCCGCTCGACAACCTGCGCGGCCTAGGCGGCGCGGACGTGTTCGAGTTTACCAATCTCGCAGGGGTGCGCGACACGATGCGCGTGCTCGACTATGAAACCGGTGTCGACAGTATCGACCTTGGCGGCGAGAGCATCTTTGCCGTCCGGGAATTCGCAAGCTATGTCGCGCTGGTGCTCGACACCGCCGAGCATGACATGGTGTTCGTGTATGGTACGGGGGATGTCGATGACATTGACTTCGTTTGATCGGATCATCACGATCCCAGGCCATGTGAGTAATCGGTCTGCAAGTGTTTCGGGGGACTAAAATGATGCGTAAGACGGGAATTTTTCTTGCTGCGGCGGTTTCGGTGGCCTCCTTGGGCGTTGCGGCACAGGCCGCCTCGCTTGGGCTGACGGTCGATCCGGAACCGCTGATCACCGCGACCGGGGACCTGCAAAACTTCGGGTTCGGTCTCGATTTCCAGGATCCGACCTTCAGCAGTGGCGCCGGGACCGGAACGCTGTCGGCCTATACTGGCCTGGCCGTGGCGTTGACCGCCGACCTTCAGACGGACGGGAGCATCGGGGCCTTTGGCGGCTCGTTCAATGTCGACGATCTGTCCGGGATACAGGTCGCCAATTCGAGCAGCCTGGTCGCCTTCGGGTCGGTCTATGACCCGGCCGGGGCGGACACGCTTGAATTCCAGTTCGACGGGATTGGCGGGGACGAAAGCGGGGCCTTTCCGAACGGCGTTCTGCTGACCCTGACGGGTGAGTTCGGCGCCGATCTGGCCGAGACCTTTACTCTGGCCGACATGTGGGCGGGCAACGGACTGACCGACGTGTCGCTTGTGATCGCTCCGATCTCTGCACCCGGCGTCGTGCCGCTGCCGGCGGCGGCCGTTCTTCTTCTGGCCGGGGTCGCGTCGTTTGCGTTTTACCGGCGCACCTGAAGCCTGAACGGCCCCGTTCGGCAACAGCCGCAAGCGGGGCCTTTGTTGCGGCCGGGGTAAAAGGGCAGGGCGGCACTGCCGCCCCGATCACGGGGGAAACGAACGGCATTTTAGCCAGTTCGATTCCGCGCTGTTTGCTTTTTTGTTGACATGGACCCGCCAACGCCCGATGAGGCGTTGACGTTATCGCCCTGCCGCGTGAGCAGACGGGCATTTGCCCGCTTCCGGCCATGACGACCAGTTTCTCACATCACGTAAGGGGGACACCGCCTGTGGCGACTCGGGGCGCAATTCTGCGTGACGGGCGAACGCTTCGGGTCCACCCCGCCTGACCGCGTGCAAAAGGCCCGTGGCGGCAAGGCCGGACAGTTGTCCGGGCAAGGATGTTACATGACCTTCACTGATCTGGGGCTCAAGGCCCCGCTCGTCTCTCGGCTGACCGGCCTTGGGATGTCAAAGCCGACGCCGATCCAGGCCAAGGCGATCCCCCATGCCCTGCAGGGCCGCGACGTGTTGGGTATCGCCCAGACGGGCACCGGCAAGACCGCCGCTTTCGGCCTGCCGCTGGTGATCGCGATGTCGGCCGACACGGCCCGGCCCGCGCCGCGCGGCGTGCGTGGCCTTGTTCTGGCACCCACGCGGGAACTGGCCACGCAGATCGTGGCCACCCTTCAGGCGTTGAGCGGGGATCTGCGTATCTCGCTCGTCGTCGGCGGCAAGTCGATCAACGTGCAGATCAAGCAACTTGCGCGGGGGACGGATATTCTCGTTGCCACCCCGGGCCGCCTGATCGACCTGATCGACCGTCGGGCCGTGGATCTGGGCCAGACCCGGTTTCTTGTGCTGGATGAGGCCGACCAGATGCTGGATATCGGCTTCGTCCACGCCCTGCGCCGGATTGCGCCGCTTTTGGGCAAGCAGCGGCAGACCATGATGTTCTCGGCCACGATGCCGAAACAGATTGCGGCACTTGCCCGCGATTACCTGTCCGACCCGGTGCGGGTCGAGGTCTCTCCCCCGGGGCGTGCGGCTGAAAAGGTGGCGCAATCGGTCCATTTCGTGGCCAAGGACCAGAAACAGGCGCTGTTGATCGACCTGCTTGACGGGCATCGCGACGATCGTGCGCTGGTCTTTGCCCGTACCAAGCATGGCGCGGAACGGTTGATGAAACAGCTTGAGCGCGCGGGCTTTGCCGCCGCCTCGATCCACGGCAACAAGAGCCAGGGCCAGCGCGACCGGGCGCTGGCCGCGTTTCGGGACGGAACGGTGCGGGTCCTGGTGGCCACCGATGTTGCCGCGCGCGGGATCGACATCCCCGGTGTTGGCCATGTCTACAATTTCGACCTGCCGAACGTGCCTGAAAACTACGTCCACCGGATCGGGCGCACGGCGCGGGCCGGTCGGGACGGGCGGGCCGTCGCCTTCTGCACCTCCGACGAAATGGGGGAGCTGAGGGCCATCGAGAAGGTTCTGGGCGCCCGTGTCGAGATTGCCGGAGGAACGCCCTGGACCAGTGCCCGGGAGGCCGCGAAAACCCCTGCAAAGCGGCGCCCGCGCCGACGCCCCGGCCGGCGTCCGGCCAAGAAGATGGCCGCCTGAGGGCCATACATAGAACCGGTGCGAGGCGGTGCCTTGTAAGAGCGCCGGGTTCGTCAGTCTGACAGGCCGCCTTGCTCTCGCAGGCGGCCGCGCTTTTTCATCGATGGCAAAGGGCCTTACCCGGTCGTCACCGCACCCTCACCCTGATCGGACGGGGCCATCAGGCAGCGCTCGGGCGCGTCGATCGAGGTGGCGTTGGGGAACATGTCGAGGAACGGGATACGCAGCCCGTAGCCGTTCACGGTGACGGCCTGTTCGGGGCATTCGCGCGTGACCCGGTTGGCCACCGATTGCAGGTCGGCCGAGTCGAACTTGAAATAGGGCGGCGCAAAGCCCGCATCGGCGTTCTTGAAGATCAGCGTGTCCGACGTGTCGGCATAAACCGTTTCAATGCGGTACTGGACATCGCGGCCATCGCCCGTCGTGCCGGTGATCTGGACGTCCCAGGAAGACGGCCCCCAGCGGACATAGAGCCCGGCAACGAGTACAACGGCAACCGCCCCCAGCGCGATCTTGGCCTTGGTCGAGAGAGTCATGGTCGGGTTCCTCCGAAATTGTGCAGGGCCGACATGGAAGACGCCGTTCCCTTTCTATATCCAATCAACGCAATAACGGGGAATTGGTTCCGATTTCGGTGGTGATCGCCATTGCGAGGGGTCGGTGTCAGGCGAAAAGAGCGGTCGCCAAGGCCGCCCCAAGGATGAACGGAACCATGCCCACCAGCGCCAGAAGCCCGTCCCGCGTCAGCATTGCGACAGCCAGCAGAACCACCGATGCGCCCAGCAGCGAGGACGAGAACGGCACGAGTTCCAGAAACGGCATGACGAGCCCTGCCAGCAGGCACATCAGTTGCGGCAGAAGGACCAAAGGCGGCTCGACCAGCGGGGCAAGCCGCGGACGGGCGACCCATTCAAGCCACCGGGCAGGTCTTTGCAACCCTTTCGCCGCGCGACGGGCCGTGGCGGCATCCATCGTTCGGGCACGCAGCCAGCGCGGGGTCCACAGATGGGGGCGACGGGCGATCATCTGGGCCGAGATCACGGCAATCGCCAGCCCGCACAGGCTTGAAAACCCGGGGATGCCGCTGAGCGGGGAGACGACGGCCAGCGCCGGCAGGAGGAGCAGGGGCGTATAGCTGGCCGCGCCGAGGGCGGAAAAAAGATCGCCGACCGCGACCCGCACCCCCTGCGATCTGTGTGCCACCTCGTCCAGTATCGTGGTCACCGGGGCCTGCGCCATGTTGGACGCGGAGATACCTGCCGCTGCTGACGGATGGGTCATTGGGTCTGCCTGCCTTTCGTTGTCGCTCGGTGCACATGCGCTGCCTTGCACCCCTTGCCGATTCAACGCAGCCTGCGGGCATAAGGTTCATCCCCCGCGGGCCGCGGCAGGACGGAACCGCAGGGCGTTGCCGGCGTTTCACAGTCCAGTCCGCCCGGAGGGGCAGGCAGACGTACCAGAAACCGGGGATGCCGGGATGCCCCAAAGACACAAGACCGCCGGATGGGTGGAGAACAGAGCCGACGCATGCAGAATGACCCTTCGGAGGCGGTTGCCTCGATCACCGTCCTGCTGACTGCGGCAGAAGCTGTGCCGGTGCTTGAAAGCGCATTTCTTGAGGCGCGCGAGTCCATCAGCGCCGGCTTCCGCATTTTCGATCTGTCCACGCCACTGCTGTCGGACGAGGCCCGGACGGTCGGCCACGACTGGTTCGACCTTGTCGTGCACACATTGCGCCGCGGGGTCGAAGTCCGCATGGTCCTGTCCGACTTCGATCCGATCGGGGCGCCCGATCTGCACCGGCAAAGCTGGGCGTCGCGCCGCCGTTTCCTGGCCGCGCAAGAGGTGTCGGGGGGACGGTTGCAGATTGTCACCGCGCGGCATGCGGCGCAGGCGGGGCAGGGCGCAAGGCTGGTTCTGGGGCCTGTTGCCCTGGGAAAGCTGCGCGGGTTCGTTGCGCGGCTGAACGGCATGTCCGCCGAGACGCGCCAGTGCTTCCTGACCGAAGCGCCGGGGCTGCGCAACGCGACGCGGACGACGCCGGCGGGCCATGCCTGCCGTTGGCATCTGCCGCAGCTTTACCCGGCGACGCATCATCAGAAGATGGCCGTCTTCGATGACCGACGTCTGTATATCGGGGGGCTCGATCTCAACCCGCGCCGTCTGGACAGCCCCGACCATGACCGCCCGGCGCGCGACACATGGCATGACGTGCAGGCCATGGTGGAGGGCCCCGTGGTCGCCGCCGCGGCCGACCATCTGAAAAGCTTTCTTGGCACGGTCGCCGGGCACCGGCCGCCGCCGCCGCCCGCGCCGGGATTTCTGCGCACCCTGTCGCGGCGCCCAGGCCGTGCCCCGTTCCGCCTGTCGCCTGTGCCGGTCGTCACCGAGATCGAGGCGGCGCATCGGCAGGCCGCCGAACAGGCAACGCGGCTGATCTATCTTGAGACGCAGTTCTTCCGGCATCTGCCGCTGGCGCGGGTCCTTGCCCGGCGTGCGCGGGCCTGCCCGCAGTTGAAGCTGATCCTTGTTCTGCCGGCGGCCCCCGAAGACGTGGCGTTCGAGGACAATGACGGGCTGGATGCCCGCAAGGGCGAGCGGCTGCAAACACGGTGCCTGTCCATCCTGCGACGGGGATTTGGCACCGACCGGATGCTGGTGGTGTCCCCGGTGCAGCCACGGCCCGCTGGCGGAGAGGGGCGGCACAGGCTCAGGTCGGCGCCGATCATCTATGTGCATTCCAAGGTGTCGATCTTCGACGACGCGAGGGCCTTCATTTCCTCGGCCAATCTCAACGGTCGCAGCTTGCGCTGGGATACCGAGACCGCGGTTGATGTCACGCGGCCCGCGCAGGTCGCCCATGTCCGCGCGCGGGTGATGGGCCATTGGCTGCCCGCAGGTGCGCCGGAGGCCGCCTTGGCGCCGGATACGGCTTTTGCCTACTGGAAAACCCTGTCTGACCGGAACACGCAGGCGGCTCCGGAAGATCGCGAGGGTCTGATCGTGCATTACGACCCCGCCCCGGCGCGCCGCATGGCAACCCCCGTGCCGGTGCCCGACGAAATGGTCTGAGCCGGTCGGGATGTGCGCATGGCGGCCGGCACGGGCCGAACTCTGCCAAAGTGCCTGAAAACATTTGCCCCGAAGCGTCGTGGCGTGAGACGCTTTGTCTCAGGCGCCGGGGGAGGATCGGCGCATTTCAGAGGGAGGACCAACCATGAACCTGCGGCCGGATCCGACGTTCCACGCCACGCCCAAACTCGCCATGGAGGCCCCGGCGGAGACGCTGGCCTTTACCTTGATGCTCAGCCCCGACGGATCGCAACCCGACGGGTTGGCGGTGATCGACGTCGATCCGGGATCGAAATCCTATGGGCAGATCGTTCACCAGGTGATCATGCCGAACACAGGCGACGAGTTTCACCATTTCGGCTGGAATGCCTGTTCGTCCGCGCTGTCGCCCCTGTCGGGACATGCGTTTCTGGAGCGGCGCTATCTGATCGTCCCCGGCATCCGGTCGTCGCGCATCTACGTCATCGACGTGAAAGAGCCGCTAAAGGCCAAGATCCACAAGATCATCGAACCCGAGGAGGTGTTTGCCAAGACCGGCTATTCGCGGCCCCATACGATCCATTGCGGGCCAGAGGGGATCTATGTCAGCACCCTTGGCGGCGGCGGGGCGGATGGCACCGATGGGCCGCCGGGCATCTTCATCATGGATTGCGAGACGTTCGAGATCCTCGGCCGCTACGAGATGGACCGTGGCAAGCAGGACAAGCATTACGATTTCTGGTGGAACCTGCCGCGCGACTACATGGTCAGTTCCGAATGGGGCCTGCCGCCGCAATTCGAAAACGGCGTGGTGCCCGAGGACCTGTTGTCGAACAAGTACGGGCATTCGATCCATTTCTGGAATCTGCGTGAACGGCGCAACGTGCAGACCATCGACCTGGGCGCCAACCACCAGATGGCGCTGGAAATCCGGCCCGCCCATGACCCGGCCAAGGATTACGGGTTCTGCGGCGTGGTGGTGGATACCGAAAACCTGCAAGGCGCGATCTTTACCTGGTGGCGCAAGGCGGACGGGACGTTCGAGGTAAAGAAGACCATTACCATCGACCCGCAGCCTGCCGCCGCCGACGACCTGCCCGAGCTCTTGAAAGGGTTCGGGGCGGTGCCGCCGCTGGTCACCGATATCGACCTCAGCCTTGATGACCGGTTCCTCTATGTCGCCTGCTGGGGCACCGGCGAGATGCATCAATACGATGTCTCCGACCCGATGGCGCCCAAACTGGCTGGCAAGGTCGAGATCGGCGGGATCGTCAAGAAAACCGCCCACCCCGGCGGCAAGCGCTTTGCCTATGGGCCCAGATGGTCGAGATCAGCCGCGACGGCAAGCGCGTCTACTGGACCAACTCGCTCTATTCCACATGGGACGACCAGTTCTATCCCGACGACGCGGGCGGGCACATGGTCATGGCGCATGCGGGCGAAAATGGCGGGCTGACCCTGGCCGAGGATTTCTACCTGGAATTCCCGGACGGCTATCGCGCCCACCAGATCCGGCTGGAGGGCGGGGACTGCTCGACCGACAGTTTCTGCTACCCCTCCGTCTGAGGCGTGGAGGGTATAAGTACGGCAACGGCCCTTTGGGGGGCCGTCGTCGCCTCGGGCATCTATCACGGCGTCAACCCCGGCATGGGTTGGCCGCTGGCGGTTTCCGCCGCGCTGATGGACCGTGCCCCGGGCAGTCTTTTCAAGGCACTGCTTGCCCTGGCGGGGGGCCACCTGCTGGCGATGGCGGCGATCCTGTTTCCCTTCACGGCGTTGCTGTTTCTTGCGGAATGGCAGCGGGAAATCCGGATCGGCGCCGCGCTTCTGGTCATCGGGCTGGGTCTGTACCTCGTGTTCAACCGGCGCCATCCGCGGTTTCTGGCGCGCGTGCCGCCATCGCGGCTTGCGCTCTGGTCCTTTCTCGCGGCAACGGCCCATGGGGCGGGGCTGATGCTGGTGCCGATCTATCTGGGCATTTGCGAAACCATCGACACCGATGCCGGGCATGCCGCGGCCTTTGAACTCATGTCGACCAATACCGGCGTTGTAGGCATGGTGGCCATTGTCCACACCCTCGCGATGACGCTCTCGGGCGGCGCGCTGGCCTTTGTGGTCTATAGATGGCTTGGGTTGCGCTTCCTCTCGAAAGGCTGGTTCAACCTCGATCTGTTCTGGGCGGTCAGCCTGCTGCTGGTGGGCGCAATATCCCTGGCGCTTGTCCTGTAGAAGTCGGCAAGCGTCTATCCGGTGCGACGGGCGGTTCACACCCGCATGTTTTGCAGGCGCGGGCGACATGCCCCATCGGGACAGGTCCGGTTGCAGAGGGGCAGAACCGCCGGGGCTGACAGGCCCGCCGGTCCATGCCAACAGATGGCGGGAACGGGCCTCTAGTGGAACGTCCGGTCGCCGATGCCGCTTTCCGCGATCTCGAACATCAGGTTGTCCATGGAGTGCTGCGCCAGCGGATTGCCATCGTAGTCGGCGCCGCTGAGGGTGATCACCTTGCCGCGGTGGATGCCTGCCTGGCTGATCAGGTCACCGGAGAGACGATAGTTGAGACCGTCTGACTTGTTGGGCAGGGCGCAAAAGTCTTTCGCTGCCTGACGCGGGTGACGCGCGGCCCCCGCCACCGTGCCGGCCGCGCGAATGGCGCCCATCACCGGGTTGAGCTGCGACAGGTTTCTGCCGAAGCTCGACGTGCCAAAGTTCGGCAGAAGCGCGACACCGGGCGCGTTGAACGTCACGAACGGCATCTTCTTGCGGTGACCCACGACCTGGGCAATGGCGCCGCCGAGCGAATGGCCGGTCAAAAGGGCCCCTGCAGGCGCGTTCTTTTCAACGAACGCCTCGGCCTTTCTGAAGTAGCTGCTGTTCATGCAGACACCCAGTTTGAAATCGGCGAGGAAATCGGTGCCACCGGTTGTGCCCTTGAACGCCACGATGGACTGACGGTTCTTGGTGAAGACCGCGGCTTGCAGTTCACCGCTGGCCCATTTCAGCTTGTTCGCACTGACGGTCCACCCGCCGGCGTCGCTGGGAATGTCACTGTAAATCTCGCTGGAAAGCATGGCGAATTCGAAGATCGACGGCATCTTGTTGGCTCCTTCAGGGCGCGATTGACGCGCGGGGTTTGAGCTAGGCGCCAATCCTGCCCCCGGTATCGGTGTGACTTGGGGGCGCAAAGCGTGTCGCGTAGCCGGTTGTGATGGTTGGTCGCGACGCGGGCCGGAAGGGTTCAAAAAAACTTTGGCGTGTCTGGGCGGAACGCAGACCGGGGGCCTGAGGGGCATGCTTCACCGGGCGGTGCAGGCCCGGCTGCTGGCGCGGGGCGCGCGCGGCCTTGAACGGGCGAAGGGGATGGAGGGGCGGCCCGGCGGGCGCGAAGAAGCCGTCTTCCCGTTCTTTTTGAACCGGTCCCAGTGCCCGTCCGACCAAGCAGTATCCCCAGAGAAACCGGGCAATCTGCCAAAAAGGAACTGATCCAATGGAAATTCGCTCCCCGGAAGAGACCCCTGACGCGCTGCAGGCCCTGATCGCCACCCCCGTTGACGCACCCGAACCGGTCATCCCCGAAGTGCTGGCCAATGAAGACGGGTCCCGCACGGTGGTCCTGTCGACCGGTGAAACGGCGACGGTAACGGTGCAGGATGCCAACAGCTTCACGCTCACCATGCGTGACGCGCAGGGCAATGTGCTGTTCGAGGAGACGATCAACGACCCGTCCACGTCGAAAACGCTGGCGATCGAGCCATTGGAGGGCGGACAATTCGTTTTGTCCCGCAATGATCCGGACCTTGGCCCGGCGCTTCAGATCTACGATGCGACCGGGCTGGTGCGGGAGACCGCCGAAGGGGTGCTGCTGTCCAGCTCCTTCCCCGATTTCTTCACCGACCCCAATGCCGTTGACCGCCAGATCGTCGCGCTCGGCGACGGTGGCTTCGTGCTCCTCGACGAGATCACGGGCGCCCGGAGACAGATCAACGCGGTGCTGCTTGACGAAAACCTGAACCCTGTCAGTTCCGTTTCGGGTCTCATCAAGCAGCGGATCACCGGCGGGTCCAACACGCTGCTGCCCGCCGCAGATGTGCTGGCAAACGGCAATATCGTCATCACCTTCGCCGAGAAGGACGGGCGCGACTCCGATCTGGCGTTCGAGATTTACGACATCTCCAGCGGCGTATTCGAATTGATCGCAAGCGCAGACAACCGCGATGGGCGATCCTTCGTCTCGGGCTCGAATGTCGGCAACACGGTGCGGCAAAGCGATGTGGTTGCGCTGGACGATGGCGGCTTTGCAATCGTCTGGAACGATACGGTTTCCGGCAACCGGATGTTCGTCGAACGCTTTACCGCAGATGGCAAAAGCGCCGGCGGCAAACAGGGGCTGCCCATTGATGGCATCCCCGCAGAGATCAAGCTTACCAATCTGGGCGGCGATGGTATTTCGCTGTCGGGGCAGGGGATCAGGGATATCAAGATCGACCTGAGCCAGACCAAGCAATTCTTCTCCAACACCTCCGAGGTCATCGATGGCGGAGACGCCGCCGGTTTCGTCGACGCGCGCGGTGGCAATGACCTTGTCCGCTCGGGTGGCGGCGACGACGAGGTGTTCGGCGGCGCCGGCAACGATACGCTTCTTGGGGGCGATGGCGACGACAGTCTGGACGGCGGGTCAGGCAACGACCTGATGGATGGGGGCGCGGGTCGTGACCGGCTTTTCGGTGGCACTGGCTTTGACGTGTATTCTTTCTCGACCGACGGGATCGCGAATTTCGGTGCCGACACCCTCTTCGGGTTCACCTTCGGGCAGGATCGGATCGACCTCAGCGCGGTCGCCTCGGTCACGGGGTTCGATGACCTGACGATCACCCAGCGAGGCAGCAGTGCCGTGATCGACACCGGTGTGGGCACGATCCGGCTGCCCGGGGTCGTGGCCGCCGACATCCGCCCGTTCGACTTTGTCGGGCTGGACAAGGTCACCCTGAACGGGATGACGGCGACCTATTTCAACGTCGCAAGCAACACGGTGCGCCTCGACCAGATCGATTTCCGGGCCACGCCGATCTTTGAAGAGCAGGTAACCGAGATCAGCGAAGCCACGACCGGCAGCTTCTTTGCCGGTGGTCCCGCCGACCATTTTGCCGTGCTTTATCACGGCGCCTATCTGGCCGAAGAGGCCGGGACCTACCGGTTCAGCCTGAAAAGCGATGACGGATCCGAGTTGTGGATCGACGGTGTTCGGGTGATCGACAATGATGGCCTGCACGGCCCGGCTACGCTTGAGGCCCGGGTGGAGCTTGACGAGGGCGCGCACAGCATCGAGTTGCGCTATTTCGAGTCCCGCGGTGGGGCGACGGTCGAACTGGGCGTGGTCACGCCCGGGTCCGCGGTGGGCGAGGTGGTGGACTTTACCCCGGTCCTGATCACCGATCCGCTGCTGATCGAGGGCCGGGCCGCCGGCGAAACGCTCAAAGGCCGGGAGGGCGACGACACCATTCTGGGCGCGGGCGGCAACGATTCCCTGCTTGGCCGCGGCGGTGACGACATCCTTGAGGGCGGCAGTGGCGATGACATCATGACCGGCGGCGCGGGTGCGGACGTGTTTGTCTTCAACATCTTCCGGGAAGGGGACGCCGACGAGATCATGGATTTCGAGGACGGCGCCGACACAATCATGGTGCGCATCGCCGATCCCGAAACCGGGCGGCTCAACCTCGATGCTTGTGCCAATGGTCTTGAGGGCTTGGTCGACGCGCTCGACATCACCGATGTCGTCGGTGGCGCCCAGATGAGTGTCGACGGGCATCTCGTGCTGATCCATGGCGTCAGCGCGGCCGACCTGACGATCGACGATTTTCAGTTTGTCTGACCCGTCGCGTGGGGCCCTTGCCGCGCGCGACCCCGTCCATGATGAGGACCGCGCTGTCAGGCGCGGTCATTGGTGCCGACGTAGGCCCATAGACAGGCCGGCCCGGTCCTGTCTTTTGACTGTCGCCAAGCATGCCGCAGCACGGCCCGCCGGGTCGGGCGTTTGCGATCTCCAAATCCCGGGCGGGCGCCTTTCGATTGGGGGAGGACGCCCTGTCCAATCGGCGCGGACATCCCTTGGGCGCGCTCGGATGGCAGGGCGGTCGGAGCGTCGGACAAGCTCACTCCGCCCGCCCCGCCGCATAGGCGGCCCCGGCGCCGGTTGCGATCTTCAGCGTCGCCCAGGCCTTTGCGGCATCGTTGACGGCCGAGGCCGCCGAGATCCGCGCGGACGCGGTGTTGCGATCGGTTTCCAGCAAGTCCAGCAGGGTGCTGGCACCGTTGCGGTAGTTGTCCTGCGCCAGTGTCAGGGCCTCGCCATACTTGGCGGCCGCGCGGCGCAGGGCTGCGGCGCGCTGGCGATACCGCGACAGGTTCGATTGGGATACCTGTACATCCTCGACCGCGGCAAGGATCGCGGCGCGCCAGGCGATTTCGGCCTGTCGTGCACGGGACGCGGCGGCATCGCGGCTGGCACGCAGCGCCCCCTGATTGAACAGCGGCAAGGACAGGCCGGGCCCGAAGGACCATGCCCCCGTCCCGTCGGTGCGAGAGATCGTCCCCGAAAGCGTCAGCGCGGGGTAAAGGTCGGCTTCCGCCATACCGACCCCGGCCACGGCCGAGGCGAGATCGGCCTCGGCACTGCGGATATCGGGGCGGTTGCGGAGGAGGTCTGCGGGCACGCCCGTCTTGCTGCCGGGCGGCGGGCGCAACTGCGGGGCGCCGCGCTGCATCGACGCCCGGATCGGGCCGGCGGGTTCGTTCAGCAGCGTGGCGATCGCAAACACATTCGCATCGAACCCGGCCGCATATTGCGGCACGGCCGCGCGTGCCGTTTCCAGCAGTGCCTCTGCCTCGGCGCGCTCATAGTCGGTGGCGGCGCCGGCGGCGACCTGATCGCGCGTGATCGCAACGGTCTCCTCGCGGGCGGAAACGGTCTGGCGGGCCAGTGCCAGCGCCTCTTGGTAATAGCGCGCGTCGGAATAGGCGGCGACGAGTTCGGCCAGCCATGCAAGCCGGGTGGTTTCGACCTCGGCCCGCGCCGAAACCAGATCGGCCTCTGCGCCTCCGCGTTCGCGACGGATGCCGCCGAACAGGTCGAAGACAAAGGCCGCGCCAAGCTGGGCCGTGTCGGTGGTGGTCGTGGCGATACCATCGCCGCCTGACCGTGTGCTGTTGACATCAAGCCCGCCGCTGAGCGCAGCGTTCCCCCCGGTGGCGCGCAGCGCGGCCGCGGCCTCGCCAATCCGCTCCGTCGCGGCGATCACGTCAAGGTTCTGCGCAAGGCCCCGCGTCACGAGATCGTTCAGAAGCGGGTCCCGATAGCTCTGCCACCACGGTTCGGTTGCAACGGCACCCACGCTGGTTGCGTCGCCGCCAACGAAACGGGCCGAAAGCGCAACGTCGGGACGGTTATAGTCGGGGCCCACGGCGCAGCCTGCCAGGCCGACTGCTAGCAAAAGGACAACGGCTCTCATGCGGGAACCTCCCGGCCGCGCCCGAACCGCCGGGCGGCGCTCAGCACGGCCACATAGAAGACGGGCACCATCAGGATGCCGAAGGCGGCGGAGAACACGATGCCGCCCAGCATGCCGATACCGATGGAGTTCTGCGCGTTCGCGCCTGCCCCGCTGGCCAGTGCCAAGGGCAGGATGCCAAAGCCGAAGGCAAGCGAGGTCATCAGGATCGGGCGAAGGCGCTGGCGCGCGGCGTTCCGCGTCGCCTCGATCAGCGACAGGCCACGGTTTCGCAGCGTTTCGGCGAATTCGACGATCAGGATGGCATTGCGGGCGGCAAGGCCGATGGTCGTCAATAGCCCCACCTTGAAATAGACATCGTTCGACTGCCCCAAGGCCCAGGTTGCCAAGAGCGCCCCCAGAACGCCCACGGGCACCGCCAACATCACCGCGAACGGCACGGTCCAGCTTTCGTAAAGCGCGGCGAGGGCGAGAAACACCACCAGCATCGACAGCGCGTAAAGCAGCGGCTCCTGATTGCCCGACAGCCGTTCCTGATAGGACAGCCCCGTCCATGCCGCGCCATATCCGCCGTCGAGATCGGCGACGAGGTCTTCCATCACCTCCATCCCGATGCCGGAACTGACCCCTTGCGCCGCTGCGCCCGAAATCTCCATCGCGCGGGTGCCGCCATAGCGGGTCAGCGAGGGCGTGACCGCATCCCAGACCCGCGTCACGAAAGCCGAAAGCGGCACCATCTCGCCATCGGAATTGCGGACATACCAGGCGTCGATATCGCCGGGCTGCATCCGGTAGGGCGCGTCGCCCTGCACGATGACCTCTCGCAGATCGTTGCCCAGCGGGAAGTCGTTGACATAGGTGCCCGCGAAAACGGTGGCCAGCATCGTGTTGACATCGGACAGGGAGACCCCCAGCGCCTCGGCCTTCTGCTGGTCGATCTCGAGCTTCAGCGCGGGTTTGCTGGCCTCGTCATTGCCGCGCAGATTTGTCACGCGCCCGTCCCCCGTGGCGGCGGCGACCAGCGCATCGGCGGCTTCTTTCAGGGCGGCCTGGCCGGTCCCTGCCTGATCGACCAGATACATGGTAAAGCCCGACGAGGTGCCCATGCCGGGGATCGCGGGTGGCTGCATGAAGATGACCTGCCCGTGCCGGTTCTGGAAGAACGCGCCATTGGCCTGTGTCGCAATGGTGCCGGCATCCAGATCGCGCGCGGCATAGTCCTTGAGCTTGACGAACATCATCGCGCTGTTCTGCCCGCTGCCCCCGAAGCTGAACCCCACCGCGGCGAACACCGAATCCACGACATCCGATCGCTCGGTCAGCATGTAGTCTTCGATCGCGGCAACGGCGGCCTCGGTCTGCTGGGTCGTCGCGCTTTGGGGCAGTTCGATCATGGTCATCAGAACGCCCTGATCCTCGGACGGTAGAAAGGAGGACGGCACCTCGCGATAGACCAGCCAGCCGCCGGCCCCGATGGCTGCCAGCACGATCAGCATGCGGAAGGGGCGCGCGGACAGGCGCCCGACGGCACCGGCATATCCGTCTGTCGTCCGGTCGAGACCCCGGTTGAACCAGCGCAGCGGCGCAAAGCGGGTCGGGCCGTGGGACGGTTTCAAAAGATGCGCACACATCGCGGGCGTCAGGATCAGCGCCACGGCGAGCGAAAGAACCATGGCCGAGATGATCGTGACCGAGAACTGACGATAGATCACCCCGGTAGAACCCGACATGAACGCCATCGGCAGGAACACCGCCGACAGCACCACGACGATGCCCACCAGTGCCCCCGAGATCTCGTGCATGCTTTTCTCGGTGGCTTCCATCGAGCTCAGCCCCTCTTCGGCCATCACCCGCTCGACATTCTCGACCACGACGATGGCGTCATCGACCAGCAGGCCGATGGCCAGCACCAGCGCGAACATGCTGAGCGTGTTGATCGACATGCCAAGGGCGGCCAGAATGCCAAAAGTGCCCAGCAGGACGACCGGCACCGCGATGGTCGGGATCAGCGTTGCGCGCCAGTTCTGAAGGAACAGAAGGATCACGAGGAACACCAGAACGATGGCCTCGGCCAACGTGTGATAGACCTGATTGATCGACTCCTCGACAAAGGGCGAGGTGTCGTAGGGATATTCGACCGTGATGCCGTCGGGCAGCGACGGGATCAGCCCGTCGATCACCGCGCGCACCCGTTCGGCCGTTTCCACCGCATTTGCGCCGGTGGCAAGGTTCACGCCGAAACCCG
The DNA here is from genome assembly GCF_002079305.1 of Rhodovulum sp. P5. NCBI lineage: Bacteria > Pseudomonadati > Pseudomonadota > Alphaproteobacteria > Rhodobacterales > Paracoccaceae > Rhodovulum > Rhodovulum sp. P5. Next base: position 114,418 of record NZ_CP015040.1, read on the forward strand.
CCGCGGGCTTGCCATTATACCGGCTGGAACTGCCATAGCTTTCCTGCGCCAGTTCCACCCGGGCCACGTCGTTGAGATAGACGCTGGAGCCGTCTTCGTTGGTCTTCAGCAGGATGCGCTCGAAATCCTCGACCGAGGTCAGTTGCGACTGCGCCGAGAGCGACACGGTCATCTGCTGCCCCTTTACCACCGGCTGCGCGCCCAGCGACCCCACGGTCACGTTGGTATTCTGTTCCGACACGGCGGAGGTCACATCGGCGGGCGTCAACTGGTACTTGTAGAGCTTCGCAGGGTCGAGCCAGATGCGCATCGCATATAGCGTGCCGAAGACGTTGATCGAACCCACACCCTCGGTCCGCTGGATCGCATCCTCGAAGGTGGAGCCCAGGATATCCCCCAGCTCGACAGAGCTGCGCGTGCCGTCGTCGGCGACCAGCGCCCCGACCATCAGGATCGACGAGGTGGAGCGGTTCACGCGCACCCCTTGCTGGGTCACGCTGGTGGGCAGTTGCGACTGCACCAGTTGCAGCTTGTTCTGGACCTGCACCTGCGCCATGTCCGGATCGACGCTGTCATCGAAGGTAAGCGAGACGCTGCCCGACCCTTCGGACGAGGTCGATGTCATGTAGATCAGCCCGTCGAGCCCGGTCATCCCGTCCTCGATTACGCTGGTGACCGAGTTTTCGACCGTTTCGGCAGAGGCGCCGGAATAGGTCGCCGAAATCCGCACCGTGGTGGGCGCGATATCCGGGTATTGCGAAATCGGCAGGCTGGTCAGGCCAAAGCCGCCGGCCAGCATGGTGACGATGGCCAGAACCCAGGCAAAGACCGGGCGGCGGATGAAGAAGGCTGCCATGGATCAGTCCTCCGCCGTCGCGGTGGCGGCGTCCTGCACCAGCCCGTTTTCATCGATGGTCACGGCCACGGGCGCAACCGCCTGCCCCGCGGTCAGGGACTTCAACCCATCGACGATCAGCCGGTCGCCCGGCGCCAGCCCGTCACTGACGATCCAGTTGCTCTCATGGGTGCCGGCCTCGGTAAGGTTGCGCTGCTCTGCGGTGCCGTCAGGCCCCACAACGAATGCCGTCAGCATCCCCGAATTCTGTCGTTCGGCCGCGCGCTGGGGCACAAGAAAGGCATCGACCGTGCCGATCGTCACCTCACCCCGCACGAACATGCCGGGCAGGATCATCCGGTCGGGATTGTCGAACTGGAAGCGCACCGGGAAGGTGCCTGTCGACGTGGCCACGCTGATGCCGGGGGTGACGAGCTTTCCGCCGCCTTCGTAAACCTGCCCGTCTTCCAGAACCAGCCGCGCCTCAAGCCGGTCGTTCATGGTCAGCGTGCCGGCATCGATCTGGCCGCGCAGCGACAAAAGCCGCGTGCTGGTCTCGACCATGTCGACATAGATCGGATCAAGCCGGGTGATGGTGGTCAGCGCATCGCTTTGCCCCGCGCTGACCAGATCGCCGACCGACACCGCGGCCACATCGGGCACCCCGGCAATCGGGCTGATGATGGTCGTCCACGAAAGCTGGGTTTGCGAATAGTCGAGCGCGGCCTGTGCCGCGTCGAGCGTTGCCTCGGCCTCGGCCAGCGTGGCGCGGGCGGTTTCGACCTCGGCCTCGGTATAGCCCTTGTCCACCAGTTTCACGGCCCGGTCATAGGCGGCGCGCGCCACCGGCAGATTGGCTTCGGCCTTGGCCAGATCGGACCGATCCGCGGCGACCGCAGCGCGATAGGCCGCGTCGTCGATCCGGAACATCGGGTCACCGACCTTCAGCGGTTGGCCGGGGGTATAAAGAATATCCTCGATCACCCCGTCGACACGGGGGCGCAAATCGACCTGCTGATAGGCCACGGCGCGGCCGGGCAGGGTGACGACCTGGGGAACCGCCTGCCGCGCCAAGGTTATGACGCCCACCTGCATCGGCGGCGGGGCAGCCTCCTGCGCGAAACTCGTGGCGGCCGCCATCACGACAGCCGCGGTCACAAGGAATGAACGGATCGTCAAACGACCCCGGGCAACAGCAGCCATTGAAACCTCTTGAGTGAAACGCTTGCAGTAGAATTCCAAATATGTATACTTTGCACAGACTGCAAGAAAGATGCCATGACGCTTTCGTTACGCGAACGCCGCCGGCGCCAGACAGAGCGCGAGATACAGGCCGCCACCCTCGACCTCGCTCGAACCGAGGGCGGGCTGGATTCCGTGACGGTTGAGGCAATCGCCGAACGCGCCGGCATCAGCCCGCGCACCTTCTTCAACTACTACCCGCACAAGGAGGCCGCGGTTCTGGGCCGCCCACCGGGGTTCCCGCCCGAGGCGCTGGAAACCCTGCGAACGGGCCAAGGCGCGTTGGTCGCGGATCTGAAACCCTTTCTCGAAGCACATCTGGCCCAGATCGAGGACGACCGATCCACCCTGAACGCAATCTTCGATCTCGGCCGCAGCAGTGGCAGGGTGAAGCTCCTGCTCGACCGGTTCCTGATGGAGCGGACCGACGACCTGTCCGATTGCCTTTCCGGGCGACTGCCCGACCTGCCGCCCCGCCGGCACAGGTTGCTTGCCGAATGGGCACTGCGCCTCAGCGGCGACGCCATCGGCCACTGGGCGTCCGGCGAGTCCAAAGACCTCTCCACCGCCCTGCAAAGGGCATGGGAAGATCACGCCGCGGTGGCGGACATGCTGTTCGACAGCGTCCCGCCGCGCATCAGACAGCCGTGACAGCCGGTCATCTGGCCAAATTCATCTCGAATATCGTCGTCTTCCGCTGCCTGCGCAGGGGAATGGCGCCGGACCCGCCCATTGGGAGCGCAACGTGGGGTAGGGGCCTCTCCGTTCGGGCTACGCCTTCCCAACGAGTGCCCAGCCCCGCCTTCTCATCCTCGTTGACGCTGGAGTCTCCCACTGTTTACCGGGCTGCGAGTTTGTTACGATACGGGGTTCAAGGTGGGGAAGGCTGACGCGGTCAAGCCGAATGTCAAAAAGCGCTGCCAGTTCCGGGTGAACGACAGCCAGCTGGGCGTGTTGGGGCAGAGTCTTACGGAATAGAGTATGCTCCAGTGTACGAAGTGCACATAATATCTTGATATGGGCGGTCGCGCCGGGACCGCAGTCGCCCGCGCGAGAGGTGTCGTGCCCGCGGGGGCAGGGGAGCCCTACTCCGTGAGGTCGGTGACGGGGTGCTTGTCATGGCCGGGCAGGTGCGAAAACGACCGGGGATACTTATGGATCAGCGGGCCTTTTATCCTTTCCATCAGATATAGGCCCCGTGCCTGATCCCTGCGGATGGCCGCAAGAGCGACCCGCCTAGGGTGAGCCGCCCAGGCGGGGCGGCTCTGGACGCCGCGACAGCGCCCTCATTTGCTGAAGAACGGGATCTCGATCTCCTCGCCAACCCGCATGACCGGCGTCATCGATCGGCTTCCGTCATTGGTTTCGATGCCGACCGTGATGCCGCCTGCACCGTCGGCAATGCCGATCATGGTGACCTTTCCGCCCACGACAGGAAGCGTCACGCGCTGGCGCGCATGCGTGAGTTCGATCTCGTAGCTGAAATCGTCGCTCACGATCATCACCCGGTCACCGTCCTCGGCGTCCGTATCGTAGACCTGCACGGAGGCCAGTTGCATCTCCCCCTGAAGGATCTTGGCACGGACAGTGGTTGCAAGGTGATCGGGAAGCGCCAGATCATTCAGCATCTCGAACTGGCGGGCGGTCTCCGCACGCGGCAGGAAGACGGCTTCCGAAATCTCGAAAAAGGCAGGCGCCCTGTCTTCGGGACGCCGTTCGAATACGCCGTGGCCGTCTTCGCGCCGCTCCAAGACCCGCTGAAGGCATTCGTCGAGATCTCTCGTCCAAGTCGCCAGCACGCCTCCCATTTCAGCCAGGCGCAGGCTGGTATAGCGTTCCAGCATCGCCTCGTGCTGGGGCCGCACAAAGCCGTCATCAATAGAGCAGACATGCACGCGCGTGCCATCCAGCGTATCTTTCAGCCCCCGGGTGCCGTACGGCGTCTCCTGCACCGCCAGATCGAGGACTGCATCATTGGGAAAACGGTCGACGGTATTGTTTTGCGGATCGCGCGCATCGAATCTGCGCGGAGAACCGATGATCATCACCTCGGGATGCTCGCGCGCACGGCGCGGAAGCGCCGAGATGATGTCCTGGAGCCCGACCTGGTTGGGCAAGATCACATCGGCGGCCTGCCCCCTCTGGAAGGCGTCGCGGCCATGGGCCTGGATTTCGGCGACGGCCGGTCCGAAAAACTCACGCCGCCAGGCGGGATGGGCCGGCATGTAGATCGGTGTTTCGAGATCGACGATCCGGGCTCCACCCGGACTCGCGCTGATCTCCAAATGCGTTTCGGGCGGAAGCGCTTCGAGAAGTCGCATCTGAAGGTCATAGGTCGCTTTCGCCGCCGCGGCGTCGCTTGCGGCCGGAACAATGACCAGGATTTTGTCCTTGGCTTCTGCCGCGGCAGGATCGAGCATGGTGACCGTGAGCACCGTGACAGCAGTCGCTGCGAGGGTCTTGAGAGTTTGAAACGTCATGGTCCGCTTCTCCGGTTCGGGGTCTTGCACCGGCACTTTCCGTGCCGGCGCGCTTGATACTTCAGTGGCTCAATTGTTCGCGAATGATCCGCGCACGGGATTCGGCGATCGTCGCATCGAGCGCGGCCTTCTCGGCCCTCATGGCCTCGCTCGAATTGGCCGCGATCAGCTCCAGGCGGCTCTCGCACTCCGCCTTTTCCCGTTTCGCCTGACGCAGCTCCTGCTCCAACTCTTCCCGCTCCGTCATCGCCTTCTTGCGGTCTGCGGTCTTGAGCTCGTGATACTCGGTCCGGCGGCAGGTGACCGGGAGAATCTTCCGTTCCGCGTAGAGCGCCGAGGCAATGCATCCAGCCGAGAGCAGAGTTTCCGCCGCGAGATGGCCGAACAGCGAAAAGGCGAAAAGGCCCTTCTCCCTGACCCAGGAGACGATCCCCAAGTCGTGGGACCCCGATTGCGTCGGGTCGAAACCGGCACCCAGCATTCCTGCGGCCGCCGGCGGTGCGCCATATCGCGCCGCCATCGCACCGGCCCAGCAGAAGAAGGCAAGCGCACCGGACCCGAGCAGCAGGGTCGTGCGACGCTCGACCTTCCGAACGTCGCTGGGAATCAACGCCCATGACGATAGCGTGCCGGATCCCAAGAAAAGCGGTCCCGCCGCCAGGCCGGCAAGCCAGGGGTTCCTTGACATTTGGTAGCTATGTTCGCCCATGGATACTGCCAAAAAGGCCGTTCCCATGAACGGCGCAGCAATTGCGACAGTCACCTTTAACCCGTTATAGACGCGCTGCCAGAACGACTGGCGGAGCCCCGCCTCGGCCTTTTCGCGGGGGATGAGGTGTTCGGTCAGACCCATGCTGAGGTCCCGATCAAGACCGTCGATAATTCGGTTTATTTGGGCAAGGTTCTGGTCGAGTTCGCGAATACACTCCGTATTGTATACGATCCGGCCTTGAAGGCAGGCCTTTGCGTGAAGATCCCCGAGAGCCTCGGGGATGTCTGGATCATGCGAAACGCTTGAACGCGCGATCGTGTCTTCATCCGGAAGCGGGCCGAGCGCGCTGATATACTCCTTCGGCGTGAGCTTCATGTCGTTCATTTGGATTCTCCATCAAATGCCCGGCGGCTTGAAGACCGGCCCGGGAGGCATGTGGCGCTTAGGATTTTCGTCTTTTCTCCGTGGCTTCGGTGGCGGGGCCGGCTTCGGTTTGGCCGGGGACGCTGGCCAGGATTTGGGGAGGCGAGGCGGGGGCTTTTTCGGCGACAGCTTCGGCGCGACGGGGCGCACCGGCTTCACGGCCGGGCCACGAGGCAGTCCGGCGCGAGCGATCTCCGGCTGTCCGGAAGGATCGCCGTTCCCGATAATCTCCCGGGGCGACCCCAGATTCATTCCTGCCTCCGGCAAGCAGGCCGGCACTGCATGAGGCGCCACACACAGGCTCACGCAAAGAACGCCCTTCCCGATTTGGCGGGAAAAAGAAGGCATCAGAATTCCCTCCGCAGAATGTCGATGGCGTTCTCGTAGATTTGAATAGCGAGGTCGGGTGTCTCGCCTGCGATCGCCAGCCAGTTGACCGCATCGTGCTCGGCAGCCCAGCGCAGGCCGACGGTCCGCGATCGCGTCCGCTCCAGCCCCCCGCCGAAGGCGGTAATTTCGCGGACCGGATCGAAGCTGCCGGATCGCGACTGCGCTTTCCGCTCGTCGAGTACGGATTTCCCGACGATCATGAAGTTGGTGAAGGCATCCTCGACGACGTTCCGGACCAGAGCTTCGTTGGAAACCAGCTTGCGCTGCGCAAGCGCCAGGTCCCCGGGATGCAGGCAGCGATAAACGTCGAACGGGACGAGATACGGGGTCGCCTGTTCATGCAGTTTCGTGATCCAGATCGGAGTGAAGAGCCCGAGATCGATCTTCTCCACATCGGAAAGGCCGGAGATGTCGTTGCGGAAGAAGGCTTCGAAAGCCTGCGGGCAGCTGGTCTGTTCGTTGAAATAGGCCTCTTCGCTCGACCCGTCGCACAAGCTGGCACTAGCCATTTCCGGCGCCGCCATAGAGGCGCTCGCCAGTAGCGCCGCAATGGTCACGGTTTTCATGTGATTACCTCCTGGTTCATCAGGCCCGGACTTTCTGTCCGGACGAGATCATTCTCGCCCATATCGGTCAGAAGGGTAGCGGAACCGCTGGAGGCTCTTGCGAGGTCGCAATCGGCGACAGTGCGAAGAATTGAAAAACGCCCGAGTGTCTCACATCATGGAATCGTGATGTCGAAGTTTCAATGCAATCTTCTGTTGACAGGGACAACAGGGGGATGTTCGAGGGGGCGAATCGGGTATGTCAAAGGGCTGCGAGAGCCGGGATCCGGAGGATCTGCACGGCAATTGGGGGAATCTGGACGCGCTATGGAGCCAAGTTTGCGCCTGTTACGAAGATTGCTTCAAGGACACGGAAGAGACAGAGTCAAAACCCGGGGGGCAGAAAGCCGGTGATGCAGCAGCGCGCCGTTTCTCGAGTCTGGATGCGGGCTGGCGAAAGGTCGACAAGCTCCATCCTAGAAAGGTCCTGAAACTCCATTCCCATCTCGTGGTTCGCAAGCTGCCGAGCTACAAGGTCTACGACGGGCCTGATCTCGGTTTCGCCCTGCGCGTCGAACTCGTGCGCCGGATCGCTGGAGACCTCGGTCACCGACCGGAAACATTCCTCATCAAATTGCGCGACGAGTTCAAATGGCGCCCCGCCGAAACGCCGTCTTTAAGCAATCTAGATGCCCTCATGAAACCGACTTCTTTCATCAAGGCATTTCCCAAACCCGTCTGGGCCCAAGAGCAGCTTGGGGAAATGCGTGGCGAGAACACGCAATCAGACCGTGCATGGAACATGCTGACCTATTATGTTAGCGAACTCTGCGTCCTGTGGCTAAATGCCCAGCCCTTTGCCCGCGGCAAGCCGCCAATTTCGGCATGGGAGTTCCGAAGCCAACGCTTTGAAGGGAAACGGGCTGTCGAACGCTTCCGGGAATGGATCCGCTTCGATGAGACGCGCAAACAGCCCTTCCTGCCCCGCAGTGGCTTCAAGCTTTCGGAGAAAAGCGGGCGCCAGAAGCTGATTGCCGATGTCAAGAACTGGATCTTTTCTCCTGCAGAGATCGATGACCTTGTGCGGCATATTCCGTCTCTCGGCATGCCGCGGGGTCTCTCAGCGCTCGCTGGTCACTTGGTCACGGAAATCGAGATGGAATGCATTTCGTCTGGCGACGAGAGACGATACCTGTACCTTCCTCTGGGAGCCCTGTCCGAAGCAAGGCCGAGTGACGCTGAAGGCGACAGCGTGGCCCGGGCGGAAGCGGCATCCCGACAGGACCTGTCACCCCGCACCCCCTTCCAGGGCGGGTTGCCCGAAATCGTGTCCTACCTCCGGCATTTCTACACGAAGAATCTCGATACGTTCGAGGTTCGCCACGGAATGGACCCCGAGGGTGCGTTTGCAGAGGTGCTGTCCGAAATCCGGCTCCACATGATACGGCGGCCCCGAATCCTGATCCTCGACGGGATCAATGCCACCCCTGGCGGGAGAAACTGCCTCAGGGACATCGAACGCTTCGTGGCGGGTGACACGCTTTTGGGGGTCCTGTCCCGCATCATGGACTTCCCCTTGTCGGCCATCGACTCTCCGGAAGATCTCGAATCGCTCAAGCGGAACCGCATCCTTGTCCTGTCGAACGCGGTTGAAGGCATTGCCAAGACATCGGACAGGAGTCTGCGCCGCTGGAGCCTGCCCTTTATGTCCGTCGACACGTTCGGGCACAAATTCGTCGGACCGGATGACGGAGATTGGCCGGACATCATCGCGAAACACCAGCTCAAGCAGAAAGCGTCGGTGCTCGCGTTTCGAGACAAATGCGAGAATGTAAGGCGCAATTTTGGAGATCTCGAATACGCCGCCCTCGACATCGCCTACAGCGCGCAAGGCCTGCTGACCAGTGACAATGCCGGACGGTCGGCCGGAGAGTCCGATCTGTGGAAGGTCATCGAGCACCACGACCCCGATACCGAACCGTATTACGCCGCCATCCTGCGTCACGCACTTGACCGGATCTCAGGGCAGCACCCCCTCTTCGAGCGCCTGCTCTTTTTCATGACGCTTGCGCCTGACGGGATACGGCAGGACACGATCGAACAGCTGGTCGAAACCCTGCTTCTGAGACAGATGGATGACAGTCCGATCACGAAGGACATGATCGCCAAATTTCTCGCGGTGATACCCAAAAAAGACAGACCGAGCCAACAGGGACTTTCAGAAGCGGTTCCCAAGGCGCTTGAAATCATGCTCAGGGAGCTTGGCAGCCTCGTGAAGAAGGGCGCCGGCGACTTTTTCCCGGGGTTTGACACCACGCCCGATGGGCTGGAGCTCTATCTGAGCGAGGAGGCATGGCACCGGGCCAAGAGCGCACGCGTTCCCCAGACCCATTGCTTCACCTTCCCCGAATTCCGCGATGTCGCGCGCATTCACCTAGCCAAGCGCCTGGGTGAGCCGTCCTACCGTATCTCCTGTCGCCTGCTAGCCATGGAATACCTCAACCAGCAGGCCATCGCTTTTCGGCATTCAGGTATCGACGAAACGCAGATGCTGCGGCCCTGGCGGCGGCAGATCGGCGCGATCCTGATCGGACTCCAGAGCCTGCCGATCGACTGTTCCGATCCCGAAAGGCCCGCCATCAGCGAAGAACTCGACGATCGGTTTTCCGACCAACCGGTGCAAATGAACACCTCACGCAAGTTTTTCCGCTGGCTGTATTTCTTTGCCTACAGACGTCAGATCGAAAGACCGCCCGCGCACAACATGACCCGCCTCTACGGCGTCAATGGGTTAAAAGCCGATTTGCTCCGCTCATTCGAATCCCCATGGCTACTATGGTCGGACATTTTTCCTTGCAGCGCTGGCAAAAAAACGAGCCTCTTCCCAAAGGAGTTTCCGATTGGCGGATGCGACCGCATCGAATGCGACCGAAGTCGAAAGATACGGCTGTCGCATGCCGTTTCGGTGATCAGCGCAGAATCCGAAATCGACGGAAAGGCGCGCCTGTCAGACGCCCAGAGGGAAATGGAAACCATTGCCTGTTCGAAATCCGAGCGCCTGAGTGCAATGAAGCGCACCCTCGATCTTGCCATTCTCCGTCTCTGGCAGAAGGCCGAGATCAAGGAGAGTGTCTTCAAGCTCGCGCGTTACGAGAACGCTCCCAAGAAGAGGGTTTTCCAGCTCGCGCTGTACGAGATCGCTCCACCGGAACCGACCCTGCTGCGACTGCTTCTCGGCATCGAAGCCGAGAAAAAGATCTCCGACGCCGTAGCGGCGGCCGCGAAGGACTGGATCGGCCACCTGCACGGAGGCGCGGTCGGCCGGGCATCTCGCGTTGCAACGCTTGCCAGAGTGGTAGAGGAGATGCTGCCCGACATATCCACCACATGGGGCCGCCACTTCTCGGAACCGGGCGGGACGGCCGACCTCGCTGATATCCTTTTCCGTATCTCCGAGCAGATTTCATCGACAGCGGAGATGAGCGGCGTCGAGATTTTTCCGGAGAAGAAGCACCATTGGGACCAGGACGCCATGCTCAAGGCAATCCCTGATCGGGTCAGGTTCATGGACCGTGCGGAAATCAAGACGGTCGACGCAGTCGTGGCCTGCCTGTGCTACAGCTTGGCGCTGGCGCAGTTTGCGAACCAGTTGCGACTGAAATCCTTCGAGCGATCTCCGGTTTCCGCGTCGTTTTTCGCCTCGAGTCATTCCATCCGGGAAAGCGTTCGGGTGGCCATTCGCCTCGAGAATATTCGCAGGGTTATCCTTCCCAAAAGCACATGGCGGATTTCGGGGAAGTACCCTGCACGGAATCCGCCTCTTGTCGACGTGGCCCGCGAAGCCACCACAACGCTTTCGCGACATGTGTTCCGCTACCCGAACGAACGGGCCTCCATTTTAACCTTGGAGGCCCGAATGCTACGGATTCTGATCCGAAATCCGGTCATGACAATACCCGGCACATCAGAGTTCGAAGAGGACTGCAGGACAAGGAGGGAGGCGCTGATGACCTGCCGAGAATACCTCCAGAAGGCCGAAACACCCTTGTTGGCCCTCGGTCATCGGTCGCGGCGGCGCCTTCGCCTGACCCTGGAGCGCCTGAAGGTGCATCGTGAACTGGCAGAACTTGCGGCTTTGGAAAACGATGCGGCCCAGGCACGCTTCTTCCTGACACTGGCGGAGCTTGATACCGTTCTGCTGGTTCGAACCTATCCTCTGAACACACCGGCGCTCTGGAGCAAGATAGCGAATGCCCAGAAGGCCCGCCTAGAAAAGACACGAGGCAAAGTCGAGGACGCGGAGGGCCGCGAGGCGAGAGGTGGTCCTGGAATTTCGACCAGTTTGCCGCCGTGCTAAGCTATAGCATGGGTTTCATTTCAGGCGGCGACCTTCAGGTCCGGAGATTGTCTACCATAGGCCTCGTCCGGCGTCAGGAGCCCATGTGATGAGTGTGGGCGTCTTTCGTTGTAGTAGGTGATCCAGCCGCCGATCCCTTCTCGGGCTTCGGACCCGGTTTCGAAGGCGTTCAAGTAGACGCATTCGTATTTGAGGGATCGCCAGAGCCGCTCGATCATCCGATTGTCGATCCAGCGCCCCCGACCATCCATCGATATTTTCACCGTCGCATCGCGCAGCACGTCGGTGAAATCGGTGCTGGTGAATTGCGAACCCTGATCGGTGTTGAATATCTCGGGGGTGCCGTATCTGGCCAGCGCTTCTTTCAACGCCTCCACGCAGAACCCCGCGTCCATGCTGTTCGAGAGCCGCCAACTCAGCACCTTCCGGCTATGCCAGTCCATGACAGCCACGAGATAGAGAAATCCCCGGCGCATGGGAATGTAGCTGATGTCAGCACACCAGACCTGGTTCGGCCGGGTGATGGCAAGTCCTTCAGAAGATATGGATATATCTTGTGCTCCGGGTGCTTCTTGCTGGTCTTCGGTTCCTGGTAGATCGGCACCAACCGCATGAGCTTCATCAGCCGCCGCACACGATGCCGTCCGCACCTATGTCCCTCGCGAGCCAAGTGCCGGGCCATTTGTCGGGACCCATACCACGGCGTCTCCAGGAACTGCCGGTCGATGATTTCCATGACCTTCAGGTTCTCCGCGCTTTCGCCGCGTGGCTGGTAGTAAAGGCTCGAGCGGGCCAGCGACAGCAGGCTGCATTGCCGCCGGACGCTGAGATCAGGATGGCCCTTCTTCACCGCTTTTTGCCTCCAGTGCCGGGGATGAGACTGGAGGCTTCCGACATCGTAGCAGCGACCGTGGCCCCAGTGGGGCCGCGTAAGCGCTGCGGAGCATCCCGTTCCACGACCAACTGGCCAATCTTGGCGTGCAGCTTTTCAACCTCTGCCGCCGATATCGCCGGCTCAGCAGTCGCGTGGCCATTGAAGGCTGAAGCCATGTTCTCGATCGCAGTCCGCTTCCAGCCGCTGATCATCGTGGGGTGGATGTCATACTTCTTGGCCAGTTCGGCCGTCGTCAGTTCCTCGCGGATGGCTTCCAGAGCCACCTTCGCCTTGAACTCTGCCGAATAGCGTTTCCGTTTGGTCATTTCTGTGCGTTCTTCCTCAGGTGCTACAGCTTAACACCAGGTCCAAACTCCCGCGACCACCTCTATTGCAGGGTTCTGACCAGAATCGTAGCAAACCCTGCAGTTCAGAAATAGCTCGAACGCCCTCTCAGCCAGCCAAATCAGAGGCTTGGGGGTTGTTCAGGACCGACTAGCTGAGCAAGCAGGGAGGAGGACTGAGTGTCATCTCCCCTACGCGGCTTCGCCGAACAGATTTCGAACAATGGCGATCTCGCCGAGGACGCCCTCGTCCTTGCCCGCTATCTGGCCTTTCTTGATGGTCCGAATCGTCTCGATCCAAATCAGCGTGGCTTTGGCTGTCCGCATGGACCGGAGCGATTGCCTGGTTCCGAGCAAGCACTTGAGCGCGGCGTGATCGCTTTCGATTCGATTGTTGCGCCACTTGCTGTCGAAGTGCGGATCGAGTTGGTGGTTCAGATCTTCGATCACCTTGCGGTAGCCGGGAGCTTTGTCGGTGCAGATCGAAACCGGTCGGTACAACCGGACGTGCTCGATGGCCTGTTTGAGAACGGCCTTGGCGGCCTTCGCATCCCGCCTCGCCGCAAGCCTGAAGCCGATGAACTGGCCGTTCTGGTCCACGGCTCGCCACAGGTATCGCCACTTGCCGCCGACACGGACATACGCCTCGTCAACGTGCCAGTTCAGGCCGCGCCAACTCCGATGGTTGTAGGCGCGCCTAGCGATCTCGGGCCCGAATTTCTGAACCCAGCGAAACAACGTTGCCCGGTCCACAGTGATTCCCCGCTCGGCCAGGAGGTCGGTGACGTCCTGATATGAGAGCGGAAACCGGCAATGCCATCGAACTGCGAGCAGGATGATGTCTGGCGGAAAACGATGGCCCTTGAACGGATCGCGGCGCATGGCAAAACTCCATACTTGGCGGACACTGATACTATCTCCCGACTCATTGCTAACGCAACAGTCCCAGGCAGGCCTCTTCAACCGGGCCGCCCCGGCACCGGACGTTCCGCCATATCAGCCCGGCAGAGCCCCGGCGCCGCGCAGGAACTGGGCGCGTTCCGCGTCATCGGAGATCTGACTTGCAACCTGCTGTGCGAGATCCTCCAGATTGGTCGCACCCTTGGCCTGCTTGCGGACCAGGACAGTGGCAATCGGGCCGAGATACGGCTTCAATTGCTCCGTCAGCGCCTGAAGTTGCGCTTCCGAACAGCCGATGGCCGTCGTGGCGCCGTCTTCTGCAAGCGCGGCTTCGATCGCCTTCCGGACCGTCTTGCGGTCTTCCGCTTCGGGGAATTCGCGCAGCAGCGCCTCAATCATTTCCTCGGTGCTGGTTGCGCTGGCCGCGACCCTGCGGGCGATGATCTTGCCCATCGGGCCGATGCTGACCGTCAGGTGCCGTTCGACGCGGTCGAGCGTCTGGTCGCTCAACTGCCGGATCATGGTGGTCGACAGGCCCTCGTCGCGCCGTGGCGTTTCCTTCGGAAGCGGGATGACCTGGGTCAGGCCGGTGCGGTCGGCCTTGGGAAGCGCCTGTTTCAAGGCCTCGGCCATTTCTCCGGCAGAGGCAAAGCGGTGGCCGGGATCGACGCTGAGCGCGGCAAGGACAATCGTGTCGAGGGCCGGGGGCACACCGGGAACCAGGGAGCTGGGCGGCGGCGGGGGCGATGTCTGCACGGCTTGGAACAGGGCAAGAACACCCCCGCCTTTAAACGGCTTGCGCCCGCATACCAGTTCGTAAAGCAGCACGCCGCAGGCATAGATATCGGCCCGGGCATCGACCTTTTGACCGGTCATCTGCTCGGGCGCCATATAGGCGGGCGTTCCGATCATGCCCGCGCCGGTCGCCTCCATCGCGGTCAGCCGGGCGATGCCGAAATCCGTCAGCTTGACCGTGCCGTCCTCGGTCAGCATGACATTGGCCGGCTTCAGGTCGCGATGGACGACCCCGGCCGCGTGAATACAGGCCAGACCGGACAGGATCTGGCACAGGATCGCGTGCACCTCCTCCAGCGGCAGAGGTGCCGCTGCGGCGCGGTCCTGCAGCGTGACCGGGCGCAGCCGCTCCATCACCAGATAGGGCAGGCCGTCCTCGACAAGAAAATCGAACACGGTGACAAGGTTGGGGTGCAGCACGCGGCCGGCGGCCCGCGCCTCCCGCGCGAAGCGGTCGAGCCAGTCGCCGCTTTCGTCGGCAGAAACAAGGTGGCGGTGAATCGTCTTGATGGCAACGGGGCGGTCGATATCCGGATCGCGGCCGGAATAGACCACGCCCATCGCGCCCTCTCCCAGCACGCCGTCGATCAGGTACTTGCCGATGCTTCCCCGGCCATATGCGGGGGCGAAAACGGTTTCGTCAGACATCGATCATGCTCATCGCGCGTTCCAGGCTGCGGCGCATCCGGTTGAACGACACCGAGAGCGAGCTGATCTCGTCATCGCCGGCCTTGCGGTATTCCGGCACCGAGAAATCGCCCATGCTGACCTTTTCCGCCATCGCCGACATGCGACGCACCGGGGTCAGCACCATGCGCCCCAACAGGATGTTCGTCATCACGAAGACCAGAAGGAAGACGAGCGCGAGACCGGAGACAAGGATGATGCCGGTGTCGCGCGCCCGCCGTTCCACCAGCGCCATCGGGGCGGAAATGATCTGCGCGCCGACGGTTTCGCCCAAGGTCCAGCCGAACCCGTTATCGGGACCATAGAGATCGACCATGGCCGGCGGGGCGACCTCGGGGGTGGAGTGGCAGACCAGGCACCCCTCCTGATAAATGGTGATCGGGAAGGCCATGGTCAGGAAACGGCCCTCGCCGGTTTCGACCACGGTCGCGATCTGGTCGAGTTCGGGATCGGCCCGAAACTGGTCGATCATAGACCGTTCCAGTGCATCGGGCCTGTCCGCCGGGTTGGTCGGATCAAGCGCGGCTTCCTTGTAGCTGTAATCGGGAAATTGCTCCCGGAAGGTGGCAAAGACCGACCGGGCGGCAAAGGCCGACACCGTTTCGGGCAGAAACAGGATATCGCTGTCATCCGACAGCAGCGGCCCGACATGGTTGAGCGTGTAGGAGCGCACCGCCAGGGCATTGCCGCGCAGCAGCCGGATATTCTGCTTGACGTCATCCACCGCGGTTTTCTGCACGAAGAGGTAAGACACGACCGTCGCGGCACCGATGCCAAGAAGACAGGCCAGAAGCAGAACGAGATTGTACTTGAAACGTAGTCCCATGGGTTCGTGTCCTCGGTTCGGTGCGCCAGAAAAAGGCAGGCCGGGCTTGGGTTGCCCGGTGGCTCATGCGCTCAGGTCGAGCAACTGCCGGCGGGTCAGCACCCCGGTCGGGTCTTCCGACCGGCTTTGTTGAAATTCGATGATGGCCGCGCGGGTCTGCGGGCCGAAAATGCCGTCAACCAGCCCCTTGTAGTGCCCAAGCGCCCGCAGCCGGTTCTGTATCGACCGCTTCGCCGACCGCGACAACGACTGTTCCAGAAGCGCCAGTTCTTCCAGCGTCTCTGTCACCGCCGCGGGCGGCGGTGGGGTATCCTCGGGAACGACGGCCGGCGCAGGGGCGGGTTCGGCTGGGGCGGGCGGCACCGGCGCGGGTGTTTCCGCCTGAACGGGGGCCGGTGGACGTTCCCGGAACCTGATCGGGCGATCCGGAATCCCGGAAACACTTGCCCCGCCGATGGCCGCAAGTCTGCCCAGCAACTCGCCCAGTTCAATCTCTTCCCGCCCGGCGAAATCCGCGATGACCCCGCGCATATCGGCGAACGCGTCGCCCTCTGCGATCAGGATGGGGGCCGACCCCGCAACCGGTGCCGGCGCCTTTTCGGTCCCGGTCACCCCCTGCGGCAGCTCATCGGGCAGATCGCCCCGGGTGGCAATCACGGCGCCGCCCTGTTCGGCCTGAACCGCCATTCGGGCGAAGGCCAGGATCGGAATGGCCTGGGTGAACAGATCTGTCGGACGGTCAAGCGTCGCGCCGTCCGGCAGCACATAGGCCCGCCCCTCGAAACTGACCATCGGCACGTCGAGGTAGACAAGGCTGGCGCGGGAATCCGTTGCCTCGCGGGCAAAGCGTTTCAGGATGGATCGCAGTTGTGCATTGGTCGGAAGATCGGCCCGCAGGGTTTCGGCGCCCATGCGCTGCAACTGGGTCTGGATCTCGTCTGCCCTTTGTGTCCCGCCTGCGACCGAGACGACCAGCGCCACGGTGCGGTCGCTTTGGGCCGCGGCGGGCAGCGCAGCCAGACACAGCGTCAGGCTTGCCAGAACGATCTTCACATACATCCGGTCTCCCTTCCCGGAGCATCGATGACGGCGTGCATCGCCGCGTCGTGCCCCGCGACCATGTTACACATACTCACCAGAATCCGCAGCGATTCAATCCGGTACGGCATCGGTTCGCCGACCTTCCGGATTTACATCGGAAAAGAGACGGGCACGCCGCTCTTTCAGGCGGTGGGGCGTCGTCTCAGGCCCCGTCGTCTGCAAGACTGCGCTGCGTTGCCTCCTGCTCTCGCCGCCAGGAGGATCGCGTCTGATGGCGCAGCTTGACGAAACACATCGCCGCCATCATCGCGTCATTGATCGCGTCATGCGCGGGAAGCGTGGGCAAATCCAGCGTATGTCGGATGCTGTCAAAACGCAGATCGACATGCTGATCGACCCCGCCGCGGGTCTTCCAGTCGTAATACTCTGCCGACACCTCGATCTGGCGCTGGGGCAGGGACGTGCCGATCCATCCCTTCAGATACCGGTTCACTACCGCCACGTCGAATTCGAGGTAATAGCCCACCAGCGGCGCGGGGCCGATGAAGCGCAGCAACTGGTCCAGCGCCTCGCGCACGGGCATGCCGCGCACCGCATCCAGCCGGCGGATGCGGTGCACCTTGATCGCCTCGCTGTCGAAATCGCCCTCGGCCCGGACCCGCAGCGAAAGGCGCTGACTGGCCAGAACCCGGTGGTCACGGATGCGCACCGCCCCGATCGACAGAATCTGCGCCGTCTCTGGGTCAAGGCTGGTGGTTTCCAGATCGAAGCAGACATATTCGCCCGGCGGGGCCTCATCGAACAGGAACAGATAGTCCGGCGCGGTCAGCCGCCGTTTCAGCCAGGCTTTGCGCAGCCGGTGCAGCATGATCAGAACCGGCCCAGGTTGAAGTGGTGGCTGACGATGCCCTGGAACTCTTTCGCCAGGCCAAGCGAATCCTTCAGCAGGTCCTTTTCAAGCTTGTGCAGGGTGGTCACGGGCACAAAGGTCGTGGCCTCCCGAAAACTGCCATCGCTGTTGAAAGAGGCCCGCACCTTCAGCCCCAGCATGAACTCGAACGCATCAACCAGATCATCGGCAAATCGGCGCTCGATGATGCCCAGATCGGCCAGACCGGCAATCCGCGCGGGGGTATGGGTGGCGGAAATCCCGTGCTTGAGCGCCATCGCCCGCGCCCCGTGAACGATGGGAAAGATCCCCCCCTTCTTGAGGTCTAGCGCTCCGCGATGTTCGCCCCGGTCCAGTTTCAGCTGGTGGAACATGCCGATGGGCACGTCGAACGCCTCCACCGCCTTGGCAAAAATGGCAAGAAAGCCGTCATGGTCGCCAAGGATATCGTGCAGATGCGCCTTGGCCTGTTTCAGAAGTTCCGGGTTGCCCGCGGTTGCCAACGCATCGACAAAGGCGGCAAGCGAGATCATGTCCGTCTCGCTGGGGTGATGCACCCATTGCCCCAGCTTCTGGCGGAAATCGTGCATCGACACGCACCAGTCGGGGTTGGACACCATCATTCCGCCCGGACAGGGCGGAAAGCCAAAGCTTTCCAGCGCGGCCGAAAACGCGACGGCAAAGCGGCGGGCTTCCTCCAGATCATAGCCATCGGCAACGATCAGGGCGTTGTCCTGATCTGTGCGCAGGATCTGCTCGCCCCGCCCCTCGCTGCCCATGACAACCAGACAGGCATTCTCGGCCAGGCCCGCGGGGGCCAGAAACTGGAACAGCTTGGCAAAGAGTCGTTGGTTGATCTCTGACACCAGCCGGGCGATCAACGCGATCCGCGTACCGCTTTCGACCAGCGAGCCGACAAGGTCGTTCAGGCGGCTGGCGACCTCTTGCAGTTCTTCGCTGTCCCGCGCCCGTTCGACCTGAAGCAGCAGCAGATAGGACTGGTTGGACAAGAAGCCCAACAGGTCGGTGACGTCCATCACGCCGGTGATCGCACCTTGTTCACGCACGACCACGCGGCTGATCTTGTGCTTGACCATCTGGATCATGGCTTCGCTGACCGGGTCGTCAGCCTCCACCCCGATCAGGGTTTTCAGACACACCTCGCCCACCGGGGTGTCGACCGGGCGCCCCTCGATCAGCGCGCAGTCGCGCAACCGTGACGAGGTGATCAGCCCGATCACCGCGCCATCGTCCCCCGTGACCAGAACCGACATCGTGGCGTGATCGCGCATGATCCGCGCGGCCTGTGAAATCGGCGCCGTTGCGGGGATGGAGCGGGGGGCGGGATGCACCACCTTGCCCACCTTTTGCGCCAGAAGCGAGGTCGCCGTCGGGGCGGCCTGCTGCTGGGGGTGATGCGAGAGCTTCGCCGAAATGGATTTCGAGAAGAAGCTGTTGAACTCTTCGTTCTGGCGCATCAGGTCGCGGAAGGTGGCGGCGGGCAGCAGATAGATCAGCGCCTCTTCCTCGACGGTGAAGCGGCTGGCATTCTCGCCCTCGATCAGGGCGGCCACGCCAAAGGCATCTTCGGCGCCATAGACGTTGTCGGTTTCACCCCCGGTGGTCTTGTGCACGATGCCCTTGATCAGGATGAACAGCGACTGCACCGGGTCGCCCGGTTCGATCAGCACCTCGCCTTCCTGGAAATAGCCGATATCCAGCGCATCGCTGAATTTCTGCCGCTCTGCATCGGTCAGAAGGTTGAAGGGCGGAAAGTCGAAATTGAAGAACTCGGTCATCGCCGGGGGCCCCTGAAAGGGAGGACCCCGGCAGGTTGACGGCACGATGCCGGTCCCGCCGGGGCCAAGTTTTGGTGCGGGTCCGGCCGCAGGATGTCGGCCGGGCCCGGGTCTTGGGTCAGTGGGCTGCGGCGCCTTCGGCACCCACACCGCTGAGCGAGCGGACTTCCTGCGCCTCGAACCGCGCGGCTTCGCGCTTGGCCTGTTCGGACCGGTCCAGCTTGGAGAACAGCCAGATCGCCGCGAAGGCCGTCGGGATCGAGAAGAGCGCCGGATGCTTGTAGGGGAAGATCGCCTCTTCGAAGCCGAAGATGGACACCCAGATCGTCGGCGACAGGATCACCAGCGTCAGCGCCGTCAGCAGCCCGGTGAACCCGCCGAAGAACGCACCCCAGGTCGTCAGACCCTTCCAGTACATCGACAGGAACAGCACCGGGAAGTTCGCTGAACCGGCGATGCCGAAGGCAAGGCCCACCATGAAGGCGATGTTCTGTTTCTCGAACGCGATCCCCAGCACGATGGCGACCACACCCAGACAGACCGTGGCGATCCGCGACACGCGGATTTCCTGCTGCTCCGTCACCTTGCCGCGTTTGAAGACCGAGGCGTAAAGGTCATGGCTGATGGCCGAGGCCCCGGCCAGCGCCAGCCCCGACACCACCGCAAGGATTGTGGCGAACGCCACGGCCGAGATGAAGCCGAGGAACAGATCGCCGCCGACCGCCTTGGCCAGATGCATCGCCGCCATGTTGCCGCCGCCCCGCAGGCCGCCATCGGCGTCGAAGAACTGCGGGTCAGAGCCGACGATGACGATGGCCGCCAGCCCCATGGTGCAGACCACGATGAAGAAATAGCCGATGAAGCCGGTGGCGTAGAACACCGATTTGCGCGCCTCCTTGGCGTCGGACACGGTGAAAAAGCGCATCAGGATATGCGGCAGACCCGCGGTGCCGAACATCAGCGCCATTCCCAGCGAGATCGCCGAGATCGGATCGGACAGGAAGCTGCCCGGCCCCATGATGTCGTCGCCCAGCTTGTGGATCTCGGTCGCCCGGGTGGCCATCAGCTCGAAATTGAAACCGAACTGCGACAGTGCCATGATCACCATGAAGGTGCCGCCGAACAGCAGCAGGCAGGCCTTGATGATCTGCACCCAGGTGGTGGCGATCATTCCGCCGAAGGTGACGTAGACCATCATCATCACGCCCACCAGAACCACCGCATAGGCATAGTCGAGCCCGAACAGAAGCTGGATCAGCTTGCCCGCCCCGACCATCTGCGCGATCAGGTAGAGGATCACAACCGACAGGGCACCCGCCGCCGCGAGAGAGCGGATCGGCGTCTGTTCCAGCCGGAACGAGCAGATATCGGCAAAGGTGAACTTGCCCAGGTTGCGCAGGCGTTCGGCCATCATGAACAGGATGATCGGCCAGCCCACGAGAAACCCGATGGAATAGACGAACCCGTCATAGCCGCGGGCGAACACCATGCCCGACAGGCCCAGCAGCGTGGCCGCGGACATGTAGTCGCCGGCAATGGCCAGACCGTTCTGAAACCCCGTGATACCGCCGCCGGCGGTGTAGAAGTCCTTGGCCGACTTGGTGCGGCGTGCCGCCCAATAGGTGATGCCCAGCGTGACGAACACGAACATGATGAACATCGAGATGGCCGACATGTTGACCGGCTGTTTCTCGACCTCACCTTCGATGGCACCCGCGGCCAGGGCGGGGTCGACGGCGGCCAGCGCAAGCACGGCCAGTCCGATGACGGAAAGGAGACGGGTCATGCTCATGTGGTCGCATCCTTCACGATCTGGTCGTTGAGGCGGTCGAACTCGGTATTGGCGCGGCGCACATAGATGCCCGTGGTCAGCCACGCGCCGATGATGATGGCCACGCCAATGGGAATCCCCAGCGTGGTCGTGAACCCATCGGCGATGGGCTGCGCCAGCCAGTCGGGCCGGAAGGCGACGACCATAATGAAGCTGTAGTAGACGACGAGAACCAGCACGGACAGGGTCACGGCAAACCGCCCCCGCCTGCGTGTCAGTTCGTCGAAACGCGGGTCTTGCTTGACCCGCGCGTACACGGTCTCGGGCATTGAACATCTCCCTGAGCCTGGGGGGCCAGGCTTTTCGATTTCACAAGCGCGCCGGGCTGGCCGCGCAAGATTATTACTTCGCGGCCGCAGCAATAGGCGCGTCTCCATCCGACTTCCACCGCATGGCGCATCAAGCGGGTGCGGCAAAACGCACGCATTCAGCGCGCCACGCGGTGCAATTGCGTTGCGTTTCGAAAGCGTCAGAAGATTGCAGCCAAGGCCGTCACCGAAGACGGCGCCCCCTTCAAAAGCCGGTATCCACCGTCACTTCGGCGGGGCGCGTGGTCGAGACGATACGACCATCCGATATCACGGCAAGGCGGGCGGGACGCAGGCGCAGCGCCTCGACCGGGTCGGGGGCATCCAGCACCACAAGGCTTCCCCGCTTGCCCGGGCTGAGTCCGAAGTCGAGCCCCATGATCCGGGCGGGCGTCTCCGTTACCATTTCAAAGGCCGCGCGCATCTCGTCGGGTGCGGTCATCAGGCCCACATGCAGGCCCATATGGGCAACGTCGAGCATGTCGCCAGACCCCAGCGGATACCAGGGATCGCGCACGCAATCCTGCCCGAAGGCCACGGTCACACCCGCGGCGCGCAGTTCCGGCACGCGCGTCATGCCCCGCCGTTTGGGATAGCTGTCCATCCGCCCCTGCAAGGTGATGTTGATCAAGGGGTTGGGGATGGCGGCGACGTCTGCCTCCGCGATCAGCGGAAGGAGCTTCGCCACATAGTAATTGTCCATCGAATGCATCGACGTCAGGTGAGAGCCCGCAACCCGCCCCTGCAACCCGCAGCGGAGCGTCTCGGCCGCCAGCGTTTCGATGTGACGGCTGTTGGGATCGTCACTTTCGTCGCAATGCAGATCGACACGCAGCCCCCGATCCGCCGCCAGTTCGCAGGCCGCCCGGACAGAGGCCGTGCCGTCCGCCATCGTACGCTCGAAATGCGGAATGCCGCCCACCACATCGACGCCCGCATCAAGCGCCCGGATCACCTGTGCCTCGGCCCCCGGCGCGCGAAACCATCCATCCTGCGGGAAAGCGACCAGTTGCAGATCCAGCACGCCCCGCACATGATCGCGCACCTCCAGCAACGCCTCGACCGTGGCAAAGCTCTGGTCGGTCACGTCCACATGGGAGCGGATGGCAAGGATGCCCTTGCCGATGGCCTGCCGGCAATAGTCCAGTGCGCGGGCGATGATCTCTTCCCGGGTCTGCACCTGCTTCAACTCGCGCCAGAGCGCGATGCCCTCCAGCAAGGTGCCCGAGGCGTTGATCCGGGGCCGGCCATAGGACAGCGTCGCATCCATGTGGAAATGCGCGTCGACGAAGGGTTGTGTGACCAACTTGCCCGTGGCGTCGATGATGCGGCCTGCGTCGCTTGCGATGCCGGGTTCCACCGCCGTGAAGCGCCCCTTTGCGATGGCGATATCGGCCTGCGTGCCGTCGGGCAGGATGCCACCCTTGACCAGAATATCCATGCTCATGCGCTTTCCATTGCGTGGGCCGCCTCCGGCGCCCAGCTGAGCCAGAACCGTTTTCCGGGCAGCAGCCCCAGTGTTTCCAGTTGGTCCTCCGACACCTGCGCCTTCAGCTCCTCACCCTGCGGCCCCTCGAAATAGCAGATGATGCTGGTGCCGGCGAATTCCTCGGACACGAACTCGGCCTCTAGGGCGTGACCGTGTGGTGCGGTCGGGCTGACCTGCATCCGATCGGCCGCCACGACGATCTCCTGCCCCGGCCTCTCACCCGGCAGGATGTTGTTGCGGCCGACGAATTCGGCGACGAAGCGGTTCCTGGGGTTGCGGAAGATCTCTTGCGGCTTGCCGATCTGCGCGATCTCGCCATGCCCCATGATCACAACGCGGTCGGCCATGGCAAAGGCTTCCGATTGCGAATGGGTCACGTAGACGAAGGTGATGCCCAGTTCCTTCTGCAATCGCGTCAGCACGCCCTGCATCCGGATCGTCAGATGCGCGTCAAGCGCCGAGAGCGGCTCGTCCAGCAATAGCATCTGCGGTTCGGTGACAAGACAGCGGGCCAGCGCGACGCGCTGCCGCTGCCCGCCGGACAACTGGTCGACGCGACGTTTTTCAAATCCCTTCAGACCCAGCCGTTCCAGCCACAGCATCGCGCGGCCGTGCCGGTCCATGGCAGTGACCCCCCGCATCTTCAGCCCGAATTCGACATTCTCTTTCACATTCAGGAAGGGGAACAGCGCCAGCGACTGCCACACCATCGGGGTGTCCCGTTCATGGGCGGACACGTCGTTCATCACCCGCCCGTCGATGGTGATGGTGCCGTCCGTCGGCGCCTCCAACCCGGCAAGCATGCGCAGCGTCGTTGTCTTTCCGCAGCCCGAGGGGCCCATGATCGCCACGAACTCGCCCCGGCCGATCTCGAAATCGATGCCCTTCACGGCCTGAACGCCGTCATAGCTCTTGCGGACGCCCTCGAAGCGGACAAGCGGATCTTCGGTCATCTGGCGCTCTTTTTCAGGATGAGGAGTTGGGCCACGATCACCAGCGTCATCGAGGTCAGGAATACGACGGTGCCGATGGCGTTGATCTGCGGATCGACATTGCCCTGCAGGATCTCAAGGATCATGACCGGAACCGTCTTGTTCAGGCCCGAGACGAACCATGCCACGATGAATTCGTCGAACGACACCGCCGCGGTCAGGCACAGGGCAGAGATCAGCGCAGGCATGCAAAAGGGCAGCACGACCGCGCGCATGGCGCGCCAGGGCGATGCGCCAAGGTTCCATGCCGCAGCCTCCAGCGCCGGGTCCATCTGGCTCAGCCGCAGGCGGCAGATCGCCATGGCAAAGGGGGCGCCCATCACGGTGTGGGCGATCACGATGCCGGGCAGCGTGCCGGAAAGCCCAAGCCGGCCAAGCCAGGCCAGCATCGCCAGCCCCATGATGACCAGCGGAATGGTCGGCGGCAGCAGGGCCAGCGCCAGATAGGCAGGCTTCCACCGGAAGCCGTAGCGGAAATCGGTATAGGCCGTGGCGAAGCCGAGCGCAGTTGACAAAACCGCGGCAGAGACGGCGACAAGGCAGGAGTTGCGGAACGCGGTCCAGACCTCGGGCCGGGCAAAGGCCGTTTCATACCAGTGGGTCGTGAACTGGCCCAGCGGCACCGTGGGAAATCGATCCGAGTTGAACGAGAACACCATGGAGGTGAGGATCGGCGCAAAGACGAACGCGAAAAGCGCGATCAGGTAGAGCCCGAAGAGGATCTGAGAAGGACGCATCACTTCCGCTTCCCGTAGGCCGCGCCCACCGCGGCGAAGGCCACCGTGAACAGCGTGACGATCATCATCACGGCCACCACCGCCGCGCGGGGCCATTGCTGGCCGGATTTGGTGGTATCGATGATCAGGATCGACAGGGTCGGCGGTTTCGAACCCCCAAGGTAGAAGGGGGACACGAAATCCCCGAACGACAGGATGAAGGCAAAGACGAAGCCCACGATCAGCCCGACCTTTGCGGCCGGGATGATCACGCGAAACAGCGTCTCCTTCGGCGAGGCGCCCAGATTCCAGGCCGCCTCGATCAGGTTGCGGTCGATCGAGGCAAGGCTGAAGGTCTGCAGGATCACGACAAGCGGCAGCACCAGTGTCAGATAGCCGACCATCGCACCAAAGCCCGAATTGAGCATCGTGAACGGCCCGATCCCCACTTCGCCAAGCACCGCGTTGATCGGCCCGCTTTCGGCCAGCAGCACCTGCCAGGCGTAGATGCGCACGAGATAAGAGGTGAAGAAGGGAACGATCAGGAAGAAGATCGCCCAGCGGCGCGCGGTTTCCGACATGCGGAACGCCAGCGAGAAAGAGGCCGGAAAGGCCACAAGGCTCGCCAGCGTGGCGGCCAGAGAGGCGCGCCAGAGCGTGATCCAGTAGGCATCCGAGAAATAGCTGCGGGACAGCATCCTGTCCCAGTTGTCGAACACGAAATCGGGCTGCATCCGGTAATTGCGGACCAGCCAGAACGACATCGCCACCATCAGGACCAGCGGCCCCACGAAGAACAGACCCTGCCAGATCAACAGCGGCAGACGCCAGACAAGGGGATAGGCTTCGAAACGCTTGCGCATCCTGGGCTTTCGCGGGCAGTGGGCGCGCCGGTAAAGACCCGTCGCGCCAGACCGGTTGGATCAGGCCGTCTTGTATTCGGACCAGAAGTCGTTCCAGTCCTCAAGGCTTTGCTGCTGCGGGATATCGCGGAAGAACAGCCGCCCCTCTTTCAACAGGCGGAGCGGCGACTGGTCGTGCCCCTCGATCAGGCCGGAGCGGTCGGCCTCGGCCGGGTTGGCGTCCTGAATCGCCTTCCAGCCCGACTTGGTCGGCGACAGGCCCGGATAGGCGGCCATCTGGATCGACTTCACCTGACCTTCGGGGCTCAGCATGTACTGGATGAACTTCGTCAGGATCTCGTGCTTCTTGGTGCCCTTGCCGATGGAATAGCTTTCGGTCCACTGGATGCCGCCTTCCTCGGGGATGACCGAGGCGACGGGCGCACCGTCTTTCTGCAACACCCCGGTGATCCAGTCGCCGATGCCCGCCATGGCCAGCATCTCGGCATTCTTGAGCGAGGCAAAGGTTCCGCCATAATCGAAATAGCCGCCCACCTGCGGTTTCAGGCTGAGGGTCTTGTCCTGCACGGCCTTCCACGCGGCCTTGTCGATATCGAAGGGCGAGGGGCTGTTATTGCCGTTCAACAGAGAGATCTGGCCAAGATTGGGCAGGTGCCAGTCGAAATGACCCACCTTGCCGGTGACTTTCGGGTTCCAGAAGGCGTTGTAGCTCATCGCCTCTGCGCGGGTCAGCGCATCGGTGTTGTAGGACACCCCCAAAAGGCCATAGCGCACCATGACCGACCAGAGCTTGTCGCCGGTCCAGTGGCCGGGAAACTTCTGATATTCGGGCCAATAGTCGTCGAAGGGATAGAGCGAGGGGTCCATCTCCTCGATATAGCCGGCGGCGTTAAGCTGCTGCACGAACTCCGCATCCGACAGGATCAGGTCGTAGGTGCCCGGCGGCGATTGCGCGATCAGCGCCAGCATGTTGTCCCCGCCGGCATAGTATTTCGGGACGAACTTGACGTTGTTTGCCGCCTCGAACTCCCCGACGATATCGGGCTCGGCATGCCCATACCATGCAAGCATGTTGATCGTCGTGGGCTCTTGCGCCCAGGCACGGCCGATCATGGGCGCGCTCAGCGCGACCCCGGCCACGCCTGTCAGCATCCGCCGCCGTGTCATGGAAAGGTGAGAGTGCAAGATGAAACCTCCTTGTCGGTCGGCGCGGGCCTGTGGATCGGCGCCGGTCCTGTTCTGGATCACGCTTCCGGTGATGCGGCCAGAGTAGAGACCCGGAGTCGGATTTGGGAAATTTGCTGTTTGTATATGACCATTAAGGGTTCTTATGTATTATCCGCTTCATCCGATTGATGGATATGATCCAGCAAGTGCTGTGCGAGGCCGTGACCGGCCTTGTTGAGCGCGGCGTGTTTATAGAACAACCCGATGCGCAGCGGCGCCATGGCCGGAAATCCTTCATCCGCCCGCCCGACGCGCATGCCGGGCAACAGCGTCGCCGGTGTCAGGGCCGTCGCGCCAAGCCCGGCCTGAACCGCGGCCTGCAATCCGGCGACATCGCGCGACACCAGGACTGAGCGCCAGCTTCGCCCGTTCTGACGCAGCGCATTGCGCATGCGGATGGCGTATTCGCACGGGTCGGGATGGCGAATGATCGGCAAAGGCAGCTTTGCATCGTATCTGAATGTGTCCTTGACCACCCAGAATGGCGAAACTGGTGTGGTTTCAACCAGATAGGGCACATCCGTATCGGGTGCGATCGCCACGCAGATATCCAGCCGGTCGGCGGCCAGACGGTCGCGCAGGTCCTTCGACAAAAGACTTTCGATTTCGATCTTCACGTCCGGATGCTGGGCCGCAAAACCGGCAATCGCCTCCAGCAGGAAGGCATGCGAGAAATCGGTCGGCACCCCCACCCGGATCCATCCCGACAGGGCCTCCTCGGAAAAATAGGCAACGATATCGTCGTTCAGGCGCAGCATCTGCCGGGCATACGGGCCAAGCGCCACACCGGCATCGGTCAGCGCGAATTGCCGCCCCGTGGTGCGGATCAGCTTGGTCTGCAGCAACTCCTCCAGACGCCGGATTTGCAGGCTGATGGCCGGTTGGGTCCGGCCAAGCGCGTTGGCGGCCCGGGTAAAGCCGCCAAGATCGACAACCGTGACGAAACTGCGCAGCAGGTCGGTGGGAATATTCGTGGGCATTCGTTCATAATTCTTGATTATGCTTGCATAGCAATAATCAATTTCTCTCATGCATGACGCTCCGCTACCCCTTGGTCAAATCAAGGGAAGTTTCGGATGCGCCGCTTAAGTCTTCAGCAGTTGATCGCCTCTGACGTGCCGCTGGTCACCCCGGTTATCCATGTTCAGGACGCCGGACAGGCCCTGCGAAATCTCGACGTGATCGACGGCGCCGGGTGCCCGGGGGCCTTCCTCATCAACCACGATTTCCCGATGGCGCCGTTCCTGCCCATCCTGCGGGAAATCCGCGCGGCCCGCCCCGATCTCTGGCTGGGGGTCAACTTCCTTGCGCAACCGGGCAACATTGCCTTCCCGGTCCTCGGCGATCTGGCGCAGGAGGGGTTTGTGTTCGACGCCTACTGGGCCGATGACGCGCGGATCGACGAACGCGCCGCACAGCAGACCGAGGCCGACGAAATCGCCCGCATCCGTGAGATCAGCGGGTGGGACGGGCTCTATCTCGGCGGTGTCGCCTTCAAGAAACAGCGCCCGGTGGCCCCGGCGGACTACACCACCGCCGCGCGCACGGCCCTGCCCTATATGGATGTGGTCTGCACCTCGGGCATCGCGACGGGCAAGGAGGCCGATCTTGGCAAGATCGAGACGTTCCGTGCTGCACTAGGAACCAAGCCGTTGGCACTGGCCTCGGGCATCACGCCGGAAAACGCGGCCCGCTATGCCGACGTCGTCGATCTCTTCCTCGTCGCCACCGGCATCAACTTCGACGGCGACTTCTACAACATAGACCCGGCCAGACTGGATGCATTGCTGGCCGCCCTCACGCGCCAGGGAGAACGCACATGACCGCAGACAAAGGCCCCCGTGACGACCGTTGGTACCTGTCCCTGATGTCGCCCAACACCAAGGGGCCGAACTTCGCCTGGCTCGATCCGACCTCGATCTACATCAATTCCGAGGCGTTCAACGACCTGCTCGACGATCTTTGTGCCGAGTTGGACGCGGACGACATCGACGTTGTTGCAGGCCTCGACGCGATGGGGTTTGTCCTCGGGGCGGCGCTGGCGGCCCGGCTGAAGCGTGGGTTCCTGCCGATCCGCAAGGCTGGCAAGCTTTGCGTCGACACGGACAAGGTGAGCTATGGCAACTATTCCGGGCGGACGCAGGACATGGAGATGCGCACCCCCGCCTTCGCGCCCGGAACGCGCGTTCTGCTGGCTGACCAGTGGGTCGAAACCGGCGGGACGATGGACGGCGCCATCCGTCTGGTCGAACGGCAGGGCGGCACCGTCGCGGGCATCGCGACCATCACGATGGAAGACAACGACAAGACGGCCGGCTATCGCGCCGCCTACAAGGTGGTCAGCGCCGTTCTTCCCGGAACCCGCTGGCAGACCGAGGCCAACGCCCAGAGCCTGTCGAGCTTTCAGACCTACGCCGCCGAACGCACATTCCCAACCGCCGGACGCACATCGCCCCCGGGGCCCTGAGGGTCCATCGCAAACCGCAGCGACACGGCCCAGCCCTATTTGGCTCAGGGCGCAGGGGTAAGCGCGTAGATCGGGGCCGGCCCCTGCGGGATGACGGTGAAACGCCCCCTGACCCGAATGATCCGACTGAAGCTTACGGATTGCTCCAGCAGATAACTGTCGGGCGCCACCCGCAGAACGACGCCACCGCGCACATCGCAAGACTCTAGGCTGCCCGGAACGAAGAAGAATTCCTCCGGTGCATCCAAGTAGGGGTTCTTGTCGATACATTCGGCGTTGTAGTCCCCGGTTCCGATGGGAACGTCGATCAAAACGTCCAGTTCCACACTGTGACCCGCCAAGTCCGGCAGCGTTTGAACGAAACGCGCGTTGTCCGCGGCACAGCGGGGATAGTTGCACAGCATCATGTCGACGAGACGGAAATCCGCAGCCGACGCGACTTGCGCCCCGGGCCCCTGCGTGACGAGCCCGAGAAGGACGGCGCAGGCACCGCGCCCTGCCATCCGCAGGATGGGGCCGGGCCGTTTCATTCGCAAAATCCGCCCATGTCCAAAAAGCTCCAGAATTCCTTTTCCTTTTCATAGGCGATGCGCATGATCCCACCGTCGAACAGGCCCCAGCCTGCGAAGAACGGGACCGCCTCGGGATGCTTCTCAAGCAGAAGGTGGCCGAACCCCGCATCCTGCGTCTTGGCAAGCACATCCCCCGACATCCGGAAGGCCGCCATCGCATCGATTGCCGGACCAATCAGCACGCAGGAGCCAGAGGCAAAAAGAATATTGTCCAGGTACATTCCCGGGGCGGCGTCGAGGAGATCGAGGTAGGACCGGACGACGTTCTCGACATCACTCGCGGTGCCCACCTGCGAAAACCCCTCGTAGCGAAGCCTGAAACTGATGCCCTGCTGCTCCGCCCGGGCTTTCACCGCCTCGATGAAATGGGCACGGATATCGCTGGGGGCCGTGCCCTCTGAGACGTCTGTATCGCTGGTGTAATCCGCCTGTGGCACGACCGCGACAAAGCCTTTGCCGGCAGAGCAATAGGTATCCGCCGGCACGAGGCCCTGCGCCATGTAGTCGGACTTGCGCCGCTCGAAACTTTCGGCGGGAACGTCGCCGATCATGATCGCATACCAGCCGTTTCGGGTCTGCACGACACGCAGGGTGGATTTGAACGTATCGGGCAGATCGTTCTCGACATAGGCGCGCACGTCTTCAAGGGTCGGCCTAGAGGCCACCGTGACGGCACACATGCCCTCGGGCACGATCTGGGCCGGGGCCTGCTGGGTGATCAGGGCGGCACATAGGGACAGGGAAAGAACGGCTGGTCTCACGGCCGGGAACCTTTCTGAATTTTATTTTACGACAAGGGGTTAGGCCGGCGATCCTTGATGAGCACGCGGATTGACGCGACGGTCGCCGGTTCTGGTGGGGCGGTCAAGCCGACACCGGCCCCCTGCGGCGATGTCGCGCCGCAGCCGTTCGCGTGCCGGACACGGGATCAGGGCAGCGCGAGGATGACGTGGCTCGACTTGATCAGCGCCGTCGCCGCGTCGCCCGGTTGCAGGTTCAGCGTCTCCGCGCTGTCGCGGGTGATCGTGGCGGCCATCGTCTTCTCTCCCCCAAGGTCGAGGACGATCTCGCTGTTCACAGGCCCGTCGGTGCGGGCGCTCACAGTGCCCGAAAGCCGGTTCCTGACCGATAGCGGCCCAATCTCGGTGCCACCGGCAAGGATCACGAAGCTCGACTTGACCAGCGCAAAGACCTCCACCCCCGGCGCCAGCCCCATCTCGGCCGCGCTTCTGCCGGTGATGACCGAGGCAAGGCTTTGCCCGCCGCCGATATCCATCACCACTTCGGCGCTGACCGTGCTTTCCTTTACCGAGGTCACGGTGGCGCGATACGCATTGCGGGCCGAGGTCTTCATCATCAGGCTCCACAGCAGATCATTGGGGTCAAGGTCGATCCGGGCATCGAGCGCCGCCACCACCCGCGCCAGACCGTCCTGGATGACGGCGTAGGCTGCGATGACGTTCTCGCCCGCGGGCGTCAGTTGTGCACCGCCCCCCGCCCGCCCGCCGGGCGCGGCGGTCACCAGCGGGGTGGCAAAGACGTTGTTCATCGCCTGCACGCCGTCCCAGGCCGCCTTGTAGGACAGACCCACCTCCCGCGCCGCGGCCGAGATCGATCCGGTACGCCCGACCGCGGCAAGCAGAGCCACACGGTCCGCCCCCATCCGGGCCCCGGTGCGTTCCAGCGTCAGGGCGCTGCGCAGGTTCTCTGTCATCCTCGCTCGTCCTTCTTGCCGACGCACCCGAACGTCATAGCCCGAAGGGCGCCGCCCTGCCACTGTTGCGTGCGGCCGCCCCTCACCCGATGCAGGGCGTCGTGCCCGAGGACCACGGCGCATCGCACCAGACGCGCGGGCAGGCGGGAGTGGCGCCGGCATGGCCCGGCACAGGGTGACCCGACCGGGCATCGGCCAGAGGACACAGAAACGCGCTTGCCGCAGTCGGCAAAGCGGCGCCTTGGCGGGCGGCATCGTCTTGCCGGTGCGTGGTCCGCAGGGGCTCGTCATGTGAGGGAGAGCGGGAAGCCGGTCTTTGATGCGGAACCCGTCGCCCGGCACCATCGGAGTGCAGACGTCGTGCGGATTGCAATGGCGTGGCTTTGCGCGATGTCGTCGGCATGGCAGTCTCCCTTCGTTGACAGGGGAAAATCCCTCTGCCGTGAAGGTATCCTGCCAGATCGGTGCTGATGGCCGGCTGACCCCTCGCGTCAGCGCACCATCAGCTTCGCCCCGGACCTGCCGCGTTATGGGTGAACCCCGATATCCGCGCCTGTCTCGATGATCGCATGAAAGATCCGGACGGCCCGTTCGGACCGGGCCTTGCAGTCCCCCAGATCCGGCGCGGGCAAGGTGCCGATCACGCGGCGAAGCTGTTGATCGCCCACCAGCAGGTCGATGAACAGCGCCGCAAGGGCCTCTGGCTGACCGGCATCGGGATAGATGCGGCACAGCAGATCGGTCAGCAGGGGCAAGACGCTCTCCCGCCCCGCGGCCGCAATCGCGCGGCCGGTCTCGCCCCCCATATCGGCGGCGGCCACACGGTTGAGCGCCACGGCGCGGTCCGACAGGATGTCGTGCAGCAGCACCGTTCCGAACTCAACAAGCGCGGCTTCCGGCGCCTCCGCCTCCAGCGCCGACAAAAGCCGGTCCCGCGCGGCCTCGGCAGTGCTTGCCACCATGGCGCGAAACAATCCAAGCTTGTCGCCATACCAGGCGTAAAGTGTCTCGTTGGACGCTTTTGCGCGCTTGGCGATGGCCAGCATCGAGGCACCGGAAAAGCCACGCTCAACCAGGACCTCGTAGGCGGCCTTTTCGATCCGCAAGCGGCGGGCGGCTTTCCGGTCGTCGGTCATCGGCACAATCTCC
Organism: Rhodovulum sp. P5; assembly: GCF_002079305.1. Classification (NCBI taxonomy): domain Bacteria; kingdom Pseudomonadati; phylum Pseudomonadota; class Alphaproteobacteria; order Rhodobacterales; family Paracoccaceae; genus Rhodovulum; species Rhodovulum sp. P5. The sequence continues at coordinate 146,885 of NZ_CP015040.1, forward strand.
CTTGACCGGAGCCGTACGCATCATTACGGATTGCCGCAACCGTACACATCATTACGGTTTTTGATTCCGGATTGTGCCATGCGCTACACCCTGAACCTGAATGGCAAGGACACCGCGGTAGAGGCGGACGACCCGGATATGCCGCTGGTCTTCGTCCTGCGCGATCTGCTTGGGCTTCGCGGCACGAAATACACCTGCCTCGAAGGGGCCTGCGGGGCGTGCACGGTTCACATTTACGGGGTCGCGGTACGCGCCTGCCAGATCCCGGTCAGCGATTGCGAGGGCGCGGCCATTGTCACCATCGAAGGGCTCTCGACCGCGGGGGATCACCCGGTGCAGCAGGCATGGCTGGAAGAGCGCGTTCCGCAATGCGGCTGGTGCCAGCCGGGGCAGATCATGCAGGCCGCCGCGCTGATCGCCGAAGACCCCGCGCCCAGCGAAGAGGACATTGCCACCGGGATGAGCGGCAACCTGTGCCGGTGCGGCACCGCGCCCCGCATCCTCAAGGCCGTGGCCCGCGCCGCGGAAATCACGCGGCGAGACGCGCAATGAGCCGTCGGACAAGGCTCAGCCGCCGCCTGTTCCTTGCCTCTGCCGGGGGAATGACCGTGGCCGTCGGGCTCGGGGCGGGCCGGGCGCTCTGGCCGACACCGGGGCCGCGGGCAGGCCAGGCCGTGAATGCCTGGGCGGCACTTCTGGACGACGGCCGGGTCGCCTTCGCTTGCCCGGCACAGGATCTCGGGCAGGGCGCGCCGCTGGCGCTCTCCATGATCCTTGCCGCCGAAATCGGCGCCGACCCGGGCCTTGTGGCCGTTCAGGCCGCACCGCGCGACGCGGGCACCTATGGGAACCCCGATTTCGACGGGCGCATGGTGACCGCCGACAGCAAGACCACGCGCGGCTACTGGCCGCTTCTGCGCCTTGCCGGGGCCGAGATGCGGGCGGCGCTGATCGCCACGGCCGCCCGGATGCAAGGCTGGGCAGAGGCCGACTGTAGCACGGCCGAACATTCCGTCGCGCATCGCCCAAGCGGCGCACGGGTGAGCTTTGCCGAGATCGCCGCGAACGGGCGCCTGCGGATGCCGGGCACCCCCGGCCTGCGCCCCGGGGTCGAGCTGACGCCACTGGGCACCAGCCCCGACGATCCCCGCATGCGCGCCATCGTGACGGGGCAAAAGCGCTTCGGCACCGACCGGCGCGCCACGGATGCATCGGTCGCCGTGCTGGCACGCAGTCAGCATCTGGACGGTCTGCCCCTCACCGTGGACGACACCGCCGCCCGCGCCGTTCCGGGGGTTGAGGCGGTCGTGATCCTCGACGACGCCGTGGCCGTGGTCGCGCGCCACACCTGGGCGGCGCTCAAAGGGCGGGAGGCACTGGTGGTCCGCTGGTCGGACCCAGGCGGTTTCGACTCCGAAACGGAGGCCGAAACGCTCCGCGCCGCGCTCGACGATGACAGCCAAAAGTGCGTGACCCTGCGCGCAACCGGGGTGGCCACAGGGGCCCCGACCCTGACCGCGCGTTTCCACGCGCCGATGCTCAAACACCTTGTCCCAGAACCGTTGAACGCGCAGGCGCGGGGCAAGGATTACGGTCTGGGCGTGACGGTCGAAAGCGCGACCCAATCGCTCGACCTCGACATGCGGTTCGCGGCGCAGACATGGAAAACCGCGCCCTTCATGGTCGAGACCATCGCGCACCCCGCGGGCGGCGCCTATGGCCGGCGGGTTCTCAACGACGTGGTGCGCGACGCCTGCGCCGTGACGAAATCGCTGGGCCGCCCGGTGCAGGTGATCCGCCCGCTGGTCGATGAACTGCAACGCGGGCAGGTGCGGCCCGCCGCCGCGCAGCGCGTCGCGGCCTGGCTGGCCCCCGATGGCACCCTTTCCGGCTGGTCCCACGATTTCGCCTCTGACGGGCCGCTGGCCGCCCAGCTCCCCGCCTCGCTCAAGGGCGCCAATGGCGATGAGGACAACACCGCCACCGACGGGGCCTATCACCCCTACCGTGTGCCCGCCGACCGCATCCGCTGGACCCGCGTCGCAACCCAACCGGTGCCCGGCTTCCTGCGCGGGGTTTCGGCCGGGTACACCGTCTGGCGGTCGAGACCATGATGGAGCGGCTTGCCCGCACCGCGGGGCAGGATCCGCTGGCCTTCCGCCTGGCCCATATCGACGACCCGCGCCTTGCCACCGTCGCCCGGCGCGCCGCGACGATGGCCGGCTGGGGCGCCCCGACCGGGCGCTCGGGCTTGGCGTGATGTCCTTCCGCGGCTCGCACGTCGCCTGCGTGGCAGAGGTGCGGGACAACCGCGTCGCCGGCCTGTGGCTCGCGGCCGATGTCGGCCGCATCATTCACCGCGACAACGTGGTCGCGCAGATCATGGGCGGCATGGTCTGGGGCCTGTCCATGGCGTTGGTGGAGGGGCTGGACTTTGCCAATGGGGCCGCCCGCGCGGAAAGCATCTGGGATTACCCCGTGATCGGGGCTGACGCGCTCCCACCCCTCGACATCGCGCTGATCGAACCCGACCCCGAGGCCGCCCCCTGCGGAGTGGGTGAGATCGGCGTGCCCACCGTCATCCCGGCCGTGTGCAACGCCTTCGAATGCGCCACCGGTCGGGTCTTTGACCGCCTGCCGCTTGAGGTGTCCTGAAATCGTCCCGCACGCCGGTGATGTCCTTGGCCGCAGGCCCACCGGCACGGTTATCATTGCCGGGACAAAAGCGTGACGCCGCCGGGGTCAACCCGAAATGTCAGGGTGCACGCACCCGCACCGCCCGGACGACCACAGGCGTTGCCATGCACCTTTACGCTCAGCAGGCCAGGCGTCGGCACGTCGAACCCGTACATCGTACCGGCGTATATTTGGCGATACCCGCCGCCCGGAACGCCCAGATAGATCTCCTGAGAACAGCCGCCGCTGCCGCAATACATGGACAGCATGCGCGAACACTGCGCCGCGCCGAAATCAATGGCCAGATCGAGGGGGTCGACCCCGTCGATATCGACCTGCCGGGCAAGCGCACCCTGGATTGCGACGGTTTCCCCATAACGGCACAGTCGCGCTGCACCTTTGCAAGCGCCGCGCTGGCTGGGTCGGCCACGGGGGCGGGCGGCGGCTTTGGACAGACGGACAGCGCATGCGCGATGGCCCGCGACGATCCCCTAAGCGACCTTCGATGGGCATCGCGTCGGACCCTTCCTGAAACATCAGGGAAAACCGGTTGCCCCGGCGCATCGGTCCAAGAACGATCTCCATGTTCTCTTGGGCGAAATCCACGAAGAACAGGTTGCCGATGTCGTCCTGCTGCTGAACTTCGATTTGCGCGATGGTCTGCCCGTCGACCGACAGCATCGCCGTCCGCAACCCGTTCAGCGCCAGCGAGTCGGACAGGACATAAAACCCCATCGACCGCCCGGGGCTGCATCCGAGGATGAGACAATAGCTTCCGCCCCACGGGTGGTCGCCGCACAAGGTGGCGCCGTTATAGCCCGCCAACGGACCGGAGCCGGTCATCGGCACCCACATCTGCGCGACGGCCGGGCGCCATTCAGAACGGCCGCTACAAGCAGGATGAAAAGTCGTTTCATGATGCCTTGCCCCCCAAATACATGGAAAAGCGTAAGGCCCGGACCGGCCCGGATCAAGCATGCCGACCGGTCTATGGCCCGGGGCGCGTCACAGGAAACGGGTCAGCGCCAGACTGGCCATGTTCGCCAGCGCCCCAAGGAAACGGTCGATCAGATACCGGATCACGGCCTTTCCGATATCCGCCCCAATGGTCAGCGCGAGTCCGAGAAAGCTGGCGATGGTGCGCAGCAGGCGCGCGACCGTCTCGCAAAGCGCTGGCCGAGTCGAGGCCGTATTGCAGAAGCGCTGCAAGCCGGTCGACCAGGGTCAGCGGCCCATGAAGGCAAGCTGGCAACCCGACGATGCGTTGATCAACGCGGATATCGCATTGTTCAACGCCCAGGCGCAAAGCGCCGAGAAGGGCTTTGTCCGGGCGGTTTCGGCGATGTCGAGCCAGTAGTCGGCCGTGAACATCTCCCAGTTGCTGACGCGGGTCGGCCAGTGGCCGGCTTTGTCAGGCGGGCCTTGTAGTTGTCCACCATGCTGTGCGCCCCGCCATTGATGATGGAAAACCCGTCGATCAGCCGGTCGTCGCAATCGTTGAGATGGCAAAGGGAAAGATCGGGATCATCGGCACCGGGTCGCAGCGCGAATACACGCGGCGGATGTTGTCGGCCCAAGTTTCGTCGTCAGGGCCGCATTCGACAAGGTGGTCACCGTGCGCGGCGCACCAAACGTGTAAAGACGCACATCGGGCACACCGGCTGCCTTGTAATGCGCGGCGAAAAGCGTGGCCAGCGCGCCGCCAAGCGAATGGCCGAGCACATGAAGGCTCGTGACCCGGCCGACCTTCTTCATCGCCTCTTCGACATCGGGAAGGATGCTCTCATAGACCTTGGTAAAGCCCATATGGCTGACCAGACCGGCCGGGCCGGGCGACAGGCCCATGGTGGCATTGCTCAGCCAATCCCGGCCGCTGTCGAACCGGGTGCCGCGAAAGACAAGGATATGGTCCTTGACCCCGGC
>NZ_CP015041.1 GCF_002079305.1 Rhodovulum sp. P5
CTCGGCGCGTCCAGAAAGCAAGGCAGGAATGATCTGCACGTCCGCGCCGGGCTCGGCCAGCAACAATTCGGCGATTGCAGGCTGGGCCCCGGGGCGCAGGCTCAGAGCGGCCTCGAACCGGCCCGGCGGCCCGCTTCTGCGAAAGGCCAGCGTTTGTGTCCCTTGTCCCTCGACACGAAGGCTGCCTGCCAGGGTTTCGGGCAGCCGGGCCTCCCGATCATCCGCCAGGACCAGGACCGTGACGGTCAGGCGGTCTCCGTCCTGGCGCACCCGGATGTCATAGCGTTCCGGCTGGTTCCATCCCAGCAGAGCGGACAGGATCCTGTCCACGTCGTCAGGGGGCGCATCCGCTGGAAGCGCAGACAGAAAGACCCCGGTCGCGACACCCGGCTGATCCCGATCGCGCCTGAGCGCAAGCACCGGGTCGGGTGGCGGATCGGGATGAAGGCTGACGATGTCGGCATCGACTCGCGGATAGGCGATGGCCACGCCGGGAAGGCGGAGATCCGTCAGGGGGCCCGCGCCGGCCGCGGGGACAGACATGAACGTCTCGGGGCGGAAATATGCCTTGCGCTCTTCCGGCTCGAAGTAATCAAGGCGGATTTCCCCGATGCCACGACCGCTGTGCAGGAGGATCTCCTGCCCCCAGGCCGCGACGCCATCGGGAAAGCGGGCGCCTTCGGTCGATATGGCCGTGGTAAAGCAGCGGGGGCTGGTCGCGGGCGGGCTGAACCCGGCGTCTGAGATGAAGAAGAACGCGCAATAATTCGTTCGCAGGCCTGCTGCCTTTTGCAGCGTGCTGTCCGGCGCCGTGCCGCCCCCTGCGGCCAGTGCATCGACAAAAGCCCGTGCGACGGCAAGTGACTGCGGCGTTGCGTTTCGCCGATCCAGCGCCGGGCCGGGGCTGTCCGAGAAGGGCAGGATGGCGACCGTGTCCTGCGGCCGCAGCCGGTCCAGGATCGCACGGGCGGTTGCCTTGGCAATCCCCAGGGAATTCGCCATGGACCCGGACACATCGATCATGATCACGATGTCCCGTCCCGGCGGTTCGAGGAAGAAGCTGCGCGGATCGCTGTCGACCGGCAGGATCGGCGAAAGCGGCGTCTCGTTCCAGTCTCCGATGACCTGGCGGTCTTCGACGGTGCCGCGAAGACCGCCGTTGATCAGGAACAGGCCCGTTCGGCGGGATGCCTTCAAGAGCATGTCGGAGTAACCCGACGGGAACGCGGCGGGCGCCAGCGAGTCGATGACCACGATATCGAACGCAGCGGGGTCGGGAGGCGATCCCGGACTCGCCCGTTCGACAACCCAGCGAGCGGGGTCCATGCGGTCAAGCACCGGTGCCTCCCCAAAGGCGAGGATGCGGGCCGGACCGCGCACCAGCGTGTAAAGGACGCGCTCTTGCGTGACTCCATCGCTTTGAAACGTCATCCGGACATGCCGCAAGCCTCTCTGGGAAAAGCGCGCCGACAGCCGGACCGGTTGCAGAACAGAGGCGCCCGGCACAACGCGCTCGATCTTTTCGCCAGGCGGGGCTTGTGCCAACAGGGTGCCCCCGCCGAGAACCGTGCCACGCAGGACGGCATCGCTGTTGATGTCCTGTTCCGGCCCAAGGTTCGCGGCGATCAACCCGGCGCCCGGCGACGGCGAACCGACCGCAAGAAACCAGATCGGAACGCCCTGTGCCGCAGCCCGATCCAGCAGTCCGGGCGGCACCGGTTCGTCGAAATGTCCGTCGGAGAGCATCAGGATCATCCCACGCCCACCGGCGCGACCGATGAGTTCCAACGCGGAGTCCAGCCCAAGCTCCGCCCGGCTGTGCGCCCCATGCTCTGCGAAAGAGGCCGCGCGGATCAGGGCGGGCAGGCGCCCGATCGGCTGAGCAAGTCCAAGCGCCGTTACCGTGTCCGCAAAGCCCAGAACCTGCGCCGTCCAGCCTTCGGCCAGCGCCGGATCGGCCCCGATGCTACCGGCCTCGTCCGCAAGGCGGTCCAAGGCCGCGCGGGCGACCGCTTCATCCCGCCAGACGCTTTCCGACCCGTCGATCAGGGCGATCACCAACCCGCCATCGACCGCGCAATTGTCATGGCGCGCTTGCCAGACCGGGTGCGCTGAACCCAAGGCAAGAAGGCCGGCACTGGCGATCATCAGCAGGGACGAGGCGACAAGCGCAGCCTTTCGGCGCCACAAGGCATGGCCGCAAAGGATCAGCGAGATGGCGACCACCCCAAGTGCAAGCCAGGTCCCAAGAGAGGTGACCGGCGGCTTGCAGGCAAGATGGCCGCCAGCGATGGCCAGTCCTTCGATCAGGTGACAGATCACGCCACCGCCCTCCAACCTGCAAGGGCGGCCAGCGCCCAGAGCCTTTCAACCAACATGGCCGCCAGGGCGGCAACGACCAGCCACGGCCAGAGGGGCACCTCCTGCTGTGGCGCGCGCGCCGGGCGGAGCGACAGCGCGGCCCCGGGCTGTGTCAGCGGACGGGCCGTGTCACTTTCCTTCCACGCGGAAGAAACCGGCGTATCGCCGGCCGCGATCCATTCAGGCGACACCGGTTTTTCCCCGCCGCCGGTCAAACTCTGCAATCCGGTAAAGAACAGCGTCAGGGACAAGGCCTCGACCCGCTCCGCTGCCCCAAGTTGTGGCGCCGGCAGGATCAGACCGGGGGGATCGCCGCGGCGCGCGACGATGACCGCCCCGTTTTCGTCCTGGACAACCGGGGAGAAACCGGGCGGCAGGGGGCCGGTCAAGCCCGTGGGCAAATCCTGCTCCAGCGCATCGAAATTCAGTGGCTCGAAGAGATCGGCATCTTCTACGAAGGCCCCCAAACGGGCCTTCGCCGACGCGTTGCGCCAACCATCGTAGACCGCAAGGACAGGACGATCCGACTCTCCGGCGTCGAGACGCTCGAGATCGGTGACGACAAGCGCGCCTGCGCCCGCTGCGCCGGTCCCGGGCGGCGGCGGCAAGGCATCGAGGCGCCAATCGACCGCCACGCGATCCGCTGTCTCAAGCGAGAAGCGAACGCGATCATCCCCGTCATAGGCGCCGCCCCCATCCAGAGAAGCCTGGTAGTCTCCCGCCGACAGGAGGGGCAGCCGTGCAAGAAACCGTCCTGTCCGGTCGATGGATGGTTCCAGGCTCGGGATCATCGTTCCGTCCGGCCCGGCGACGGTCAGAACCGGCGGCGGCATGTCACCAAAGGTTTCGACCGTCAGGGTCAGTTCCGCCGGCTTGCCCCCCAACTGTGACGGGCGATAGGAGACGGCAGCGATCCCGGCGTTTGGACGGGGTTCTCCAACCTGGCGCCAGATCAGGGCCGGAGCCCGGGCAGGTGAATCGATCACGGGTTCGGGCAGATCTGACACGATCAACACATGCGTGATGGCACAATCGACAGGGTCGGCAAAAGCCGTGCGCAGAAGCGTCTGAACGTCCCCCGCCTCGGGTCGCGCGACCAAGTCCCCCAGGTCGGCTGTCGACACCGGAACGGCAATGGCACCGACGGCCTGCATCTCGATGCAAAGGTCGCCGCCATTTGCGGCCTCCTCGGCGGTTGAAACCGCCCGCCGGGCGATGTCGAGCGCCTGGTCCATTCGCGTCCCCGCATCGTCGGCGACGGACATGCTGTGCGACACGTCGATCACGATGCGGAGTCCGATTTGTTCCTGCCCCAATCCACGAGAGATCCTGACATCGAGGGCCATCGCGGCGATACACAGCAGGATCACGAGGAGATGCATCCAGAACGGAACCGACCGAACCGGTGGCACGACCGTGAAGCGCGGCGTCGGACGCGGATTTTCCGGTGGATCGGGCAACACCCTGGCAAACGACAACTGCACGCGTCGAGGCGCCCGGCGCTGCATGTACCAGGCCAGGACCGCCACCCCGGCGAAGGCGCCCAGAAGCAGCCCGATCATCCCAAGCCCCCCCGCGCCGCGATGCCGCGAAACAGGCCGCTGGACAGGAACCTTTCGTGAAACTGCTCGGCCAGCGCATCCCGACCCGGAGTGTCCGGCCAGATGACGGGGGATTCCACCACCAGTCCCGGACCGCGCCAGGATGCGACATTTGTTTCGATCTGATGGTCGATGTTGCGCCGCACCGACGCCTCGAAGGCCGCGTCACGCTCGAACACGGCGTCGGCCAGAACGCGTCCCTCGGTATCGGCGACCTTGAGCCTGTCTGTCCTGCGGAGCAAGGCCAACTCCTGGGCGGCGGAATCCAGCGGCTGGACGAAAAGCTGCCTCCAGCTCTTCTGAGCCTTCCGCAGAAAACCGGCGATCCTGTTGTCCGGATCGGCGAAGAGCAGATCCGACAGCAGAACCACGGCGGAGGACGGACGAAGATGGACTCGCCATCTGCCCGGATCGCAGACGGGCACCGCGTGGAGCGAGGCAGGATTGTCCCGCCAGATCCGTTCTGCGAACTCGCGTGCCGCCGCCTCGCAACCGCGCCCCTCGGCCTTGATGATCGGAGCACCCGGCGAAAACATCCGGATCAGCACGATGGCGTCGCCTGCCTCGGCTGCAACCCGCGCAAGGGCGCGCAGGACCCAAAGCGCGTAAAGCAGCTTTTCGGCGGACCGGGGCAAGCGCATGGCCGCGCGATCATCCACGACGATCATCAGGGACATGCGCTGCTCTGCCTCGAAAACCTTCAGGAACCAGTCCCGATCCGGACCATTGCGGACGGAAGCCCGCCAGTCGACCAGCCTGATGTCGTCGCCGAAGTGATAGGATCGGTAGTCACGGAACTCCATGGATTGGCCCGCCATCCGTCGCAGATGCGCCCCAAGCCCTTGCATCGGCACCGTCTTGCGCAATCGCAATCGGGTACGGGACAGGCGGTCTGGCGAAAGCGGCGGAGTGGTCGCGTCCATGGATCAGATCCGCATCGCTCGTGAAGCCTCGAGGTCCGCCGCAAACCTGGCGTCATAGCCGCCGGGGTCGTCTCCGACCCGTGCCTCCGGCGCTGCGTCCAGCGCAAGGCGGCACACCATGGCGTCGACCCGGTCTGCCTCGCCGATCTCTGCGCCATCATAGACATGAATGATCCGCACGCGGTGCCTCAGGGCGGGTCGCACGACCTGGGCCAGGGCACGGCGCGTATGTGCGCCGCTCTCCAGCGGGGTGGCCGGATCGGTCAGGCTGCAGGCGCTCCAGCACAGCGCCGCTTTCGCAAGCGCCGTCGCCGCACGCGGACCAAGAGGATACTCGATCTGCTCGGCAGTGGCGCGCAAAGCCTCCATGCGCCGGGCCGAAACGCCCCGGACCTGGTCGAAGGCCCTGTTGCTGGCCTGGATGATGTTCACGACATGCGTGCGCACGACTGGCGGGAGCGGGGTGGACAGTGCTCCGCGCCGCGCCCGGTCCAGCCGTTCCAGTGCCGTCTGCCTGTCTGGCCCCTGCAGGCCAGGCTGCGACCGGCGGGCAGACAGCCCCAGTTCCTTCTCCATGATTGCCTCGATGACTTGTGCATCGGGGAGAGACATACGGACCTTGAAAAGGAACCGGTCAAGTTGCGCCTCCGGCAGGCTGAACGTGCCGTCCTGCTCGACCGGGTTCTGGGTCGCCATGACCATGAAAGGCGTCGATACCCCGTCCATGCCCGCTTCGCTGCGGCGCAAGGCCCTGCGCTTGCCCAGAACGGTGACCTGGAATTCTGCCATGGCCTCCAGCATGGCGGACTGTGTCTTGGGCGTGGCGCGGTTGATTTCGTCTGCCAGCAGCAATTCCCGAAAGATCGGTCCCTCGCGAAACTCCAGCCGGTTGCGATCGTCTTCCGCAGGCATGAGCGAGCCGGTGATATCCGCCGGCATGAGATCCGGGGTGAACTGGATGCGGCCGACCTTGTCCTCTCCAAGGCCAAGCGCCTCCGACAGCGCCTTGACCAGCGCTGTCTTGCCCATGCCGGGATTGCCCTCCAGCAGAACGTGCCCTTCAGACAGGAGCGCGACGACCAGAAGACGCACGATGTCATCGAGACCGAACATGCCCCGCCCTGCCACCGTCTGCGGGATCGACCGGAGTTAGGAAATGTCGTCGCTTGTCAGATCTCTGCTCATTCCTGTCTTCCCTGTTCAGTTCAAGATCTCTGCGATCCATGCTGGTACTCTCTGGCGCGCCGGCCTTGGCGGACTCTCCGGCATGAACGACTCGGGCTCGTGGCCGAGCCGATCCTCGATCAGGGCAGGCGCCTGGCCACGTCCGGCAAACGGAGGGCCGCGAAGCCCGATCGCCAAGTCTTCCCCGGTGGATGGGGCCGTCGGCACGAGCATGCGGGCCTCGATATCCGCCTCTGGTCCGGTGCCAGCGACAGGCGTGGTTTGATCGGGAATGACAGGCCCTCCCGGTGCCTGCCGTTCCCCGGACATGGCTCCTGGGGTCGCACTCCCATCGACCGTCTGCGGTTCGGCCACATCCGAGCCCGCCATACCGCTTCCGCGGGTCGTCATTTCTCGCGCTGTTGCCTGATCTTGCGACCCAATGCCAGAGGCAGTTGGCGGCTCGACCGGTGCATCCTGCCCAACCAAAGGCCCGGACCCGCCAGCAGACTCGGGCGCAGCTGAAGACCCCGCAGCGCCGGACTGCCCTGACCCGCCAGCGCCGTCACCCGACGAGCCGGATCCACCGGCATCCGACTGGGACGACCCGGAAGACCCTGCATCGCCGGACTGCCCTGCCCCGCCAGCACCATCGCCCGACAACCCGGACCCACCGGCATCCGACTGGAACGACCCGGAAGACCCTGCATCGCCGGACTGCCCCGCCCCGCCAGCACCATCGCCCGGCGATCCGGACCCACCGGCATCCGACTGGGACGACCCGGAAGACCCTGCATCGCCGGACTGCCCTATACCGCCAGCACCATCACCCAGCGATCCGGACCCGCCAGCGCCGTCACCCGACGACCCGGAGCCACCGGCGTCAGACTGGGACGACCCGGAAGACCCTGCAGCGCCAGACTGCCCTGTACCGCCAGCACCATCGCCCGGCGATCCGGACCCGCCAGCGCCGTCACCCGACGACCCGGAGCCACCGGCGTCAGACTGGGACGACCCGGAAGGTCCTGCAGCGCCAGACTGCCCTGCACCGCGAACACCATCGCCCGGCGATCCGGACCCGCCAGCGTCAGACTGGGACGACCCGTGTTCCATCGAGTCCGAAGGGTTCTCCTGCACGTCGTCATCGCTTGCGGTATCCGAAAGCTCTCGCAGGGTCTCCCACAATTCCAAGGGTGCCGGCAGGGCAGGCAACATGGGTCGCGGCAAGATGACCGCAATGAGCCAGGTCAATATCGCAACGGTCACGGCCACGGGCATTACGGGCCATAGCCCACGCAGCCGAAGACCTGCATATCCACCGAAGTCCCTGACAAGACCTGACAGATCCGGACGTAGCCGTGCGCCGCTGTCGAGCGCGGCCATGATGTCCGCAATAGCGGGGGCAAGCGTTGCGCCACCATGCGCACCCACGAACCGTGCCGCCTCAAGACGAGGAGCAAAGCGCCAGCCGACCGAAAACGCCGCCTCCCGACCGACTGGTTTGAAAGAGCCATCAAACCCTGAAAACGCGGACGCCGGGATGAAGGACAAAAGTACGGCATCCGGCGCGCGAGCGACGGAGAAGGTGAATGGCACGACCACAAAAGCTGGCGTCAAAACCAAGACCAGTATCGGTGCAAGCACTGGCATTCCCGGAAAAGCAAGTGCCGCGAGAGCCGCCAATACGAAGAAACCCGCGACAGAGAAGCTTTGTCCGGATTGGAAGACCAAGCGTTCAGATTCTCCCAGCGCGCGCGATGCCTCGGGAAAGCCAATCGTTTCTTGGGAGTAGGCTCGGTGAGAAAGCGCACGCTTGATGCTGCCCATGCATCCGGTCGCAAATCCCATGAAGCAGAAGACAGCCGAAGAGAGGATGAACCATTCGGGAGCACCCGACGGCATGCCGATCGCCCAAATCGCAACGATGGCCGAAAGTGCCCCGGGAACAACGAACATCAACAGAACGGGATTGGCGACCATAACGGGTTGAAAGCTTCCCCGCTTCGAAAGAAAACGCAAGGGTTTGCAGGAACTCCACCTCAAAGAACTTGCAAAAAGGGCCCCGGCACCAGAAAATTAACGCAGGCTGAACAGAGGGCTCCGCTTGGCGTTAAGATTCCGTCGCACAATCACACTGGCGCCTTGGCTGCGGCTGAACCTGTCACGCGGTGGCGTCAGCACGACAGTCGGCCCGCGCGGAGCGAGCATCAACTTTGGACGACGGGGCCTCTTCTATAACTTGGGGCTGCCTGGGACTGGGCTATCCTACCGAGCACGTCTTTCGAAACCATCGGCATCGAAGAAATCGGGCGTTGCCGTAAATACAACCTTTGAGAACATCAAGAGTGACATTCGAGGATCGTCCGATGATCCAAAAATCGTTCTTGATCATCTTTCAAGGCATGAGCCATTTAGGTTCGGACACCGTTCCAAAACCTGATCATCGCTATTCCCGGCAGGCGGGCACCGCGATCCTTGGACGCTGTAGACTATACCCGACGAGTTGCGCCGCGCAAAGCCGGCAGTAAGAGGCTTGCTTGGTTGTTCGGAAGCGTAGACGGTGACCGTTCGGTCATTGCGGTCTTCGGTCCCTTCCTCCTGACTGACGTCCAAACCCCCAGAATACTCCTGCCATGCCCGGCGGGCAGGATCTCGGTCTCAGGCTTGACAAAAATGTCTGCTTGACAGACCAAGAGATGGCCTTGTTGGCCATCTCTTCGCACTCCCCTCAAGGGGTATGATCACTGAACTCGCCGATAATTCGTGACTGAGTCCTGACCCCTCACGGGGATGATCGCTGACAGGGCGGCAATCCCGGAGCCGATACCACCCTTACGGGGAATGATCGAGAACTGTTGCCCTTGAAAAACAGATAGACCTCGCAGGCCGTCCACAGAAGCGGAATTCGAGACGTCTTTGAAACACTCTTTTTCAACATGTGCGCGACATTATCGAGTCGGTCCTGAACAACCCCCAAGCCTCTGATTTGGCTGGCTGAGAGGGCGTTCGAGCTATTTCTGAACTGCAGGGTTTGCTACGATTCTGGTCAGAACCCTGCAATCCCGGATGCCCCATGAAGCCGAAGTCCCGCGCTCCCGAACAGGACGATCTGCTGCGCCCGCGGCTCACCGCGATGATCGACATGCGCCACGAGCTCGTGCGGCTCGAGGCGCTCATCGACTGGGCATTCTTCGAGCGCGAATGGGCCGGGTTCTTCCCCTCGCACACGGGCCGGCCGGCGACCTCGCCGCGGATTGTGGCCGGGCTGCTGTACCTCCAGCACGCCTACGGGCTGTCGGACGAGGCCGTGGTCGCCCGCTGGGTCGAGAACCCCTACTACCAGCATTTCTGCGGAGAGACGTTCTTTCAGCACCGGCCCCCGATCGACCCGTCCTCGCTCACGCGCTGGCGCGGGCGGATCGGGGAAGAGGGCGTCGAATGGCTGCTGACCAAGACGATCGAGGCGGGGCGCGAGGCTGGCGTGATCCGCGAGCGCTCCGCCGAGGCGGTGATCGTGGACACCACGGTCATGGAGAAGGCCATCGCCCACCCCACCGACGCGCGGCTCTACGAGAAGGCGCGCCTGCGCCTGGTGAAGCTCGCCCGCGAGGCCGAGCTCGCCCTGCGCCAGAGCTACGCCCGCCTCGCGCCGCGGCTGGCGGGCCAGGTCGGGCGCTACGCCCATGCCCGCCAGTTCAAGCGCATGCGCAAGGGGCTGCGGCGGCTGAAGGGGTACACCGGCCGGGTGATGCGCGACCTCCAGCGGCAGCTGGACGCCGTGACGGACACCGCCCTGCGGGAGCGGATCGAAGGCGAGATCGCCCTCGCCGACCGGCTGCTGCGGCAGAAGCCGAAGGACAAGGGCAAGCTCTATGCCCTGCACGAGCCGGAGGTCGACTGCATCTCCAAGGGCAAGGCCCGCGTGCGTTACGAGTTCGGCACCAAGGTCTCGGTCGCCACGACCCATCGCGAGGGCTTCGTCGTCGGCATGCGTGCCATGCCCGGCAACCCCTACGATGGCCACACCCTGCGCGAGGCGCTCGAGCAAGTGGAGATCCTCACCGAGACCCGCCCCCGCCGTGCCTTCGGCGACCGCGGCTATCGCGGCCACGGCGTGGAGACGGCCGACGTCTACATCTCCGGCCAGCGGCGCGGCATGACCCCGGCGCTCAGGCGCGATCTCCGACGGCGCAGCGCCATCGAGCCCGCCATCGGACACATGAAAACCGACGGCCGCTTCGCCCGCTGCCCCCTGAAGGGCTCGCTCGGCAACGCCCTCCACGCCGTGCTCTGCGGCTGCGGCCACAACATCCGCCTGATCCTCGCCCACCTCAGGGCTCTCATGGCCGAAATCCTGCGCGTCATCCTCAACGCCATTGCCGCGCTCATACCGACAGAAGGACCGTCTGAGACCCAGCGCCCGCTACCAGCGTGATGTTCAGGACCGACTAATGAGGGTTGAGGGGGAACGGGTGTCGGTCCGAAATGCCGGTCCCGTGGCCGCGCGCGGCCGATATGACACGGTCGTTGCCCGTCTGACAGGGCCGAAGGGCGGTTCGGCCCCGCCCTCAGCGCCTTGCCTGTTCAAAGGATACCGCGTCGTCCAACCGTTCCAGCAGCGCCCGTTCCAGATCCGGGTCGTAGCGGCGCGTGCGGATGAAGTCCCGCATCTTGCCGAGGTCCTCCATGCCGATCTCTGCCAGCTGTCTCCGGGTTTGGCGGGCCTCGGCGCGATCCTTCGCACGGGTGGCCGCAACGAAGCGCAATAACAGATCGATCGGCGCGCGACTGCGGGTCAGATGAGCCGTTTCGGCCAAGGCTTTCGCGTCGGTTCCAAAGGCAACCGCGTGAAGCGCCGGGACCACGTGGAAGGCGGCGGGTGGATCGACGTCAAGGGCAAGGGCACGCTCGATCAGGGCCAGCCCGATGTCCCACCGCCCCTCGACCGCGGCCATGCGGGCGCCGATCAGGGAAAGCGTGCCGGGGTGCCTTGGATAGAGTTCCAGCAACCGGGCCGCATGGCGGTGAAAGGCGTCGAAATCACGCTCGGGCGCCTCCACGCTCAGCAGCAGCGCGGCGTTCAGGGTCGCCATGTCGATGGGGGCGTATTTCAACGCTTCTTCAACCGCGCTTTCGGCGTCGGCCCACGGGTTGGCACCCGGTCGTGGGTTCATGCCAAAACGGCCCTCGTCAAGGTAGACAAGCCCAAGTGCGGCCCATGCAACCCCGTAATGCGGATAGGTTTCAACCACCTGCGTCAGGCAGGTGCGCAGGGTCCAGTGTGCCGCGTCGTCGGGATGGACGAGATAGGGATAGACGCCAAGCACGCAAAGAAAGGACTCAAGGTTCGTATCCGGGTACGGCGCGTTGATGCTTTTGACGAGGTCGGGCGCAACTCCGGCGGTCGCGGCAAGACGCTGCACGATCCGGCTGGCCACCATCTGTTCGGTTTCCTGAATGGCGGCTATCGTGGTGTCCAGATGCTTGGCATGGGTCCATGTCACCTCGCGCCCCGGCAGGGCGATCAGCTGGCTGTGAATCACAAGCTCATCCCCCTGCCAGATCAGCCGCCCGTTCAGCGCATAGTCGGCCCCGTCCCAGTCGCCCGCTGTGTCGATGACCGAGATCCACGGATAGGCCGACAGATCGGTGACGAATTCCGAAGACAGACCGAAGGCCAGCGTGGCGGCATGGGGGCTGTCGCCCTCCGCTTGCAGGGGTTCCACCGAGAGCCGCAAGACACGGTAAGGCAGGTCCGCAACGGGGCGCGCGGCCTTGAGGAACACCGCATCTTGCAGGTGCCGTTCATAGGCAGAGACGGCCAGAAACACGACGAGCGCCGCCGCCACAAGGCCAAGACCGGCGAACAGAGGGCGTTTCGGGCGCGGCCGTTCCGGCCGCATTGCACAGGCCGGCGCTGTGAAGCGCGGACGATAGGTTCCCTTGGGTATCTCGATCCCCGGCAAGGCAGGGTCCGGTGCCTTGCCGCGATAAAGCTCCAGCGCGCGCCGCAGCCGCCCGACTTCGGTCCTGACGATGCTGTCGGTTGCAGGGTCGAAGTCTTCGCCCCGGTCGAAGACGTCCAACGCGATGGCATAGGCTTTCAGCGACGCACCGTCGCCGGCAAGTTCCCGTTCGACGAGATACTCCAGCAGCCGCCCGCGCCGCTCCCCCTGACCCAGAAGGCCCGAGGCCCGGATCGCGGCAACGGCGGCGCTGACGCCCTCGGGGTCGATCTGCGCGGGACCTTCGGCGGCGGGCCGGATGATCAGGCTACCCTGCATGTCTTTACCAGTCGCCTTTGCGGATGTGACCTGCCTGTGCGGGGCACGTGCTGTCTGTGCCGCGATTTTCATCGGCAGGATGACCCATTCCTTAACGTGGGTGCAAGGCAATGAGTGACATGGACAACACGGGTGATGGCCCGAATGACAACACTGACAAGAAAACCGCACAGACGGCAGAGGTCAGCAAGGAGTGGATTGCGCAGGAACTTTACGATCTGGCCGACCGGGTGATGGAGGCCAGACTCGACCCGGAGAAGGTCGAAGGGTTCAGGGCAGACTGGGCGGCGAAACGCATGGATATTCTGGCGCAGGTCGACCCCGAAGGCATTCTTGAATGGCGCCGCTCGACGACCCATGACTGGATCCTCGAAACGCTGGAATATCTTGTCAAATACTGCGACCGCGAAGGGCTGGACCTGCTGAGCGAGTTCTTCACGGACGCGCGGGTTCTGGTGTTCGCCCTTCTGAAAAACAAGGCATGAGGCAGGGGCCGGATCACGGTCGGTCCGTGACTGGCAAACCCCGGCGGGCATAGCGTCCGGGGCCCCGGTTGCGGCGGTTTGTGGCCGCCGCAACCTTGCCCTCGGTGATCTCGAACCGGACCGGGCGCTGGGTCTTGCTCTGGATGATCGAGGCGCGCTCCTTGACCTGGCCCGCCGCGTAGACATCCGCGACCTTGAGTTTGACTAGGTCGGAGCCGCGGAGCTTGCTGTCGATGGCCAGGTTGAACAAGGCGAGGTCGCGGTGGTTCTTGACGATCTCCAGGCAAAGCAAAACTCGACTGTCAGAGCGCAAGCGAAAACTTGATTGCGTACAGAGCGATCGCTTACGGCAAGGGGTGCAGGCTCCGACGCATCCCGGCGCCGGAGCCCCGACTGTCAGACGCGGCGCTTGCTGCGCGTGATGCCGAAGGCCGAAGCGAGGCCGCCGAGCAGCAGCACAGCGGAGGCCGGCAATGGCACCGGCGCGCTGACCGGGGTCACGGTGATGCCGAAGCCGATGGTGGTGTTGCCCAAGGCGGAATCGTAGATACCGAGGCCAAAGGCATGGCTGCGGTCGGAGGTGATGCTGTAGGTGCCCGCAGCGAGCAGCGGCGGAAGCTGGCCTTCGTCTCCTTCAAGCAAATAGGTCACGTCGCGCACGGCGGTCGTGGCCGAGACGATGTCATCGCGATCCGGTCCGCCGAGGATGCGAATGGTCTGCTCGAGTTCGTAGTAGTTGGCGACCGGCCCGAGAATGTCGCCGTTTCTCGCCGTCTAGGTCAGGTTACCGTCGTCGATATTGAACAGTCGTGACGTGGCAAAGAGCCCACCGCCGCTGCCGAACAGGACCGGGTCAGCATCCTTGCGGGGCGCGTTCCCCAAAGCAAGAAGACCGCTTCAAGACGCGGATGGCGCCCCTAGGCCCGGAGGGCTGGAAAGGGCTGTCAAAGTCGCCGTCATTCCGAGGATCAGCGCGATCAGGAAAGTTTCGACAAGGATCGATCGGCGCAGGCGGTCCCCTGAACCCGGCGAGCCTGAGCTAAGGGCGGGTGTCAACCGAAACTTGTGCACCGCGGCAAGCGACAAGATCCCGGCGAAAAGCCCAAGCTTGATCGCGAAAAACTGTCCATATGGCGTGGCGAGCGCAGACGGGGTCGCGGCACCAAGAAGGGCGAGCGTTCCGGTCCCTGCGGCGACAAGAATGCCCACGATCCAGATCGCCTTGGTCCCGAATTCCTCCGCGAGAGCACCGGCGCGGTCGGACGGTTCGCGCCTGGCCGCAAGAAGGAGGGGGCCAAGAGCGCCGATCCAGAAGGCAAGCCCCAGCAGATGAACTGAGACCAAGACACCGGCGATCGCGCCCGGCGCCCCATATGCGTGGCCGCGCAGGGCGAAGGATACGCAGGCAAGTACGGCACCCACCGAGGCAAGCCGGGGACCGATGCGACCGGGACGCACGATGGCGCAGATCAGCATCAATCCGACGATCCGAACGGCAATACTCGTGCCGAGCGGGCTTTCTGCCACCATGCCCAGAACCATCGGGTCCATGGCACCGTCAAGGGTGCCGCCCATGAGGAAGCCGGCCCGGAGTGGCAGACGCAGGATGCTGAACAAGGCCGCGGCCATCGCGGCGAGTATGGCAGTCCGCACGAGGGCTTGACGACCTCGCGAACTCAGCCTTGCGAGGCCATGCGCGACCAGCACGCTGCCTGCCGCCAGAAGCGTTGCGGCATAGCTGGCGGTTTTCACGAGGATCGACAGCAGGGTCAGGGCGTCGATAGTCCCGAGGGCCGAGAGCATTTCCAGTCAGTCTGCGATCGTGAACGAGAAACTTCCCTTCATCGGGTGGCCGTCTCCGGAAAGCCCGCGCCATTCGACGTCATAGGTCCCTGTGCTCAAGCTGGCTGGCATCGCCTCGAATTCGGTGACGGGTTGCATGCCATCGGTGCGTGTGACGTCGATTTCGCTGCCGTTCCCGTCGGTCAGCCGGAACAGCGTCAACCGCATCGGGCTGTCGAATGTTATCGCGATCACCTCCGGGGCGGCGTTCAGGGACGCGCCATCGGCAGGATACGTGGCCTCTTTCTGCGAATGTGCGAAAACAGGCAAGGCAATGACACTGAAAAGCATCGCGGCCAGCGCGAGACGCGGTGTCGGGGTCATGTGCAGTCCTCCTTGAATTGGGGTGAAACGGACCCGCGGAAGGCGCCATGGCGCGCCGGCCACGGGTCCGCTGTCCTCAGTTCCGCATCATGCCGCCGATGGCGTACATGCCGTCGGCCCCCTTGACGAGCATCAGGGTCACCCGGTCGCCGGCGGCGACGTCGCCCATCATGTCCGCATTCTCAAGCAGCGGCAGATCCATCGTCATGGCGGGCCAGCCGATCTCGGGGATCGGCTCATGGCTGACATTGGCCATGCCACCCCCGATCGAGTTCACCACCGCCTCGGTATGGACGGCGCCCTCCATCTGCTCAGCGGACATCGGCATGTCGGAATGGTCCATGCCGTGGGACATCTGGGCGAAGGTCGCTGTCGCGGAAAGCCCGATGGCCGTAAGGGAGATCAGGAGTAGTGTCATGGTTGGTCCTTTCTGGGTTGCAGTTGTGGGGGATCATTCGGCCGGAAGCGCGCCCGGCACGGGGGGTGAGGCGGTCGCGATCTCGCGGTTGACGCGGTTCAGCGCGAGCCGTTTCCAGATGACGAAGATCGAGGGGATCACGAACAGCGTGAGAAGGGTCGCCGTCACCATGCCCCCGACCATCGGCGCGGCGATCCGCTGCATGATTTCCGAGCCGGTGCCGGTTCCGTACATGATCGGGATAAGCCCCGCGAAGATCGTCGCTACCGTCATCACCTTGGGGCGCACGCGCAGCACCGCGCCATCGAAGACGGCTTCCTCGATATCGGTCTTGGTCAACTTGCGGCGTTCCGACTGCGCGAGTTTGCGCCGTTTCTCCCACGCGATGTTGAGATAGAGCAGCATGACAATCGCGGTTTCGACCGCGACGCCCGCCAGCGCGATAAAGCCCACGAGAACCGCCACCGACAGATCAAACGCGAGATACCAGACGAACCAGACGCCACCCGCCAGCGCCACGGGCAGCGCCGCCAGGATGATCCCGACCTCGATCACGCGATTGAAGGCCATAAACAGCATCAGCGTGATGATCAGCAAGGTGGCGGGTGCGACCACCATCAGCCGGTCCTGCATCCGCTCGATATATTCGTACTGGCCGGACCAGCTCAGCGCGTAGCCGGGCGGCAGCGTGACCGCTTCCGAGACCCGGGCTCGCGCCTCGGCGACATAGCTGCCCAGGTCGCGCCCGGCGATGTCGATGAAGACGAAACCGGTCCGCCGCGCGTTCTCCGACCGGATCATGCCGGGGCCGTCGACGATCCGGATCTCCGCAAGCGAGGCGAGCGGAACATGCGCCCCCGATGGCGTAACCACGGGCAGGTCGCGCAGCCGCTCGGGGCTGTCGCGCCAACCTTGTGGATAGCGCAGGTTGATCGGGAACCGCTCCAGCCCCTCGACGGATTCCGAGACCTGCATGCCGCCGATGGCTGTCTGCACAACGTCCTGCACCTCCCGCACGCTCATCATGTAGCGCGCGGCGGCCTCGCGGTTCACGTCGATCTCGATGAACCGGCCGCCCACGGGCCGCTCTGCATAGGCCGAGGCGGTGCCCTCGATATCGCGTACGGCGCGCTCGACGGCGAGCCCGATTTCTTCGATGACGGTCAGATCGGCCCCCGTGATCTTCACGCCCACCGGGGTCTTGATGCCGGTCGCCAGCATGTCGATCCGGTTCTTGATCGGCTGGATCCAAACATTGGTTACGCCCGGGATCTGCACGACGCGGTCGAGTTCATTGCGGATCCCGTCCATCGTCATACCGGGGCGCCATTCGGCCTCGGGCTTCAACTGGATCGTGGTCTCGATCATCGTCAGGGGCGCGGGATCGGTCGCCGTGTCGGCCCGGCCCAGCTTGCCGTGCACGGTGGCCACCTCGGGGATCGTCGCGATCAGCCGGTCCGACTGTTGCAGCACTTCCCGCGCCTTGCCGATGGACACGCCCGGATAGAGCGACGGCATGTAGAGGAAATCGCCCTCGTTCAGTTCCGGCATGAATTCCGAGCCGATCCGCTGCAGCGGCCACCACATCGACGCGACCAGCGCCGCGGCCAGCAGAGTCGTGGCCCAGGGCCAGGCCACGGCTGCATCAAGGAAGGGGCGATACATCCATATGACGACGCGGTTCAGCGGGTTCTTCCGCTCGGGCAGGATGCGGCCCCGCACGAAATAGCCCATCAGCACCGGCACGAGCGTGATCGACAGGATCGCCGCGGCGGCCATCGCATAGGTCTTGGTAAAGGCCAGCGGCTGGAACAGGCGACCTTCCTGGTTCTCCAGCACGAAGACCGGCAGGAAGCTGACGGTGATGATGGCCAGCGAATAGAACAGCGCGGGTCCGACCTCGCTTGCGCAGTCCTGCACGATGCGCCAGCGGTTTTCGGGCGTCAGCCTTTCCTTTTCCAGCCGGCGATGCATCGCCTCGATCATCACGATGGCGGCGTCCACCATGGCGCCGATTGCGATGGCGATCCCGCCCAGCGACATGATGTTCGCGTTCACGCCTTGGGCCTTCATCAGGATGAAGGCGGCCAGGATGCCCAAAGGCAGCGACAGCAGGATCACCAGCGACGAGCGCAGGTGAAGAAGGAACGCCGCGCAGACCAGCACGACGACAATGAACTCTTCGGTCAGTTTCTTCTTCAGGTTATCGATGGCCCGTTCGATCACGCCCGAGCGGTCATAGGTCGTCACGAGCTCGACTCCGTCGGGCAGATTGGGCCGAAGCTCCTCGATCCGTGCTTCCACGGCCTTGATCGTTGCCAGCGCATTGCCGCCCCAGCGCAGGATCACCACGCCCCCGGCCGCATCGCCCTCGCCGCCGAACTCGCCGACGCCGCGCCGCATTTCAGGGCCCAGCCGGATGTCGGCGACATCGCCCAGCGTCAGCGCCGCGCCGCGGTCGTTGACCATCAGCGGCGCTTTGGCCAGATCCTCGATACTGTCGACATACCCGGCAGAGCGGACCATGAACTCCGCCTCGCCCATCTCGATCACGCTGCCGCCGGTTTCGCGGTTCGCCGCCTGGATCGCGTTCCGCAACTGCGCCAGCGTGATGTCATAGGCGCGCAGCTTGTTGGGATCGACGACCACCTGATACTGCTTGACCATGCCGCCGATGGTGGCGACCTCGGACACGCCCTCGACGGCCTGAAGCTCGTATTTCAGGAACCAGTCCTGCAGGGTCCTGAGCTGCGCCAAATCGTGCTGCCCGGTTCTGTCGATCAGCGCGTATTGATAGATCCAGCCCACGCCCGTGGCATCCGGGCCAAGCTGGGGCAACACGCCGTCGGGCAGGCTGCCGGTGATCTGGCCGAGATATTCCAGCACGCGCGAGCGCGCCCAGTAAAGATCGGTGCCGTCCTCGAACACGACATAGACGAAGCTGTCCCCGAAGAAGGAAAAGCCGCGCACATCCTTCGCCCCGGGCACCGCCAGCATGGCCGTGGCCAACGGGTAGGTGATCTGGTTCTCGACGACCTGCGGCGCCTGTCCCGGATAGGGCGTGCGGATGATGACCTGCACATCCGACAGGTCGGGGATCGCGTCCACCGGGGTTTCCCGGACCGCCCAGATACCGGCAGCCCCCACCATGAAGGCCAGCACGAGGATGACGAACCGGTTCGCGATGGAGGCGCGGATGATGGCCTGGATCATTGCGTGGCCCCCGGGCTTGCGGCGACACCGACGAGCGTCATCGAGAAATCGGGGTTCTGGTGCAGCAGCAGCGTCAGGTCGGTGCCGACGGGCAGGTCAGCCGGGTCCAGCGTTTCCGCCAGCGCGAAATCCATCGTCATGCCGGGCATGCCGATCTCGGTCATCGGCCCATGGGTGACATTGGCCAGGCGCGCCCCGGCATCGATGCTGTTGATCCGCCCCGACACCTCCATGGGCGGTGTGACCGGCTCGGCCGCGGCCAGAACCATGGTCATCCCGTCCGGCCGCGCGAATGTCAGCGTGACTTCGACGCCGATGGGCAGCGACGCGGCTTGGACTGAAGCGTCAAGCGGAAACTCCATGGTCATGCCCGGCATCCCGATCTCGACCATCGGCCCATGTGTCACGGTCGCACTGCCCGCCTCTGCGTCGGCGGCCTCAATGGTGCCCGAGACGATGATCGGCGGGGCGGCCTCCGCGGCTGCGGCGGTGGGCTCCGGCGATGCTGGCGTGCGCCCCTCGGCACGGACGGCGACGATGGTGAACATCCCGGCCTCGTCCCTGGCCAGATCGAACGCCAAGGGCGCGTCCAGCGGAACGGTGGCAAGGTCCACCCCGTCCACGGGTAGGTCCATCTGCATCGCGGGCCAGCCCAGCTCCGGGATCGGATCGTGGCTCAGCGTCAGCTTGCCATCGGCCGTGACGGCAAGCACGGTGCCGGTTCCGGTCGCGGCAATCCCGTCATCAGGCCGCAGGTCGACCAGGCCAAGCAGCCCGTCTGCGCCACGCACGGCCGCAAAGGCGACGGCCTCGCCCGCGCGTAACCGGTCCAGCGCTACGTCGGCCCGCACGGGAAAGTCGGACGTCATTTTCGGCCAATCCAGACTGGCGAGGGCGTCGTGCCGGATCGTCGCGACGCGGGTATCGCGGTCGAGCGCCACCAGAACACCGATGCCCCGCGCCGGTTCCGTATCGGTCGGCGCCATCCGCATGAACCCGGCGTTGAGCGCGCTTTCGCTGTCGATCAGGAACTGGGCCGAGGCGACAACCTCCTCCCCCGGCGCGAGCCCCTGCAATATTTCCGTGCGGCCACCGGTCCCGAAACTGTCGCGCAGGCCGGTCGTGACCAGCCGCGGCCGAAACGTGCCGGCGCCAGTCTTGAGGATCACCCGTTCCGCGGCACCGGTCCGGATGACGGCTTCGGACGGGACGGTGATCGCTTGCCGGCGCAGATCCGGCAGCAGGCTCACCGTACCGAACATGCCGGGACGCAGCAGGCCCTCGGCATTGTCGAAACGCAGCCGAACGGGCAGCGTCCGCGTCTCGGGATCAAGTTCGGGATAGATGTAGTCGACCTCGCCTTCGAACGTGCGCCCCGGAAGGTGCTCGAACCGGGCGACCGCGCGCATCTGCCCGGACAGTCGCCCGATGTCGCGCTCGAAGACGTCCGCGATCAGCCAGACGCTGCTCAGGTCAGCGACGGAGAAGGCCAGCGTACCGGGCTGCAAATACATGCCATCCGCCGCGTTCAGCGCGACAACGACACCCCCCTGGGGGGCTTCGATCCGGATGTTCCGGGCGAGTGTGCCGTTGGCCTCGATCTCCGCGATCTGGCGGTCGGACATGCCGTGGCTGCGCAGCTTGTTACGCGCCGCATCGAGGATAACCGGATCACCGTCTTCAACGGATCGCACGAGGTCTCCGGTTGCCGCGGCGACGAGGGGCGAAAAGAGGTCGAAAAGGACCTGACCTTTCTCGACGCGGTCGCCAAGTGCGCGGACCTCCAGCCGTTCGATCCAACCCTCGACCCGCGTATGCACATGGCTGGTCGCGTACTCGTCGTAGCCGACGAAGCCCACGGTCTCGATCCGCGGCTCGATCTCGGTCATTCGGGCAATCGCCGTACGCACGCCGATGGCGTTGATTTCCGCGGCGGACAAAGTGACTTCGGCCGGATCGCCCGCGGGCTCCTGCCCGGCATAGACCGGGATCAGGTCCATCCCCATCGGCGATTTTCCCGGCCCGTCCCGCCGGAAATTCGGATCCATCGGCGCGACCCAGTAGAGGATCTCTGCCCCTTCAGCCTCCCCCGGACCGCCGGGGTTCAGGTAAAGCCGTTCAATCCATATTCCACCGGCAATGCCGGCTGCACATGCAATAATGGTGAGCGCTGCATATCGTCCGCGCATCGAAACCTCCTGTCAGACCGGCAAGAAGAGACCGGTCGCCAATACCCCGAACCGACCGGGCCATCAGGTCCAGCCGGGAAGCGGAATGTCAGGAGAGCCGGGGAGGTCGTTCGGGAAGGCCCGCTGTATAAATGTCCGGGCATCGGTCTTCGGAGGTGTCCGGGTCAGTTGGCCTTGGAAGCACGACGAACTGTGGCCAGCCGGTTTGCGGGAAATACCCCACACAGCACGCCATCATGCCACAACTCTTGACCGTCCCTGCGCCGTGAACGCAGCCGCCCACCATGTCGACTGCGGCGTCGTGAACTGTCCTGGCATGACCGATGTGGCCACTCATTGGCACTACGGTTTCATCCATCTGCATGACATGGGAGCCAGCGCCGGAAGACGAGCTACCCGCCCCGAAAGCAAGGCATACACACGCAGCGATCACCAACAGGCGTTGCGTCAGATATGGCAGGGAGCGCCCAAGCATGGGTCAAGTTTTGCCTTTGCCCGATCCCGCGGCAACCAACATTTTTGCGAGCATGTACCGACCTCGTCCTTCAACCTGCGGCTAGGCACCCAGTTTGCACTGATCGGTTCCTGCGCTTCGAAGACATCGGTGTGTGCGCAGCAAAAAGGCATTGAGGATTGAGCGCAGCTGTGTTGAGCGTCAGCTCTTGAGCAATGGCCGATGAAAATTCGCACCTGCAGCAGAGCGGGAGCTGCGTCCGGCACATATGTCTCAAATGGGCTGGCCAACGACATCTGATGGTTTGTGTCAGGTATTCGCAATACCCGCGATGCGCGGTGCGCCGGATGCCCGGCTTCGCAGGCGCAGCGAATGGCTGAAATGACGGGCCGCGCCGCGGCAGCGGCCTGAAGAGTTGAAAGGCAGCTGTGGGCCGGCTATGCAAGCAGCGTCGCGTCTTGGGAACTTTGGAAAATCCATCACTGAACAGACATCGGTTGCAGCATTTCGTCGGTGTCAAGGTTGAGCGCGCTGCGCCAGAGTGGAGACTTGAACACATGGCATACATGCTTGCCGGCGCTTTCCTCGCGGGTCTCAATCAGCAATCCCGCCCATTCGAGCGGCTGCAACACGCAAGATGAGAACGCGGCCATCTCTCGCCACCCCGCGGTGTGCCAATCCTGTGTCTCACCGTAGAACGTTTCGAACAAGGCAGCCTCGGTCGTGCCATGGTCGGCCTCTACGTTGATCACGTTCATCCAGACATCCCACTTTCCGAAGGGACGGTTGTCGAAGCGCGCATAGGAAGCGTGATCGATCTGGAACAAAAAATAGGGGATCAGTTCGGCAAACAATTGGCCAGGGGCTTGCGCCAGCTCTGCGCCACGCTTGGTCAGTTGAAACGCGCCCTTTCGGTGACGCCCAAGGCGCAGCGATATTAGCAGGAAATGCAGAACCTCGAGCGGGGGAAACTCATACTCGTTGATCAACTTGTTGTAGCGGAACATCTCCTCAGCGCTTTTCCCCGGCCAGTCGAAGTGCTCAACGGCCCAATGGACGAAAACGCGCTTGAAGGCCTTGGTTTTGGTTAGACCGATTGATCCGTGCTCCTGAGCATATTGCAGGGTCAGGAGAGCGCCCCGAAGCAGCGGAGAATGCGCGAGGTCGGGATGGTCATCGGCGAGAGCGCGGAATTCGATCATGTCAGGATGCTGCCACAGACCGTGGCGAGGTTCCATGATGTCCGCGTTGTCAGCCTTCATCCGATCCGGCATCGTGCAAATGCCGCGAAAATCCGGACTCGCGGGCCGCACTGCGGCGATGCAGGACAAGGGTCAATGGCCGGAATGGGCCGAACTACTCCGTCAGATCGTCCAGCGTGACGTCGAGGGCGCCCGCGAGGGCACGCAAGCTGGCGACCGAACCCTGTTTCCGGCCCGTTTCGATCTCGGCCACGGTGACGCGATTGACCCCTGCTTTCTCGGCTAGCATGGCTTGGGTCAGGCCACGCAGATCCCGGTAAACGCGGAGAGGATTTTCACCGTCCAGCAGCCGGTTCGCGTAGTCAGCGGGAATCAGTTCATCCGCCCCTTCGGCCAAGGCCCCCTTTGCCCGACCGTAGTTCTGGAGATCGGCGAGGTCCTCGGCCGCGGCCCGCAGGCGGTCATATTCCTCGCGCGGGATCGTCACCATCTCGTTCATGTCAGTCCCTTTCAGTCATAAACGCCACCACGTGGGCCAATATCGAGAACCGCCAAGACATTGCCCTGGTCATCCATGATCACGCGCCAGTCCCCGACCCGCAGCCGGATCCCCTCTCGCCCCTTGAGGGACCTCACGTTGTTGCTCTGTGAGGCCGGGTCCCTCGCATAGGCCTCGATCTTGGATCGGATCAGCGTGGCCGTGTTGGCGGGCATCCGGCGCAAAGCCCGGATCGCGGCCTTCGTGTAGCTGATCTGCTTCATGTTGTAGCTATAGGCTACATGTGGCGCTGCGTCAAGCGTAATGTCGCCCTGGGCGACAAGCGCGGCTAGCTTGCGCCGGCCGCGTTTGCCTCAGAGGTCGATCCCCTCCGAGAGCGACAAAGCACTTCGATGTCGACGCCGAGGTAGCGCACGGTGCTGTCCATCTTCGTATGGCCCAGCAGAAGTTGGACCGCGCGCAGGTTGGTGGCTTCGTTCCGCCCTGCTGGGCTCTGTTGCACAAAGCCGCTGACGACGGAGCTACCCCTTTCCCCGGACACAGTGAGGATGTGAATGCCACCGGTCCGAATGTACATCCGAACCCCACGGCCTCGGTCACGGGTATGCCGAGCGAGGTGAAGCCGTTCATGACGGCGACACGGGTCTGAAGCTCGGCGACTTGGCGGTCGGGCTCCCGCGCCATCAGGCGTTGGCCCAACAGCTTCATGCAGTGCATCTTGGTTTCGGCCCGACTTCGGCGATGGTAGCCGCTCCACTTCCGCCAGATTTTCCGGCCCAGGCGTTTCGATGCGCGCAGCGCCTCGTTGCGGGCAATAGCACCCGCGCTGTCGGGCTTCCAGAACTTGGCATTCTTGCGGGGCGGGATGACGGCATAGGCCCCGCGGTCGGCGATGGCGTCGTGACACTTGCGCGTATCGTAGGCGCCGTCTGCAGTGACGCTGCCGATCTCCCGATCGGGCGGGATCTGGTCGAGCAATTCAGGCAATGAGGAGGATCAGGAAACGATCCGGGGGATCGTTTCCCCGACGAATGGGGGCGTCGCCGATATCGCTGCTGGTGAACTCCACCGCCCGGATTTCCAGTGTTTTTTCATCGATCCCGAGGTGAACCTTGCGCCAGATGCGGCGTTTGGCGCCGCCATGCTTGCGCGCATTCCACTCGCCTTCACCCTCGACCTTGATGCCGGTGCTGTCGATCAGCAGGTGCAGCGGTCCCTCCGACCCCCGATACGGAATGTTCACGTTCAGGGTCTTCTGGCGGCGTGACAGCGTACTGAAACCCGGGACCGACCAGTCCAACCCGCTCAACTGCAGAAGGCTTTCGACAACGCCCGTCGTCTGCCGGAGCGCCATGCCAAACAACACTTTCATCGTCAGGCAGGTCTGGATGGCGGCGTCACTGTAAGTGGGCTGTCGGCCCCGCTTGCCGGTCGGCCTAGCCTCCCACGTCATCGCTGGGTCGAACCAGATCGTCAGCGAGCCCCGGCGCTTGAGCGCTTCGTTATAGGCCCGCCAGTTCTTGATCTTGTAGGTCGGGGTAGATGGTCTGCTCATGCGCCCCAGCTATCACGCTGGATTCACGAGGTGAATCCCTCACGGGCTTTGTGCAACAGAGCCGGTCAGAACCCAAAACCCCGGTGTTGAAGGTCCGCTTTCACGGGGCAACCTAAGTCGCGCTGCAACGCGGCGAATTCACACTTCCCGCCCTTTTACCTTTCTTCAAAAGGGTTGATCAGCTTCAGCCCACCGATCTCGCGGCCAGCCTGCATATCTTCGGTATAGAGCGAACGAGCGCCGGAGCTCAAAGCGGCCGAAACGATGAGGCAGTCGAAGGTCGCGTAGCCCGTCTGCCGCGCCACCTGCAACGCACCGTCGAAAATCTCCTCCGTCATGGGGACAACGTCGAGGAGATCGCGAAGCGTGCCGGTCAGCGCCGCGATTTCGTCGATTTCGAGGCCCGCCTTGCGACGGGCAACATTTGTGAGCTCACCAAGGACCTGAACGCTGATCGTGCCGCCCCGGGCGACAAGTGTACGGGCGATCTCGGCCTTCCTCCGATCCGGCGACAACAGGTAGAGCAGGACATTCGTGTCGAAGAACCTGTCAGTCACGCGCGTTGGCGTCTTCGCGATCGAACCGGAAATCTGCCGGCAGACGACCGGCGAAGGCCTTGAGGCGGTTCACCAGGTCTTCGCGGCCGGCTTTTCGCGCGATGCCAAAGGTTCGGGCGTCAGCAAGCTGAATCTCGATATCGTCGCCTTCCTTGAGGTCGAGCGCCTTGACCAGATCGGCGGGCAACCGCACGGCGAGCGAGTTCCCCCATTTGGAAACCTGCATGGAAACCTCCTTGGATAAACGCGCTGATACATGTATATCGTGTCGGCTTGCAAGGGCGTCAACTGGCTTCTGCGGCGCCGAAGTCGAGAATGCGGTCGCAATCGTAACGCATCGATGCGGACAGCCAGATCGTCAGGCCGCGCGCGACCGTCACGCGCGCCTTGATCTCGGCATCGCCACCATCCTGCATCCGCGAATGCACAAGCTCGACGTATTCAGGGGGTCCGTTCCGGTAGGGGGCCAGATCGTATCATAAGGCGTCTTTGGGCATTCCGGCCGAGTGGCAGATGACGCCCGAAGCCGTCGGATCACCGTTTCGGCCATCGGTATTCTCCGGTCAGCAGGATATGCGCCCATCCAAGGGGCGAGACATGGGCGAGGAGGTTCGGCGAACAGTCCAGACCGGCCTTGCGCCTTGCCGCGACGGCATGGCCGAGATGGAGGGTGTTCCAGTAAATCACGATGGCGGCCAGCAGATTCAGGCCGGCCATACGGTAATGCTGGCCTTCGGCGGTCCGGTCCCGGATTTCGCCCTGACGGCCGATGCGCAGGGCGTTCTTGAGGGCGTGATGGGCTTCACCCTTGTTCAGCCCGATCTGGGCCCGGCGCTGCATGTCGGTATCGAGCAGCCATTCGATGATGAACAGCGTGCGTTCGATGCGTCCGATCTCGCGCAGGGCGATGGCCAGTTCGTGCTGGCGGGGATAGGCCGCGAACTTCTGCAACAGCTGGCTGGGTGGCATGATCCCGGCGGCCATGGTGGCCGCGCTGCGCAGGATATCCGGCCAGTTGGCGATGATCACGTTTTCCCTGATCTTGCCGCCGATAAGCGGTTTCAGCGCTGCGGGCACCGCGGCCGTGTCGAAAACGTAAAGCCGCTTCGACGGGAGATCGCGGATGCGGGGGATGAACAGAAAGCCAAGGAGCGCGGTTACGGCAAAGACGTGATCGGTGAACCCGCCGGTATCGGCATATTGCTCCCGGATGGTCCGGCCGACCTCGTTCATCAGCAGGCCATCGAGGATATAAGGGGCCTCGTTGACCGTGGCCGGAATGGTCTGCGTGGCGAAAGGGCCAAACCGGTCGGAGACATGGGTATAGGCCTTCAGCCCCGGTTCGGCACCGTATTTTGCGTTGATCAGGTTCATCGCTTCACCCTGCCGGGTGGCGGGAAAGAACTGGCCGTCGCTGGAGGCAGTGTCGCCCGCGCCCCAGAACCGCGCCATCGGCAGTGCTGCCTGCCCCTCGATCACCGTCGCAAGGGCGCGGTTGACGGCCTCGCTCTCGATATGCCAGCGCGACAGGCGGGAGAGTTCGAAATAGTCGTGGGTGTTCGAAGCCTCGGCCATCTTGCTCAGGCCGAGATTGATCCCTTCGGCCAGCAGCACGTTCAGCATGCCGATCCTGTCGGTGCAGGGCGCACCCGTGCGCAGATGGGGAAATGCGTCGGTGAAGCCGGTGGCGGCATCGACGTCCAGCAGGATGTCGGTGATCCGCACATCGGGCAAGCGCGCGCGGCAGCCGACGCGCTGGCTGGACTGAGCGGCGGCTCGAGGCTCAAGATCGAGAAATGGAGCCGCAACGTCGTTCGGCATGTCGACCGTCGCCGCGCGGCACATGACGATTTCCGGACGGATGCGGAGATCCTCGCGGCTCGGCTGCGCGCGCTCGAGATCGACGGCGAAGGGGCGCAAGCCCGCGACACCGCTCTGTATCATCTTTCCGAGGCGCTGCGGCTGTCGCATCGCGTGTCGGACCTCGTCGCCGCGGAGCGCGACCTCGCCTACCTGCGCGGCCTGACGCGCTGACCCCATCTGCGGGCACTCCTTCATCCCACCCACTCGTGTGCACTGCCCGCAGTCCGGGCGGGGTTCGTCCCCGCCCGGCTTTTCGCCATCCGTTCGAGGTCTCTTAATGCGTTTGCCGAGATTTCCAAGGCCGCTGCGCAATCCCGGCTTCCGTGTCCGCCACCCCGACCCGATCATTGTGCCTGCCGCCGCTTTGATCACGAAATCGCGTGACGCACAGGGCGTTCTCGACGCTCCCGCCGGCTTTTTCGCGGCACTCTTCTTCAAGGATATTGCCCAGATGCGACTCGCGATCCAAGACCGTCACCTTCAACGCGCCGACTTTCGTCATGCGCAGGTAATCCTCCTCGCAGTTGCGCGGATCCGGCATATGTGCGCGTTCGACAACAAGACTTTCGGCCGGTTCATCGAGGTCTGCGGTCCGGTGCTCGACGAAAACCGGCACCTTGGCGATCTTATCGCCGCCGAAGCCGCCTTCCTCGCCCGCGAGGGCCGCGCCAAACAGGCGCATTCCTGATGCGAACCGCCAGATGTTCCCAGCAAGCGGCTGGTTTTCCGGCGACCGCCGACGACCTCGTTCTTGCCTTGCGGGCGCGCGCGGCAAGCAGTTTCGCCGCCCTCGTGAAGCAAGTTCACGCGCTTTGCTCGGTGCTCACCTTCATGGCGTTGAAGGACCCGCTAAATGACATCAGGGACAGTCTTGGCCGAGACTTCGTAGACCCAAATGCCATGAGGAGCCTCGTGGAGGCATTCGCAAGGGAGTTCTGCGCGCAGGAAAACATGGGGTTCGTTGGCGAGATTGAAGCACGCAACCTTTATGCCGCAGCAGTGCAGGTAGATGCGCATCTGATCGCATACGCTTGCGCGATTGCAGAGATCGAGGTCGCTTCGGATCGGATCTTGCATTGATGGGCACTCGATAGTCGGTCCTGAACATCACGCTGGTAGCGGGCGCTGGGTCTCAGACGGTCCTTCTGTCGGTATGAGCGCGGCAATGGCGTTGAGGATGACGCGCAGGATTTCGGCCATGAGAGCCCTGAGGTGGGCGAGGATCAGGCGGATGTTGTGGCCGCAGCCGCAGAGCACGGCGTGGAGGGCGTTGCCGAGCGAGCCCTTCAGGGGGCAGCGGGCGAAGCGGCCGTCGGTTTTCATGTGTCCGATGGCGGGCTCGATGGCGCTGCGCCGTCGGAGATCGCGCCTGAGCGCCGGGGTCATGCCGCGCCGCTGGCCGGAGATGTAGACGTCGGCCGTCTCCACGCCGTGGCCGCGATAGCCGCGGTCGCCGAAGGCACGGCGGGGGCGGGTCTCGGTGAGGATCTCCACTTGCTCGAGCGCCTCGCGCAGGGTGTGGCCATCGTAGGGGTTGCCGGGCATGGCACGCATGCCGACGACGAAGCCCTCGCGATGGGTCGTGGCGACCGAGACCTTGGTGCCGAACTCGTAACGCACGCGGGCCTTGCCCTTGGAGATGCAGTCGACCTCCGGCTCGTGCAGGGCATAGAGCTTGCCCTTGTCCTTCGGCTTCTGCCGCAGCAGCCGGTCGGCGAGGGCGATCTCGCCTTCGATCCGCTCCCGCAGGGCGGTGTCCGTCACGGCGTCCAGCTGCCGCTGGAGGTCGCGCATCACCCGGCCGGTGTACCCCTTCAGCCGCCGCAGCCCCTTGCGCATGCGCTTGAACTGGCGGGCATGGGCGTAGCGCCCGACCTGGCCCGCCAGCCGCGGCGCGAGGCGGGCGTAGCTCTGGCGCAGGGCGAGCTCGGCCTCGCGGGCGAGCTTCACCAGGCGCAGGCGCGCCTTCTCGTAGAGCCGCGCGTCGGTGGGGTGGGCGATGGCCTTCTCCATGACCGTGGTGTCCACGATCACCGCCTCGGCGGAGCGCTCGCGGATCACGCCAGCCTCGCGCCCCGCCTCGATCGTCTTGGTCAGCAGCCATTCGACGCCCTCTTCCCCGATCCGCCCGCGCCAGCGCGTGAGCGAGGACGGGTCGATCGGGGGCCGGTGCTGAAAGAACGTCTCTCCGCAGAAATGCTGGTAGTAGGGGTTCTCGACCCAGCGGGCGACCACGGCCTCGTCCGACAGCCCGTAGGCGTGCTGGAGGTACAGCAGCCCGGCCACAATCCGCGGCGAGGTCGCCGGCCGGCCCGTGTGCGAGGGGAAGAACCCGGCCCATTCGCGCTCGAAGAATGCCCAGTCGATGAGCGCCTCGAGCCGCACGAGCTCGTGGCGCATGTCGATCATCGCGGTGAGCCGCGGGCGCAGCAGATCGTCCTGTTCGGGAGCGCGGGACTTCGGCTTCATGGGGCATCCGGGATTGCAGGGTTCTGACCAGAATCGTAGCAAACCCTGCAGTTCAGAAATAGCTCGAACGCCCTCTCAGCCAGCCAAATCAGAGGCTTGGGGGTTGTTCAGGACCGACGAAGTAAGCGGCGACGAAAACGCCTTTGCCCAGATGCTGGCGGCTGCCGTGGGGGGCGAACGGGAAGATGCCCTGATCTTCGCCCTGGCCCTGATGGGTACGCGTCATGCTTTCGAGGCGGTGCAACTGGCAGAGGAAATGGGGTTTGCCCTTCTGGGTCTTGTTCGGGCTGGTCCGGACGGTGGGCAGCCCAGCGGACTGCACTAGGACAAGCGGCCGATACGAAATCTTGCGTTTCTTGCTCGCTCTTTTGCGCGTTCGCCGGTCGTTCGGCAATGCGCACGGACAGGGTTTTGAAGGGCTGCAAAGGAATGCGGTGCGAAAGGCCACGCTGCGCGATCTTCGCAGCCTTTCGCAGCACAGGTTCCCCGTCAGAAGATGATTTCCGCCCCGAAATACAAACTGCGTCCCGGGCCCTTATCGTCGGTCGCTAGCCATGGGGTGTAGTCCTGGTTGAACAGGTTGGCGATCTTTGCGTGTATTGTCACATTGTCGCTCACTTCGTAGACGGCGAAGACATCTACCAGATCGTAGTCGTCATCGCGCTGTACGGCTTCCGTTGCATATGGCTCTGAGTAGAGACCGCCGGAGACATAATTGTATTGCCCCCCAAGGCGTAGCTTGTCCTGCAGGAACTTGCCGGTCAGGCGAATGCTGACCGTCTGGTCTGGCAGATACTGTCCGGTGCCAAGACCCGCGATCTGGCTGGGCATGTCGGAGTCGTTTGCCGTGAAGGACAGGCCTGCGAGGAGGCCGTCGTTCTCATAATCCAGTTCGACTTCCAGGCCGCTGGTTTCCGACGTGCCGGGCGCGTTGATGAAGGCGGTTCCTGTGTTTCCGTAGGCGTTGGTAAAGCCGAAGCTGGCAATGACGTAGTCCTCGACGTCCATCCGGTAGTAGTTTACGCGACCTGAAAGGTTGTCATCCGCCGAGAATAGCCCGGATTTCTGAATATTGAAGCCGATGTCGAAGCCGTTGGAGGTTTCGGGCTTGAGATCGGGGTTTGCAATCATGCCCGCCGTGCCGGCGCCGGGATGGGTCCCGCCGAGCAGGGTTTCCTGCAGTGTCGGTGCGCGCATTGTTCTGGACCATGTCACATAAGGTTGGAGCCAGGGCGTGACCCAATAGGCCACGGTCAGTTTCGGGTCGAGCGACTGATCGCTCTGGTCGAGCGGGCCGCTGTCCGTGTCGCCTTCAAGCTCATAGAAACTGCCGCGCAGCCCGGCGGTGATTTCCAGATCGCCGTAAGTTAAGATGTTCTCGGAAAAGAGCGCGGCGCGCGTGCTTGTCCCATCGGCGGGGTTGACGCCTGCGTTGCTGCCCGAAAGCCTGTCTTGCGAGATTTCTGCGCCGTTGATTGTGGTAACATCCCATGCGCCGAACGACACCTCTGATATATTGGTCACGTCGCCGCCCGCGGTCCTGGTTGTCATCTGCCTTCCGACAGAACCGCCGCCAAAGGACGACGTGCCGACATAATCGCCGTATTCAGAGTCAATCCTGGCGTAGTAGAGGTCGACATCGAGGTTGATCAGCCCATCGCCGGCATCGAAATCGTAGCCCAGAGTATAGGTGTCGCTGGTCAACTCCTGTTCATAGCTGTTCGCCGAAAATTCGCTGTCATAGCGCATGGCCGAGAAGGACAGCTTCTGCCGGTCGTCCAGACGATAGCCCAGTTTCAGAAGGCCGGAGCGGGTATCCTTGCCTGAATACGCGACCGCGTTGCCGTTGGCGTCGTCATAGTCGTCCGACCCGCGGCCGCTGACGGCGACGAACATGTCGAACCGGTCGTCAAGATAACCCACGCCGAGCATTGGTGAAAAGTCATTGCCGTTGTCTCCGTAATTCAGCCGGACGATTCCGCCGAAGCCCTTGCCATCCACGACATCCTCGGCCGAGAGGGTGCGGAAGTTAACGGCGCCCGCAATGCCTGTGCCTCCTGCCGTTGTGACCGCGCCCCGTGTGATATCGATACCCGCAAGCAGGTTCTCATCGACATAGGTGTAGCCTTGTGCGGCATGGCCCGTGAACCGGTAGGTCTGCGGCACGCCATCCACTGACGTCGCGACGCGGCCTGATCCTTCGAAACCGCGGATGTTTACGGCAACGCCGGGGTTGGCAGGGTTTTCTTGCGTGAAGACCGACGTCTGTTGCCGCAGAATGTTGTCGATCGAGGTCGTGCCACCCTGTTCGCGCAGATCGTCGCGGTCGAGGCCGGTTGTGTTCTCGCCCGCGGTTATCGGTGTGCCGTCCTGCGAATAGCCGAGCACGACCTTGCCGAGCAGCATTGTCTCCGAAAGCTCTTGCGCCGGGGCAGTCCCGCCGGTGGCGGCGAGCCCGAGCGCGATAGCGGTCGTGCGGACCAGTCGATTGCGATACGTCATCTTTTGCATACTCCGAAACCCCCGCACCGCCGCCGGCGATGCGCACCCTCTCTTCCGCAAACAGATCGACAGACCCGCCGTGGGCGGTGCGGGTCGATCCTGCGGGGTGATTGTCGCTGGCTGGAGAAGGCCCGATGCCATGCGCGGCATCTCTGGGCGTTCCAAGACTGGCTCCGAAAACAGGCTTAACCGAAAACCTGCCGTTTTCAAGTGTTTTAGTCAGGAATAGTGCGGGGCGCTGTGCATGTGTCTCTGGCGCGACAGGGTGCCATCTATTGCGCCGCCGCGACCTCCTCAGCCGCTAAATGGCCCGCGGCATGGGGCAACAGATAGGGACCCTCGCGCGGCGTGGTGTTCATGCGGATCGCACAGCGATAGGCCCGGCTCAGCAACGCGTCACACAGAACGTCATGCGGGCCGCCATGGCCCAGCACGCGCCCTTCGGCCAGCAGGGTGACGGCATCGGCGAACATCGCGGTCAGGTTCAGGTCGTGCATTACAGCAACCACGCCGCCGCCCTGGTCCGCAAAATCCCGCGCGATCCGCATCACCTGCAACTGGTGGCCGATATCAAGGCTTGAGACGGGTTCATCGAGAAACAGCCAGCGTGGCGCCCCGTGGGCCGTTGGGTTCCAGACCTGTACCAGAACGCGGGCCAATTGCACCCGTTGCTGCTCGCCGCCCGAAAGTTCCTGATAATAGCGCCCTTCGAACCCGGCCAGCCCGACGCGCGCCAGCGCCGCGGCTACCCGATCAGTCTCGGCCGCCTCGATGCCCGCGGTCAGGCCCAGCCGCACCACCTCGGCCGCGGTGAATGGAAAGGCCAGAGGCGTGGCCTGCGGCAGCACACCCCGCAGGGCTGCGAGCGCCCATGGGCGAAGGGAGGCAAGGTCGCGGCCGTTCAGCCTCACTTGGCCTTCGTGGGAGAGATCGCCCGTAAGCGCTCGCAAAAGGGTTGTCTTGCCCGATCCGTTTGGGCCGACGATGGCGGTGATCTCGCCCGGGCGCGCGTGGAACTCGACCGCGTTCAGGATCTCTCGCCCGCCGAGGCGAAGGGTGATGCCGATTGCCTCCAGCATCACAGATCCACAACGCCCCGGCGGCGCAGCAGGATCCACAGGAAGAACGGTCCGCCCAGCGTGGCCGTAACGATGCCGATGGGTAACTCCGCGGGCGCGATGATCGCGCGGGCAATGACGTCCGCGAGGATCAGGAGCGTCGCCCCCAGAAGGGCCGCGTTGATCAACAGGAAGCGGTGATCCGGCCCTGTGGCCAGCCGCAACAGATGCGGCACGACGATGCCCACGAAACCGATTCCGCCAGAGACGGCAACCGCTGCGCCCGTCGCCCCGGCCACCGTCAGGATGGCCACGTTCTTCAGCCGCTGGACAGGAATGCCAATATGCGCCGCGGCCGCCTCCCCCAGCGCCAGCGCGTTCAGGCCCCGGGCCAGCATAGGCGCGCAGGCGAGCGCCAACAGCATCAACGGCGCGGCGGTGGCGAGCTTGCCCCATGTCGCGCCTGATAGCGACCCAAGGCCCCAGAAGGTCAGGTCGCGCAATTGCGCGTCATCGGCCATGTAGACCAGAATGCCCGACAGAGCTCCGGCCAGTGCACCAGTGGCGATTCCGGCCAGCAGCATGGTTGCGACCGATGTGCGCCCCTTTCGGGTTGAAATGGCATAAAGCGCCAGCGTCGTGCCCCAGCCGCCAAGGAAGGCTGCCACCGGAACGGCATAGTAGCCCAGTGCTGCCGCAAGCCCGGCGGGCAACAGACTACCAAGCACGATGGCCGAGATCGCGCCGAGGCCCGCCCCGGCACTGACACCCACAAGCCCCGGATCGGCCAGCGGGTTGCGGAACAACCCCTGCATCACCGCGCCCGAAACGGCGAGCGACGCCCCCACCAGCGCCCCCATCGCCAGCCGGGGAAGCCGGATCTCGAACAGCACGACGCGGTCGGCCAGCGCCACCTCGCGCCCCGCAACCAGATCGGCCAGAACCTGCCACGGGGACGTCCCCGCCGCGCCCACGGTCAAGCTGAACAGGGCGACGGACGCAAGGGCGGCCATCAGCACAAAGCTCGTGCGGCGGGCCAGCGGTGCGCGATCCCAGCCTTGCGCGGCGGCTGTCTCCGGAGCGATGGCAACCACGGTGTCAGCCCCCTAGCGCGGCGAGTTTGAGGGACAGTTCGCGCGCCGCATCGGCGGTGCGCGGCCCGAAACCCAGCAAGTAAAGCCCGTCCATACGGATCACCGCTCCCGCGCGCCCGGCCGGGGTGATCTTCATCGCCGGGTGGGACTGGACGCGCTCAACGAGTTCGGTACTTCCGTTACGGTCCATCATCAGGATCGCGTCTGGTGCGGCCGCAATCACCGCCTCATCGGTCAGTTGCTTGTAGCCCTCGAACGCCGTCATCGCATTCTGTGCTCCGGCCAGGCGGATGATACCGTCGGCGGCCGTCTCGCGCCCAGCAGCAAGGATACGCCCGCCCTGCACCGACATTACGAACATCACCTTCGGATGTGCGGCATCAGCCCCGGCCGCCGCCGCGGCATCGAGAGCACGGCCGACGTCATGGGCCAGAGTTGCGCCCCGCTCCTCGACGCCAAGCGCCGCGGCAATGGCGCGGATCTTGTCCAGAACGGCTTCCCGGTCGAAGCCATCGGGGATCTCGACAAACGGAATCGCTGCTTCGCGCAAGAGTTGCACGGTCTCCGGCGGGCCGGAGCCCTCTTCGGCAAGGATCAGGTCGGGCGAAAGCGAGAGAACGCCTTCTGGCGAGAGCCGGCGCATGTAACCGACATCGGGCAGGTCGCGCGCGGCCTCTGGCCAGGTCGAGGTTGTGTCGCGCCCGACAAGGCGATCCTCTTGCCCCAGGGCATAAACGATCTCGGTGACCGCGCCGCCGACCGACAACACCCGGTCGGCCGCTGCGGGCAGGGGCGCAAAAAGCGCTGCGACAAGAATCAGGATGCGCATCACAGGGGGGCCTCCGCCGGTTCGGGAAGGGTTCCGACAAGATCAACCCAGGGGGCCATGTGGTCGACATTGTCGGTGCGTAGACCGAAAGCTTGCAGGATCAGCCTACCCGCCGCGTCGAACGCCTCCACCGACAGGGTCGGGCCGCGCCGCGTGGGCTTGCTCACCGCCCAAACCTCTGCGACGTGATCGCCCCGCAGATGCAGGTTGAACCGCGGGTCGAGGATGTTCAGCCACGCCCCGGTGGGTTTGGTCGTGTCGATCGGGCCGGAATGGATCTCGATACAGCCGCTATTTCCAACAAACAGCATGAACGGCAGACGGGCTGCGGACAGCCCGTCCAACAGGGAACCGATGCAATCGTGGGCCAACGGCCGCACGTAAGGTGCACCGGCAATCCGGTAGGCGCCGAGGCGGTTCATCTTCAGCTTGCGCACCATCTGCAGGAACTGGTGCGTGTCGGTCAGGCGGTCCCATTCGCTGCGGAGGCGGTCGGTCTTGGCTGGGTCGGCTTTTGTGGGCTCCACCGGGGCGCGCGGAAACAGGTCGAGGACTTGCGACTGATCTTCCATGCTCAGATCTGCCACCAGCCCATCCCAAACCTCATCCGGGGTGTCCACGGGCACATGGATCTTGTGTACCGCATCGCCTGCTGCGTCGAATATCTGGATCGAACGGCGCAGCTTTGGCCCTTTCTGCTCCTTCAAAGCGAAGGCATGGACCCAGTGTTTTGGAAAAATTCGCAGGTCGATCTCAGGGCTCAACACCATCGCAGCATGAGCACCGGGGGTGTAGTCACCGTACTGGCCAGTCTTCTCGATTACCGCGCTGTCGTTGCGGGTCAGGGCCATTACCTCGCCAAAGGCTGGCATCAGCGGCATTATCCGATCCGGGTCGGCCGAGATACGGGTCGCGTCATGGCCCGTTTCGGCGGCGACAAGCTCTGCCTCTGCCAGACCCATCGCACTTGCCAGATCGCGCGCAAATGCTTTGGGGTTCTCTTGACGCGCCGCACGTATTTCGCCGGGCGTGATGGCCCTTCCATCTGCCATTCGGACACTCCTGTCACCGGTTCGATTTTCTGGAATTCGATCTTGCCGGCCGAAGCGTCAGTGCGCCCGGCATCGCTGGACCGGTCAGGGCATCCATTGCCCATACTTGATAGAAGTTATCAGCTTTATGGCGCGACGCAAGATTTACCTTTTTGACAGGCCCGTGAACAGAACACTTCTCCCGGGTCGACGCCGCGTCAAAAAGTCGACAAATTTGCAAAGGCATTGCGGGCGGCGGGCCGATGTGTTCTTTTGTCAGGGTCGACTCCAGCCAGATACGGGCCGTGCGTCCCCCGCCAGACAGCCGACATGTTTGTGATGTCTGAAGGGATGGGGAAGCAATGAGCCTTTGGCGATTTCGGGCCGCGGCAATCGGTTTCATCGCTGGTACAAGCGCAGCGGCAAGTGGGCAGGAAAGTTCTGCGTACCTTTCTATCGAGTTGAACGCGCTCTCCCCGGCCGAGCGCGGCTGCACCATCAGTTTTCTGGTTCGCAATGGCCATGACCGAGATATTGCGGCCGCGGTGTTCGAGACGGTCCTGATCGACGCCAACGGGCAGGTGGACCGGTTGACGCTGTTCGATTTCGGTGCGCTGCCCGCCGGTCGGCCCCGCGTGCGCCAGTTCGCCCTTCCCGATCTGTCCTGCGGCGACCTCGGGCTGGTGCTTATCAATGGCGTCAGCCGCTGCGAGGCCGGCGATCTGGGTGCGAAGGCCTGCAGCGAGGAGTTGAAACTGAGCAGCCGTACGGATGTGGAGTTGGCAGGATGATGGAACCCGTTCTGGAAACCTTGCGCCGTATTGCCGATCTGGGCGGGCCCGTCGTTTTGCTGCTGATCGCGATATCGGTCGTGACGCTGGCCGTTGTTCTTTACAAGTTTTGGCAGTTCGCGGTGGCCGGCGTCGGGCGCCATCGTGCGCTATCTCAGGCTGTGGCGGCCTGGGATGCGGGCGACCGCGCTGCGGCGCGGGCCACTTTGGACAGCTCGCGCAGCTATCTGCGCCCGGTGATCGATCTGGCGATGTCAGGCCATCGCGATGACGCGCGGCTGGCCGCCGAGGCCGAGACCCGCTTTGCCAAGTTAGAGCGCGGTTTCCGGTTTCTGGACTCCGTAGCGCAGGTTTCGCCGCTATTGGGTCTGTTCGGCACCGTTCTGGGCATGATCTCGGCTTTTCAGGCGTTGCAGGCGGCCGGTGCGCAGGTCGACCCTTCGATTCTGGCCGGCGGCATCTGGGTGGCGCTGCTGACAACTGCGGTGGGCCTTGCCGTTGCCATGCCCACCGCGCTGATCCTCAGCTGGTTCGAGGGACGGATGGAGGCCGAGCGGGTGCTTGCGGAAAAGGCCCTGCGTACCGTTCTGGCCCCCACCCGCCGCGAGGCCGATCAGGTTGCACCCGCCGGGGCGAACGCCCATGCATAGCCGCGCGCGTCGGCGCATGTCGCTCACGCCGCTTGTCGACGTGATCTTCCTGCTCCTGCTATTCTTCATGCTGACATCGACCTTCACCCGCTTTGCCGAGGTCGATCTGACCGCTGCCGGGCCTGCACAGGCGGCAAGCCCGGACAACCGTCCGCTGTTTCTGCAACTGGAGCCGGAGGCGCTGCGGCTCAACGGTCGGGCAGTCGGGCTTGAGAGTCTGCCGGAGGCGCTGACCGAAATTGTGACGGAGGATGAAAACCCCCTGCTGGTGGCCCTGCGCGGATCGGTGTCGGCGCAACGTCTGACCGATCTTCTTGTCGTCTTGCGGCGCATGCCCGGGTTGCAGGTCACAGTTCTGGGGGCGTCATGAGACGGGCCGGGCGATACAGCCGGCGCGAGCCGACCATTGCGCTTATCAATGTGGTGTTTCTGCTTCTGATCTTCTTTCTGGTGGCGGGCACCATTGCCGCGCCGCTCGACGGGGACGTGCGCCTTGTCGATACCGCCGATCTGGCTGGCGCCCCCCCTGCGGATGCGCTGGTTTTGCATCGCGACGGGCGGCTGACCTATCGGAGCGTGGCGGTCACGGCGGAGGAGTTCGTCGAAGCTCAGACCGTGGAGGACGCCCCGGACGTGCGTGTCGCGCCCGACCGGGAGGTTGCGGCGACAGAGCTTGTGGCGCTTGGTCGGGATTTGCGGGTGGCGGGGGCAGCGCGGGTGATCATTGTCACCGAAAGGGGGCTGCGATGATCCCGTCTTCGCAAGGCGGCAAGGGGCTGGCGCTGGGGCTGGCGGTTGCGGGCCATGCGGCGCTGGCGCTGACCCTGATGCCGCGGCAGGAGGTGTTGATCGAGGGCCGCGCGGGAGCTACCGAGGCGGCGATCGGATCGAGTTTCACCGACATGGTGGCCGGGCGGATGACGCCCGAGGCACCCGAGGCCGTGATTGAACCGCAGGCGGAACTGACTCCCATTGCCCCCGCCGCCGCTGTCGAGACGGTCAGGCCGGTCAAGGCCGACCTTGTCGAACAGCCGCAACTCCGCCCGCTTGCCGCCCCCGTCCCGGCGGGGGCTGCCGCACCGACACCCGCCCTCGATGCCCCCCCGCCGCGGCCCGAACCCCGTCGTATCGCAGCCACGGCCCCGCGCAAAAAGATCAGCTCCGAACCGGAGCGGAAACCTGCGGCGCAACCCGCGCCGCGCGGCAATTCCGAACGAACCGCACGCACCGGACAGGCGAGCGGCAGCGCGCGTGCGAAGGCGGCCTCCAGCGGGCGGGGCGGCGCCTCGGCAGAGGCCGGCAATACGGCGGTCAGCAAC
Organism: Rhodovulum sp. P5; assembly: GCF_002079305.1. NCBI lineage: Bacteria > Pseudomonadati > Pseudomonadota > Alphaproteobacteria > Rhodobacterales > Paracoccaceae > Rhodovulum > Rhodovulum sp. P5. The sequence continues at coordinate 38,678 of NZ_CP015041.1, forward strand.
TATCCCGGCCTGGTTATGCGTAAACTCGCCCGCGTGCCGAAACCCAGGGTCAGCAGCCGCGGTGCGACAGTCATCGCCTTTCGCATCGCCTCAGGCGGTGGGCTGTCGGCGGCCTCGGTCGCCCACAGTTCCGGTTCTTCCGTGCTGGATCGGGCCGCATTGCGCCTTGTCCGGCGGGCGGCCCCTTTTCCGGCCCCGCCAAACGGCGCGCAGCGCAGCTTTTTGATCAGGATCGAAGGGCGATAGGCAGATAGTCCGTCTGACCGATGTCGCCATGCTCGACCAGGACGGGATCGAAGATCGGGAAAGTCCGCGATATCGAAGCATGCAACCGGCGGGCAAGACCCCAGGCCCTTGCCCTAACCGCGCGCACCTTGCCCTCCGATTCTGGCTTCAACGAGACGGCCGGATTTGACGGTATCATCCGAAAGCCGGTCTCGCGCGGGGGCTTGGAACGGCTGTGTTCAAGGCGCTATTCGGCCGAGGTCACCAACCGGAACTCTGTCAGTTCCTGCCGGTCGAGCACGTAGATCTCTTCTGGGGGTGTGCGCATCGCGGGTTCCATCAGCGCGGGATCGACGCCCATGGCGCGCAAATGGGCCATGACATCGGCCTGTCCGCGCTGGATGTCCTTGACGGCCATGAAGGCGGGCAGGAAAGTGTTCTCGCCGAAATAATGCTGGTGCACACCCAGCCGTCCGCCAGCCTCCACCCGCCGCGCGACCCCGCCGGCAAAGATGTAGGGACAGGCGGAAAAGCAGATGGCGCCATCGACAACTTCGGTGTCGATCTCGCCAGCGCGCAGGGCGCGGCCGATGGCCAGTGCGTCGTGCACCGACCCGCCGGTGCTGTCGAGATCGAGGACGCGGACGGGCGTGCCCTCATGTTCGCGCCGGGAAAGTTCCAGCATCAAGCGCTCGGCATCGCCCGGTGCAATCTTGCCGGTCAGATGCAGGCGCGCACCCGTCCCGTCAAAGGTCAGACGATCCGCCATGGGGCGCCCGCGCGGCGCGTCGGGGCTGGCCGGATGCCGATCCGGGGTGTAGGGGCGCACCGATGGCCCGGTCGGCCCCGGGCTCGTGGGAAACCCGGGCTTCGGAAGGGCCGAAAAAAGGTCCATGGCCACCAGAAGGGCTGCGATGCAAGCCTGCACCCCGAGCACGGCCATGATGGCCCGGCGCAGTCCGCGCGCGGAAGGGGCCTGCGGGTCCTTCATAGCCTATTCGGCCACCCGGACCGGGCCGGGTTTTGATCGCGGGCTGTCATCCCCTGCGCTGTCAGGCGCCGTGGGGCGGTCGTTTAGTCCCAGCGCGCGGGCAGAATCGAGGGCGGCGCGCAATTCGGCGACCGTCATCGTGTCCTGAAGGGTACTGACACCCCGGCTGGACCGGATCGCCTGATGCGTGACCATGAGGATAAACACCAGAACCGCCGGCAACAGGTCGATGGCGATGGCCCCTGCCCAGGAGGGCACGAAATTCCCCGCATAGCGGATGACCGCATCGGCAGCAGAGAGCGGCGTATATTCGACTTCGGCCGGTTCGGGCCGGGTCGCAACGTCGGTCGCAGCGGCTTCCAGCGTATCCGCCCGGTCGCGCAGTGCCGCGAGCACCGAGGCAATGGTCGCCTGCTGCGACTGACGCCCCGAGGCAGAGCTTGCATCCAGATCTGGGAGAACGACCGAGTCCCGCAGATCACCCGCCGCGCGCACCACCAGCGGCGCGGCGTTCAACTGGCGCAGGCGGGCGACAATCCCGGAAAGCCGCACCGCTTCTTCCGAGAACAAAAGAGACCGGTTCTCGACCGCGCCGGACTGGACGGTCAGCGCCCGCATCCGGCTGAGGATGGCATTGCCTTGGGCAAACGCCTCCTCCACGGCGCGGCTCTGCCCGGATATCTGCGCCTCAAGCGCGGCCAGTTCCGCGGCCTTCTGGGTCAGGATCCGGAACACCGCGCCGCGCCCGGCAAGGCCCGAAAGGTTGCCGCCCTCCTCCTGGTCCGAGAGTGTTTCGAAGCTGGCGCGCACCCGGGCGACATCCCGTGCAAGGCTTTGGCCTGCGATTGTGTTGGCATGGGTGCGTTCCAGCGCGGTCTGATAGTCCTGCACCGTATGTGCCAAGTGCTGTTCCACGGCCGCCGCGCCCGCCAGGGCCGCGGCATTCAGCCAGGACGACATGGCGATGATCGCAGCGCTTCCCAGGGCCATCGACAAAAGCAACCCGACACGCGAGGCGGCGTTTCGCATCGCGGGCAACAGGCGCATCATGTAGGTCCAGAACACGAAGATTGCGACCGAGACCGCCAGCGAATAGGCCAACGCGGCAAAGGTCGTCCACGCCCCGCTGGCATCGAGCAGGGAGCGCACGCCGATATAGGTGTAAATGCCGGAGGCCGCCGCCAGAACGCCAAGCGCCACCCCGGTAAAACTGTCAAGCCAGGCGAGATGCGTGGTCAGTTCCCGCGCATGCAGGGCCATGTCAGGCGGCGCCTGCGCGGTGTCAGGGTCGGTGTCGGGCGGATGGGTCACATCGCGATCCTTCCAGAATGCAGGGCGGTCGATTTAGGCATCGCCGGTTGCGGGAGACAACATATTTCAGATCGCTGTCGTTCACAGTGCCTGAACGTGTCCTTGTTACGGCCAGCGGGTCGCCGCCGGTGCATTCTTCTGGACGGAACGATGGACGGGCCTGTGCCTGCAAAGCCACAGGCCCGATCGCAACTCATCCGGCGTCTTCCCGATCAGGTCATGCGTTTCAGGAGCGATGATTTCCACACCACCTGATGGAAGACCACCGCGCCCACATGCAGGGCTATCATGCCCAAAACGACGTTGGCACCGAATTCGTGTAGACGCGCGGCCCAACCGGCCTCAAGAAACCATGCGATGAGACCCAACAGGGGCATGGCGATCAGAACGGCGTAGAATGCGACGTGTGTCAGACCCGCGAGCGTCGCAGCCCAATCGGGTTCGCCCTGCGGGCTTGAGGGCACGCCATGCGCGCGGCGGATTGCGAGGCGCCAGAGCATAAGGACAAGGATCAAGCTGCCTGCAATCGAGTGGGCGATACCGCCCTGCGAAAAGACCAACTCCCCGCTTTGCATGCCCCGTCCGAAATCCCGGCTGATCGAGTCGAAGGCCAGGTATTGCAGGGCGACAAGCGCCACCACGGCCCAGTGCAGCAGCTTCTGTCTGGAGGAATAGGTGTCGGGCGTGTCGTGCGGATCGGTAATTGCGGTGCTCATTCGGCTATCCTTTCAGGAAATCGGGTTGCGAATTCGGGCCGGATGCATCGCGCAAGGATGAACTGCACGCGGCGCAACGTCATGTTCCGGCCACCCTCAAGCCCAATGCTGGGGAAGTGAGGAAGTTTCCGCTTATCGCCGCACAGGGCATCCTCCAAAAGCGCAGACCGGCCCCGTTCAACGGCACGTTTCGGGATCACGTCACCGTGGGGCCCGTTCCATTGCGGCTCAGCGACGCCATACTTGCTTTCAGAGAGTGCGCAGATGTTCGTCCCGGCGAGAGAACGCCGTATGCCTCTGCCAACACTTGCGGAAAGGAAAGACTGCCATGACCGCCCATCGCCGGACACGCCGTAGCCTGCTGATCGCTGCCGCCGCGACCGGGGCCGCAGTGACAACAGGCGTTTCTGGTTTGGTTGTTCCCGCCCGCGCACAGGGGCTGACGCCTACACGTACGATGCGGGGCGGTGCGAACAACTACCTTCCCGGTGCGCCCATCGTCGAACGGATCGGCAATGGCGGGTTCTGGATGACCGGCACGGTTCGTCGCGCAGGCGACGGTGCGCCGCTTGAGGGCATTCGCATCCAGATTTGGGCTCATACGACCGAGGGGCATGAGCGCGAGCGGAAAAGTCACGGCGCGACCCTGACCGATGCGGAGGGGCAGTTCCGCCTCGAGATGCCGCAGATCGTGCCAGCCTTCGGCCAACCCCACGGCCATCTCGCCTATGACAGCGGTGCGTTCGAAAGCGTTTTTCTACGCCCGGTCATGGCCAGCGCCCGCGACACCAGCCTGAGCGCCGATTTCGTCCTGCAACCGGTCTGAGACCGCCCTTGGCCCGTGCGTTTCTGGTTTGGAGTGCCATTGTCGCGCTGGGGGGAGTGCCGGTTGCAATCGCCATGACAAGCCCCCTGCTGGCCTGGCGCGATCCGGTTTACATCCTCGGCGGGTTTGCCGGAGTGGTGGCCCTGGTACTGATCCTCTTTCAGCCATTGTTGGCGGACGGCGCGCTCCCCGGCCTGTCCGTCCGCCGGGGTCGGATCGTGCATCGGTGGCTGGGCACTCTGCTGGTGCTGGCGGTGCTGCTTCATGTCGGCGGGCTCTGGTTGACCAGCCCGCCCGACGTGATCGATGCGCTTCTGTTCCGGGCACCGACGGCATTCTCGGTGTGGGGCGTGATCGCGATGTGGGCGCTGTTCGCGGCGGCTTTATCGGCCATGCTCCGGCGACGGCTGCGGCCGTGGAGGTGGCGCAACGCCCATGTGGTGCTTGTGTCGATCTGCGTCGCTGGCTGTGTCGGGCACGCGCTTCTGATCGAAGGCACGATGGGCACGGTGTCCAAGGGCGTCCTTTGCGCCGCCACGCTCGCCGCGACTGCGAAAACCATTTTCAACTTGCGCCAAGGGCCATGAATCGCTGTACGAACACAACCGTCACGGAGGGCGGTGCAAGTACCGGTTTTCCTTCGGTGAAGATCGAAAGATACCGTATTTCACGCTGCCGGGCCCGGGGTTCGACACCGACAACGATACCGTGAAGAACTGGTGCAAGGCGCGGAGCGTGACCTTCACTCGCTCGCGCCCGCAGGAGAGTGTTCATCAGCGGGAAAGGCTCCGGAAGATGTGTCTCCGCCCTCGGCCTCCATTCCGCGCCTGGCGACAAGGGGGCAGATCAGGCCCTCAGCGCTATATGCAATCCCCCGGCACCCCTGCGCTATTTGTCGCATTCCCGTTTCAGGGAAGGAAACGCTTGATCCGTTAGCCTATCCCTTGCACCCTTTCCGCATGCGGGGAGGAATTCTGTTTAGCCTTGTGCTTACCTTGGGAGGGGTCGGCCAAGGCATCGCCCAGTCCGGGCCAGAGGAGATCGGCGATCCCGAGCGGGGCGCCGACGTGTGGATCTTCTGCAGTGGGTGCCATCAGATTGGGCCTGATGCAGAAACGGGGATCGGGCCGCCCCTGAACGGCATTTTCGGGCGGCGCGCGGCCGCGATAGAGGGTTTCCCGTATTCCAAGTCAATGCGGCGCATGGGAAATGACGGGCTGACCTGGACGTTGGAGACCCTCGACGCTTATCTCGAAAATCCCAGGGTTCTTGTCTCTGGCACCCGGATGAGTTTCGACGGGCTGGAAGATGCGGGGGAGCGTGCGGACCTTCTGGCCTACCTGCGGGTATATTCCGATCGTCCGTCAAACATTCCCGAGGCCGCGCCGACGGCCCGACCGGACTATCCGCATCTGCCAGCAGAAACACTCGCCATCGTGGGTGATGCGGCCTATGGCGAATATCTGGCCAGCGAATGCCAGACCTGTCACCAGAGCGACGGATCGGACAGGGGGATTCCGTCGATCACGCTCTGGCCCGAAGAGGACTTCGTCCTGGCCATGCATGCCTACAAGCAAAGACTGCGCCCGCACCCGGTGATGCAGATGATGGCGAGTCGCCTGTCGGACGAGGAGATCGCGGCGCTGGCCGCCTATTTCGGTACGCTGTCCCGGTAGACGGCCCGAATTTCGCGAACTTGGAAACGCGCGGTAACCATGTCTAGGGAGGACATACAGACATGACGCTGAACAGACGGAATTTCATCGAAGCAGGTGTGGCACTCGGCGCCGCGCTTTCCGCGCCCCGCGTTATCGGACAGGCGCGGCCGAAGGTCGTGGTCGTGGGCGGCGGTGCAGGTGGGGCCACCGCTGCGCGCTATCTGGCCAAGGACGGCAAGGGCGCCATGGACGTGACGTTGATAGAACCGACGCGCACCTATTACACCTGCTTCTTTTCCAACCTTTATATCGGCGGGTTTCGGGAGTTCTCCTCCATCGGGCACAGCTATGGCGAACTGGCGTCGGGCTATGGCGTGAATGTCGTTCATGACTGGGTCGTGGGGGTCGACCGCGACGCGAGCACCGTTGCCACGGCGGCAGGCCACACCTTCCCATATGACCGGCTTATTGTGGCACCGGGCATCGATTTTGTGGCAGGCGCCGTGCCGGGATGGAGCGCGGCCGCCCAGAACAAGATGCCCCACGCCTGGAAGGCCGGCAGCCAGACCCAGTTGCTCAAGGCGCAGATCGAATCGATGCCGGAGGGCGGCGTTTACTGCATGGTGGCCCCACCCAATCCCTATCGCTGTCCGCCCGGGCCGTATGAGCGGGTGTCGATGGTCGCCCATGTGCTGAAGGAGAAGAATCCCACGGCGAAAATCCTTATCGTCGATCCAAAGGCGAAGTTTTCCAAACAGGCTTTGTTCCAGGAGGGCTGGACCCGGCATTACGACGGAATGATCGAATGGGTCGGCCCGGATTTCGGCGGGGCGAATGTTTCGGTCAACCCCGATACGATGGAGGTCGATATCGACGGAACAGTCGAAACGGTCGATGTCTGCAATGTCATCCCCAGGCAGAAGGCAGGCCACATCGCTCATGTGATGGGGCTGACCGAAAGCAGCGGATTTTGCCCCATCGTGCCGACGACCATGCAAAGCAGGATGGACGAGAACATCCATGTTCTGGGCGACGCCACCATTGCCGGCGACATGCCGAAATCCGGCTTTTCGGCCAACAGCCAGGCCAAGGTAGCGGCCATGGCAGTGCGCGGCGCGCTGACCGGCAGCCGTGTGTTCCCAGCGAAATACTCCAACACCTGCTGGTCGTTGATCGACACTGATGACGGGGTAAAGGTTGGTGCCTCCTATCAGGCGACGGACGAAAAGATCGCCAAGGTCGATGGTTTCATCAGCCAGACCGGGGAAGACGCGGCGCTACGCAAAGCGACCTACGAGGAGAGTGTCGGCTGGTATGCGGGGATCACGACCGACATGTTCGGCTGATTGTCACACACGGGGAGGGTCCGGCCGCGCGCCTTGGCCGGGCCATCTCCTTTCCCGTTGAGTTCAGGTACCACTCTTGCCTGTGGTATGCGAACGCGCCGAAGCGCTGCGCCCGGCGCTTTGCGTCTAAAGCCCCGCGCGCCTGCACATTGCTGGGGTAGCTTCCCGCTTTGATATGCCTTGCACGCACCGAGCGAGCGGACAGATTTCCGGGGCACGCGGACCTGCCGCGTCGCGGGCGGGCGTGCAGCGCAATCTCGACCGGCTCGCCGACCGCGGGCGGATCCGAGAGGTGACCGGGCATGGGCGCGATTGGCTCTGGGCGGCGGCAGTGTGACGAGTGGCGACCGCGGTCATGAACGGGCTCAACGAGGATGCTGCCCGGGTTTATCGCGCGCGAGGTCATGGTGGACCTGGTCTGGGTGCTCGAACGGGCCTACGGCTTCAGCCGCGCCGAGGTGGCCGGCGCGCTGGAGAGCCTGCTTTCGGCGGCCGGGATCGACGTGGCAGCGGCGGACGATGTCGGGCAGGGCTTGTTTCGGTAACGCGACACGGGCTTCGGCTTTGCCGATCTCATGATCGCCGCCGCGGCCCGGCGGGTCGGGGCGCGCCCGCTCGTGACCTTAGACCGGAAGGCCGCGCGCCTGACCGGGGTCGAACTGTTGCAAGGCTGAGCGGGCCGAAGGTGCGTGGCGGTGTTCAATTCTCCCCTGACGGGACGACAGGGCGCGGGCTGTTCCAGGGCATCAAGGGGCGCCATGGGATGCAGACGGCCTTGGCATGACGCTCGGGGCAGAAGATGATCGGTCGCCCTGGAAATCTGATCTGCTTGTGGTCCGGCGGCCATTGTGGCACGACAGCGAGATTGACCTCTGGCATCTAGCTATCTATCTGGACATAAACAGGGAGGCGCGGATGTGGACACTTCACGATGCCAAGAACCGGTTCAGCGAGGTGGTGAACGCCGCCCTTGCCGGCACGCCGCAGGAAATCTCCCGGCGCGGCAAGCCCGCGGTCGTCGTCCTGTCGGCCAGCGCCTATGCCGATATGAAGGCGCGCGTGACGGCCGAGCGGCCGAGCTTTGCCGAGCATCTGGCGCGGTTTCCGGGCATGGGGGATGACGACCTCCCGCGGCTTGAGGCACGGATGCGCGACCTCGACCTCGGATGATCCTGCTCGATACCAATGTGCTCTCCGCCCTGCGGCGACCGGAGCGCGCGGAGCAGGTCGCCCGTTGGCTTCGGGCACAACCCGATGACGCGCTTTTCCTAAGTGTCGTGACGATCGGCGAGATCGAACGCGGCATCGCCCTGCAGGCGCCGAAGAACCCGGATTTCGCCCGCGACTTGGCCGACTGGCTGTCGGCGACGATGGACTATTACGCGGATCGCATTCTCGACTTCGGCGCGGCCGAGGCCCGCATCTGGGGGCGCCTCTCTGCAGAGATCGGCTCGGCCGGCGCCGATCTGATGATTGCCGCCACGGCGTTGCATCATGGCGCGGCCGTTGCCACCCGGAACGTGACGGATTTTCGGCCAACCGGTGTCGCGGTGATCGATCCCTTCGCGGGTTGAGAAAGCAACGAACCCGGCACTTTTCCGAAGCAAGCCCATTACCCGGACGGTCCGAAAACCTGCCGTGTCACAATAATTTCTGAACCCTCTTCAACGCCGGATAGAGGGCCCTGTATGCGGCCAGCCGGTCTTGTACCCCCTCGGCCGCGTCTGGCGACGGTTTGAACCATCTGTTGGGTTCGGGCTTGGCCATTACCGATGCGGGATCAGCCATACCTGTCGAGGCCAGGGCCAGTCGGGCCGCGCCCAAGGCCGGGCCGACATCGGCGCCGTCGCTCCGGGCGAGGGGGCAGCCTGTCGCATCGGCGATCATCTGCATCAGGAGGTCGTTTCGCGCTCCGCCACCGATGGCCAGAAGGCTGTCTGGCTTCGTGCCAGCCTCTGCAAGCGCTGCCATCGCGTCGGCAAAGGTGAAAGCAATCGCCTCCAGCACTGCGCGCATGAGACTGCCTTGCGTTGTTGTTTCGCCCAGCATGGCGAACCCGCCGCGGATCGCCGCATCGCCATGCGGCGTTCGTTCGCCCATCAGATACGGCAGAAAAAGCGGGCCGGTAGAAGCGGATTCGGCTTCGGCCAGCAACGCCTCGATGGGCCGGTCGAGAAGTCCTGCCAGCCAGGCAATCGGGCGCGCGCCATTCAGCATGGCCGCCATCTGGAACCAGCGATCCGGCAAGGTGTGTGCGTAGGCGTGGATGCGGCTTTCGGGGTTGGGGCGGTAATCCCTTGTGGTGACAAACAATTGACCGGAGGTGCCAAGCGACAGGAACCCGTCGCCTTCCTCGATCGCGCCGATGCCGACCGCCCCCGCCGCGGCATCGCCTGCACCGGTCGCGACGGGAATGCCAGCCGGCAGGCCGAGGTCCTCGGCCGCGCCGGGCAGCAGCTGGCCGGCGATGTCGGCTCCGTTGCGCAGGTCGGGCAGCCAGGCGGGGTCGGTCGCGCTGATCTCGCACAGCCGGTCCGACCAGGCCCGCCGTTGCTGATCAAGCCACCCGGTGCCCGCCGCATCCGATGGATCGGTCACACAGGCGCCATGCAGGCACAGGCCGATGTAGTCCTTGGGCAGAAGGACATGGGCGATACGCGTATGGGTTTTCGGTTCATGCCGTGCCAACCACAAAAGCTTGGGCGCGGTAAAGCCCGGCATGGGCGGTACGCCGGACAGCTGGCCGACCTGCGGTTCGGCGTCCGTCATCGCGGCGCATTCGGCTGTCGCGCGGCCGTCATTCCAAAGGATCGCAGGGCGGATGGGCTTGTGCGCGGCATCCAGCAGGACGGCCCCGTGCATTTGACCGGACAGCCCGATGGCGCACACCCGTGCCCGCGCTTCGGGCGGCAGCCCGCGCACCGCCTTGCAGGCACCCGTCCACCAGGCATCACAATCCTGTTCACTGGCCTCCCGAAACGGATGCAAGACCGAAAGCGAGGCGGATGCCGTGGCGCTGACAGCGCCACGGTCGTCAATGATGCAGGCTTTCACAGCCGAAGTACCGAGGTCGATCCCGAGATACATGCCCAGCGATTCCCTTGCCATTTGCAGCGTATCGGACACCGTTTGCCGCGCTTGCGCGAAGACGAGGCAGGCGATGCCGTCCTACATCTCTGCCCCGGTTTCCAGCGACAGTTTTCGTCTGGAGGACGGTTGCGCCCCTGTCCGCATCACGGCCATTCCGATTGCGGCAATGCGCTGTTCCAGCGCCGCCCGCAGCATGTTTCCGAAGTCGTCCGCGGACAGACCCGCCAGCAGGCCCTTCGGGACAACAAGCCGCCCCAGCGCGATGGTGGTGTTGAAGCCGGCACCGTCACGATGGGCCGGACAGGCCGGGTCTTCCACCAGATCGCGAACCGGGATCGTGGCGATCAGCACTTTACAACAGCCCAGGATCATCGCGCGCCCTTTCCGGTTACGACGGGTCGGGCCATTGCCTGATCGGTCATTGGGGCGGGTGCCCCTGCATATAGGCCTTAAGCGCGGAGTCCGTGCCATCGCTCCATAGCATGCGCAACCATCGGTCGAACGGCGCGGCAAAGCGAGGCTCCTGTGCCAGCGTCCCGTAGGTGGCGGCTTGCTCAAGCCAGGCGGCGGGCCGGTCGCGCGCCTGCAATGCGGTCGCGTGCAGCACGTCCCAATTGGGATCGTTGGGCGCGATATCAGAGCCGTCCTCGCGGCGACCAGCGCACATGCGGGCCCAGAGCGCCTCTACCAGAGCCAGCCCGTCCACGGGGGAATCGGCAGTCAGCGCATCGCGCAGGATCGGCAGCACGAAGCCCGCGTGGCGGGACGAGCCGTCGAAGGCAACGCGGCGCGTGGTGTCGCGAATGGCGGGATTGGAAAACCGCGTCTCGATCAGGCGGAGGTATTGCTCTGGGGACATGCCCGGTACCGGCGCGACCTGTGGCACGATCTCTTCCGCTTCGACCTTGCGCCAGAAGGGGGCGATTTGGGGATGTGCCATGCAGTCGGCGATGGTCTCCACCCCCAGCAATTCGCCCGCATTCGCCAAGACCTGGTGGCCGGCGTTGAGGATACGGATCTTCATCGCCTCATAATCGTGGACCCGGTCGGTAAAGGTCGCGGCGGCCTTGTCCCAGTCCGGACGGCCGGCGCAGAACGCATCCTCCATCACCCATTGACGGAAATTCTCGTGTGTCACCGGGGCGGCGTCGTCGATGCCGAGCGCCGCCGCCGCGGCGATCTCGGCCGGGCCGGTGGCTGGCACGATGCAGTCGACCATCGAGTTTGGAAAGGTGCACTGCGCCTCGATCCACTCTGCCAGCGCCGGGTCCGACATACGTGCCAGGCCCACCACCGCGTCGCGCGTGATGGCACCGTTGCAGCGCAGGTTGTCGCAGCTTTGCACGGTAAAGGGGCCGCTACCCGCATCGCGGCGTAGTCGCAGGGCGGCGACGATGGCCCCGAAAGCCGTCCGCGGGGCTTCCGGCTGGGCGGCGTCGTGGGCGATGTCGGGGTGGCCGGGGTCGAAGGCGCCCGTGGCAGGGTTCACGAAATAGCCGCCCTCGGTCACGGTTAGCGACACGATGCGGATCGCGGGGTCCGCCATCTGCGCGATCAGCGGGCCATTGCCCTCTTCCACCGGTAGAAAGTCGATCATGGAACCCACGATCTCGGCCGAGATGCCGGTGGGGTCCAACTCGATCAGAGTGGTCAGGCAATCTTGCGCCAGCAGGCGTTCGCGCATCGCGTTGTCGGCGGGCCGCACGCCCGCGCCGACGATCGCCCAATCATGGGCCAGGCCCTGCTGCATCAATCGGTGTAGATACCAGGACTGGTGGGCGCGGTGGAAATTGCCCAGCCCGATATGCACGATGCCGGGGGTCAAGGCGCTGCGGTCATAGCTGGGGCGTTCGATGCCCTCGGGCAGGTCGGCCAGCGTGGCGGTGCTGAGTTTCATCGGGTGGCTCCCCGCGGTTGGGTGTTCATCAGCTCATCCAGTTGCCGCCATCGACATTGTAGGTCTGGGCGACGATGTAATCTGCCTCTTTCGAGGCGAGGAAGATGGCCATGCCGGTCAGATCTCCGGCCCGGCCCATGCGGCCATAGGGGACGGCGGCGCCAACTTCCTTTTTCTTCTGGCCCGGGGCTTTGCCTTCGTACTTGGCGAAGAGCGCATCGACCCCGTCCCAGTGTTCACCATCCACCACACCCGGCGCGATGGCGTTCACGTTGATGCCGTGGGCGATCAGGTTCAGCCCGGCCGACTGGGTCAGGCTGATAACCGCGGCCTTGGTGGCGCAATACACGGCGACGAGCGACTCGCCCCGGCGCCCGGCCTGGCTGGCCATGTTGATGATCTTGCCGCCGCCGCCACGTGTGATCATGTGGCGCGCCACCGCTTGCAGGGTGAACAACGTGCCCGCCACGTTGACGGCGAAAACGCGGTCATAGTCTTCACGCGTGATCTCGGTGATGGGGGCGGCGGTGAAAAGCGCCGCATTGTTGATCAGTATGTCGATGCGGCCCAGCCGGTCGGCGGTGTCCGCCACGGCGGTGTCAACGCTGTCCTGGCGGGTCACGTCCAGTTCCACCGCGATCGCGGCGGGGCCGATTTCAGCCGCCGCGGCCTGCGCGGCCGCGATGTTGATATCGGCGATGGCGACCTTTGCGCCCTCGTCTACGTAAGCCTTCGCAAAGGCCAGCCCGATGCCGCGCGCCGCGCCCGTGATCAGGGCGCATTTGTCCTGCAAGCGTTTCATCCGTCGATCCTGTTGCCCTGCGCGTCGAAGCGGTGGATTTGCGATTCATCCGGCGTCATGCAGATCCGGTCGCCGTGGTAAAGGTTCACGTCCCCCCCGGCCCGGACCGTCAGCGGCGGCAGATCCTGCCCCTTCATGTGGATATGGAAGAAGGTGTCCGAGCCCAAGTGTTCGGAGACGCCGACCTCGCCCTCCCAGACGCAGACCTTTTCGTCGGAGACGGTGATATGCTCGGGCCGAATGCCGATCGTATGTGCGCCGCGCTTTTCGGCCTCAGGGCCGGTCAGGAAGTTCATCTTGGGCGACCCGATGAAGCCCGCAACGAAGAGGTTGCGGGGCGTGCGGTAGAGCTCTAGCGGGCAGCCTACCTGTTCGATCCGGCCTGCATTCAGCACGACGATCTTGTCTGCCATGGTCATCGCCTCCACCTGGTCGTGGGTGACGTAGATCATCGTGGTCTTCAGCCGCTCGTGCAGTTCGCTGATCTCCAGCCGCATGCCCACGCGCAGCGCGGCATCGAGGTTCGACAACGGTTCGTCAAACAGAAATGCCGCCGGTTCGCGCACGATGGCGCGCCCTATGGCAACGCGCTGGCGCTGTCCGCCCGACAACTGACCGGGGCGGCGATCCAGATAGTCGGTCAGGTTCAGCACCTTGGCGGCGGCCTCGATCCGGCGTTCCTGTTCGTCCCGCGGCAGGCCTGACATTTTCATAGGGAAAGCGATGTTCTTCTTCACCGACATATGCGGATAAAGCGCGTAGGACTGGAACACCATGGCCAGACCGCGCTTGGCGGGCGGCACGTCCGAGGCATCCACGCCGTCGATCTTTATGGCGCCCGATGTGATGTCCTCAAGCCCCGCGATCAGGCGCAGCAGGGTGGATTTGCCGCAGCCCGAGGGCCCCACGAAGACGCAGAATTCGCCGTCTTCGATGGTCAGGTCAAGGGGCGGGATAACTTCGATGCGGCCGAAGCTCTTGCTCACCTTTTCAAGTGTGATCTGTCCCATCTCTTCCCCCTATTTCACCGCACCGAAGGTGAGGCCGCGCACAAGTTGTTTCTGGCTGAACCAGCCCAGGATCAGGATCGGCGCGATGGCCATGGTCGAGGCCGCCGACAGTTTCGCGTAGAACAGCCCCTCGGGGCTGGAATAGCTGGCGATGAAGGCCGTGAGCGGTGCCGCCTTGGCCGCGGTCAGGTTCAGCGTCCAGAAGGCCTCGTTCCAGGCGAGGATGAAGTTCAGCAGGATCGTAGAGGCGATTCCAGGCACCGCCATCGGCGTCAGGACATAGAGGATTTCCTCTTTAAGACCGGCGCCGTCCATCCGCGAGGCCTCCAGGATCTCGCCCGGGATTTCGCGGAAATAGGTATAGAGCATCCAAACGATGATCGGCAGGTTGATCAGCATCAGGATCATGACCAGGGCCGCGCGATTGTCGAGCACGCCAAGTTCTATGCAAATCAGATAGATCGGATAGAGTACGCCCACCGCCGGCAGCATTTTGGTGGATAGCATCCACAGCAGGATGTCCTTGGTCCGGCGCGAGGGGACGAAGGCCATTGACCACGCTGCCGGCACCGCAACGAGGATGCCCAGCAGTGTCGAGCCGCCCGCGATGATGACCGAATTCCAAAGAAACCGCAGATAGTCCGAGCGTTCCTGGACGATACGGTAATTCTCCAGCGTCCAGTCGAAACCCAGGAAAATCGGTGGATCGGCGACGGCCTGTGCCTCGGTCTTGAAGCTGGTGAGGATCGTCCACAGGATCGGGAAGAAGATCAGCAGACCCAGACCCCAGGCGATGGCGGTGTTGAGCGCCTTGCGGCGCGGGGTGACGGCGCGTGCCATGATCAGGGCCTCACTTGTCCAGGTTCTTGCCGACGATGCGCATCAGGAAGATGGCGACGATATTGGCGAGGATGATGGCGTAGACGCCCCCCGCGCTGCCCAGACCCACATTCTGGCTTTCCAGAACGCGCTGGAAGATCAGGTAGGTCAGCGTGCGGGTGCCGAATGCGCCGCCCGTGGTCACGAATATTTCCGCGAAGATCGACAGCAGAAAGATCGTCTGGATCAGGATCACGATGGTGATCGCCCGGCTCAGATGCGGCAGGATGATGTAGAAGAAGCGCGCCAGCGGACTGGCCCCGTCCATTTCAGAGGCTTCCAGCTGTTCGCGGTCCAGCGACTGCACCGCCGTCAGCAGGATCAGCGTGGCGAAGGGTAGCCATTGCCAGGACACGATCATCACGATCGAGGCGGTCGGAAGCTCGGACAGCCACGCCACGGGGTCTGCCCCGAAGAACCGCCAAAGATGCGCCAGAAGGCCGTTCGTTGGGTCCATGAACATGTTCTTCCACACCAGCGCTGACACGGTTGGCATGACGAAAAACGGCGCAATGACCAGGATGCGCACTGCGCCCTGTCCCCACATCGGCTGGTCCAGCAACAGGGCCAGCAGCACGCCCAGAACGACGGTGATGAAAAGCACGCCGCCGACGATCACCAGCGTCGTCTGTACGCTGGGCCAGAAGGCACTGGAGGTCAGGAAGCGTTCGAAATTCGAGAAGCCGGCCCAGCCAGGTTCGCGGTCGGGGCGTAGTGGGAAATAGTTGCGGAACGAGAACCACAGCGTCATCGTTAGCGGAACCAGCATCCAGCCCAGAAGCAGGATCACGGCTGGTGCCATCATCAGGCGTGCGGCGGAGCGGGAATGCTGGGTAGCCATTGGGCAAAACCTTTCTGGTCAAGCCTGCGACCTGCGCAAATAGGATCGTGATATCACCGAGGTCAGCGGGCAGCATATTTGCCGCCCGCAGGAAGGCCGGGGTTAGTAGCCGGCGGCTTCCATTTCCTCGGTGGCGATGGCCTGCGCCTTTTTCAGGGCGTCCTGTACCGATTGCTGGCCAGCGTAGACGGCAGAGAACTCCTGGCTGACCTGCGAGGCGATTCCGGCGAATTCCGGGATCGCGACGAACTGAATACCGACATAAGGCACGGGGTCGACCGTCGGGTTGGTCGGATCGGCTGCTTTGATCGATTCCAGCGTCATCTTGGCGAACGGGACCTTTTGATACTCTGGCGTCTCATAGAGTGACGTGCGTGCGCCCGGCGGCACGTTCGCCCAGCCCTCGTTCGCAGCTACAAGCTCGATATAGTCCTTTGACGTCGCCCATTCGATGAACTGCTTTGCGGCGTCTGCTTTCTGCGTGCCCGCCGGGATCGCCAGCGCCCATGCCCACAGCCAGTTGGAGCGCTTCTCAACGCCTTCCTTGTTCGGCGCCAGGGCGAACCCCACATGATCGGCGACGGTCGACTCCTCGGGGTTCGTCACGAAGGAGGCCGCCACGGTGGCGTCGATCCACATGCCGCACTTGCCCTGCTGGAACAGCGACAGGTTTTCATTGAAGCCGTTGGTGGCGTAGCCTGCCGGGCCGTAGTCGTTCATCAGGTTGGTGAAGAAGGTCAGTGCCTCTTCCCACTCGGGCTGGTCGAACTGGGGCCGCCAGTTTTCGTCGAACCAGCGCGCGCCGAAGGAGTTGCCCGTCACCGTGATGAAGGCGCCGCCTTCGCCCCACCCGGCCTTGCCGCGCAGGCAGATTCCGTTGATGTCGTTGGCATCGTCGTCCATCGCGGCGGCCGCTTCGCGGATGAATTCCCAAGTCGGGGCCTGGGGCATTTCCAGGCCAGCTTTCTCCATCAAGTCGGTGCGGTACATGACCATGGAGCTTTCGCCGTAGAATGGTGCAGCATACAGCGTTCCGTCATGGCTCAGTCCATTACGCATCGCGGGCAGGATGTCGTCGACGTCGTATTCGGCGGACAGGTCATCCAGTGGCACCAGCCAGCCGTTCGCACCCCAGATCGGTGTCTCGTACATGCCGATGGTCATGATGTCGAACTGGCCGCCCTTGGTGGTGATGTCGGTGGTGACACGGCTGCGCAGCACGTTCTCTTCCAGTGTGACCCACTCGACGCCGATGCCGGTCGCCTCGGTGAACTGGTCGGTGTAGCCCTGCATCCGGATCATGTCGCCGTTGTTCACGGTGGCGATGGTGATCGTGGTGTCTTGTGCAAGGGCCGCGCCGGTGAGCAGCGAAAGCGCCGTCGTGGCACCGAGAACGCGCTTGAGTGACATCCGAATTCCTCCCTGAGCTTGGATGTTGTGCACGATTCGATACGCTATTGCACAGATTCGCGTCAATAATAAATTTTACGCGCGAAAAGTTATGCTGACTTCCGCATGACCACAGAGGCATCGAAAAGCGTGGATCTTTTTGTCTGCGGGCGCTCTCCCGAGGCGATTATCGACAGCAACTGTTCGAGGCTGCGTCCGGAAATCTGGTCGTAATTCTGCGAGACCGTCGTCAACGAGGGACACGTGAACCGCGAGAAGGGGTGGTCGTCATGACCCGCGACGCGAAGCGCGTGTCCTTCGCCGATCCCCACGCGTAGCCCCTTCTCGTATGCGGCGGCAAGAAACCCGATGGCCAGGCGGTCGTTGCTGCACAGGATCGTGTCCGTCGGGAGGCGACGTTGCGCGATCATCCGGCCAGCCTCGCGATGCGCGATCTCTTCGAAGGACCAGCCAGCGCCGTCGGCCGCCAGCAGCATCGGCTCATGGCCAAGCCTGCGCATTGTGGCTTCGTAGGCCGCGCGCCGTTTGTTTGCGTTTGGATTGGGCGCGTTGGCCATCTCGAACAGCGCCGGCGGATCGCCTGTACGGGCGAGATATTCCACAATAATGCCAGTACTTTGAAGGTGATCCGTGCCGAACATGGCATCGCCCACGTCATCCACGTCGCAATCGAACAGCACCGTGGGAACGTTCTGGCAGAACGCGTTCAGTGCTTGGTGATGCGACCGCCGCCCGATCGGTGCAAGCAGGACACCGGCTGGGCGAATGCCCCGAAGACTTTCGAGATTTTCGATTTCGCGGTCTGGATCGCCGTGAGAACTCAACAGGATGGGGTTGAAGCCGGCCCCGCTGCACCGAAGCTCGAGATTGCGGGCAACCTCTGCAAAGAACGGGTCGGCAAGGAATGGCACGACGATCCCGATATTGCGCGTCAGGTGCCTGTTCTGATTGATCGCATAGACGTTCGGCGTGTAATCGTATCGTTCGAGTGCAGCTTCGATCCGTGCGCGCGTGGTGGCCCGGACCGATGTCGGATCGTTGAAGTATTTCGACAGGGTCGGACGAGAAACGCCACTCACCGAGGCAAGTTCCTCCATCGTTCGAACTCGTTCCTGACCCATCGAGTTCCCCTTGCGGCATGTCGCTCAAAAATTTACGCGCGAAAAAAACATGTGGTCCTGCCTGTTGTCAACCTTCGCGACAGGAAGCCCAATCGCAAGCGACCAGCTTCCTGCGCCCATCGGGGATCGCCGGGCTTTGGTTTACCCGGCCTGGGCCTGTCTGCCCGGCGGCGTTTCGAACCGCCGCTCGAACGGTGTGTGCCGGGGCGGACGGATCGTGCGCAAGAACGGCTTCACCGTCGAATAGCTGCCCTCGTAGCCCATCTCGCGAATTTCCCGGAACAGCCGCCGTCCCGACAGGTCCGGAAACTCCGCAACCCGCCCGCGAAGACACGCCTCGAACGGTTCAAGAAGGTTCGGCCTCGGCTCCTGCGCCTTGTAGGAAGGCGCTTCCAGCCCAGTTCTCAGATGTTTCCGAACGGTCTTGCGGTCACAGCCCAACTTCCGTGCGATGGCCGTGATGCTCAAACCCTGACGTCGCAAATCGTGGATCACGACAATCTCCCTCAATGTCTTCACCTGACTGCCCCCGCCTTCTTCTGGGAGGCAGCAGGCCAGTGATCCGCGGTGACGCCAATTTCCGGATCCATGACGTCCGGAAATCGACGACACCGCCCACGTTCGGGGAAATTACGGTTGCCAGTTACAAGGGGCCGGCCGCGCACAGGTCTGGTCTCCGATCCTGATGATAAGTGTCACGATCCAGAGGGATCATCCTCGTCCGGATCACGGCCGCGCGGTTTGCCTGCTTTGGGCAGGACGTTCGGGATCTCGTTATAGCTTTGACCCGAGAGCAACCGCCGGACCTGCCCCGTATTGGCGCGACGGTGATCGATGCCATTTAGCTTTCCGGCGATCTTGTCCTCATCCCATCCGCATGCGGACCAGATGCGGGCGAAGGTGATCTGCAACTGCGACAGCCGGTCAGCCCGACCGCAGGTCGCCCCGATGCGAAAGTCGAGATCCTCGGCCCAGAGGCGGGCGATGGCGGAGGCGTCGGGGGCGCAGCCGGTGCGGCGCGCGCCCAGCATTTCGTTCAGCCCGTCGATATAGGCCTCGTCGCCCGCCTCTGGGTCGGGGCGACGGGTCCCACTACGACCGAGACGGGCGAGAAATCGCAGGCCGGCATCTCCCCCCGGGATCATGTTGAGCCCGCGCTGGTGGACCGGATAGAGGCTGCGTTCCTCGATGACCACCTCCTCGACATGCACCGCCGTATCGCGGTCGAGCCCGGCGCGGAGGATCTCGTGTTCCGTTTTCACGACGTGGAAGAACTCGCCGCGAAGCGCGATATGAAATAGCGTCTGGCTGCCCCTGCCCGCGGCGTATTTGTGTTCCTGATAGCGGCGGGCCCAGCTGCGCCCGGTCAGGCCGGTATATAGGAGGCCTGAACTGGCAAGCGTCTTGTAGGGCAGCTCCGTCTTCTGGCCGTCGATCTGCGGCGCGAAGAGCAAGGGATCGGTGCTGGGGTAGAGGTGGTGCTGGTAGACCTGAAATCCGCCGGGCCGCAACGTCACATCCTCGAGCGCGCGCAGGGCGAACCCCAATGGCATGATGAATGCATGTTGATGGGTGTGGGTTGCAACCACGACCACGAGATGGGCGCCGGGATAGCCG
Organism: Rhodovulum sp. P5; assembly: GCF_002079305.1. NCBI lineage: Bacteria > Pseudomonadati > Pseudomonadota > Alphaproteobacteria > Rhodobacterales > Paracoccaceae > Rhodovulum > Rhodovulum sp. P5. The sequence continues at coordinate 58,418 of NZ_CP015041.1, forward strand.
AGGCTGGGGCGTTGACTGTGTGGGGTGAACTCGGCCTTGTGACGTGTTTCCTTGCGCAGCTTGCCATCGCCCGCGACCACGAGGCGGATGTCGAAATCGGGCAACCGAATGTCTTCGAGCAAATCCTTGGGGACCGGTTCCAGCGTGCCGAGCCCGTTGGTGCGCCGCGCGAAGGCGGCCGCGCCCGCAAGGCTGCCAGGTCGGGAGGCCTCCGCGTAGCACAGTTTGCGCTCGATGGAGGTGTAGACCGACCTGTGCAGCGGGAAGAGGAGATGCTCGAAGGCGGCGGGTGAGAAGTTGGTGGGCATGACCGCTCCCTTTTTGGGAGTAGTCCCATATTGGGAGTAGCTGGGCAAGTCGAAAACTGAGGCTGCCCATGGCTGGAACCGCGCATTCCCCCGAATACCGGCGTTTCGTGGACCGGCTTGTCACGGCCCGGAAAGAGGCGGGCCTGTCGCAGGCCCGTCTCGCCGCACGGCTGGGAAAGCCCCCCTCCTTCGTCGCGAAATATGAGTTGTCCGAGCGCCGGCTCGACGTTCTGGAATTCGTGATCCTGTGTCGTGCCATGGAGGTCGATCCGCAAAATCTGTTCGACGCGCTGCTTTATGACCTGCCTGACGATGCCAGGATATGACGACCACATTCCGGTCGCTGTATACCGCCAGGTTCGACATTTGCGTAAACCGCTCTCTCAGTAACAGTTTTGTCTCTGCCGGCGGTTAAGGCTTTGTGGCGTTCCCCTTCGAAGCATCGATGGAATGCCGCAATGAGAACACCCCCCATTGAGAACGGACGCTCAGGCGCCCCTGACGATCCATTCCGACGGGGACGCCAAGCCACCAACGAACTTGCCATGCTGCGAGTCCGGTCATCCGCTGCGGCGCGACAATCAGGATGAGAATCCGCTTCGTGGGCTGACGTGCTTGAGGCACTCGACTGCCGCCTGTTTGCATACCCACAGGAATTTGAATACCAATGGGTATTTGAAAATGGATTGAGCCCTCTACGTTTTCGATCAGAACTTGCAACGAAAAAGGACCACTTCATGGCACATATTCGGAACGCAGTGAACATCCGCACGAGCACGACAGCCTGTTTCGCAGCTCTGACCCAGGTCGACGGCCTCCGTAAATGGCGTGGCGGGATTGTTGAGGGGGAGGTCGTGCAGGGCGCGCTCCTCAGCGTCTTTCCATGGCCAGACGTTCGTATGGACTGGAGGACCCAGGCAGTCGAAGGAAACGCGCGTCTTGTGCAGACATCTAAAGCCAACAGCGATCGGCGGCTGACCTTTGATCTGACGGATCTGAAAGATGGTCGCGTCCGTTTGGATGTCACCGAAGACGGCTGGACCGAGGATGACGCCGACATGGCGCTTTGCAGCACCGAGTGGGGGGCTGCACTTGATCGCTTGCGCAAGCACCTTGAACAACCACAGCCGATGCACGAAATGAACCGCTGAAAGATTTCCCGGCAAACTGGCCGCGACGAAGAAATATTTTCAGTTGCCCGATCAGGGCAAGGTTCGCGGGATGGGCTGGAAGATATGTTCTGACGATGGACCGCACTTTGGCTGGGCGCCGTCAGGTAATTCGCGGGCAATGTCTTTCAAGCTGGCATAAGGCGGACCGTTTGCTTGGGCCCCTCACAGCTTTCTTGATGGAAAAGTGAGGGGCCCGGCAAAATAAGATCACTCCCACGCGCGACTAGCGCGTTCAGAGAGATGGTGCTTCCGTAGCGCCCTGGATTGCGACTTGGCGAGACGCAATCAGCCTGTAGAACATCGGGATGAAAAAGGTGGCGAGGAAAGTCGCCGCCAGCATGCCGCCGATGACCCCGGTTCCGATGGAATGCCGTGCGGCCGACCCGGCCCCGGTCGAGAGTGCGAGTGGCAGCACACCGAGCAGAAAAGCCATTGAAGTCATCACGATGGGCCTGAAGCGCAGGCGCGCAGCCTCGATCGCGGCTTCGGCGGCACTCAACCCCTGTCCGCGCCGCAGCACCGCAAATTCGACGATCAAGATCGCGTTCTTGGCCGCCAGCCCCACAAGCGTGACCAGCCCGATCTGAAAGTAGACATCATTGGTCAACCCGCGCAGCCAGACCGCGGCCAACGCGCCGAAAAGCGCAAACGGAACCGCAAGAATGACGGCGAAAGGAAGGCTCCAGCGCTCGTATTGCGCGGCAAGGATCAGAAACACCATGACGATCCCCAGAATAAACGCCTGTCTGCCGCTGCCCTGTGTCTGCATTTCCTGCAGGGCCGAGCCGGTCCAGGCGATGGAATATCCCTCGGGCAGGATTTGGGTTGCCAGATCCTGTATAGCTGCAATCGCCTCCCCAGACGTGAAGCCGTCACCAGGATTGCCCATGATCTTTGCCCCTGTGAAGGCATTGAAGCGTTCCACCTCGTCGGGACCGGTAATCGGTTCGGCCCGGACCAGGGCGGAGAGCGGGATCATCTTATCGGTGGTCTCCGAGCGTACGAAGACGAATTTCATGTCTTCGGGACTGCCGCGGAAGGACGCCTCCGATTGCAGCTTGACCTGATAGTTGCGGCCGTAGAGCGTGAAATCGTTGACGTAGAGACTGCCGAAGGTCGCCTGCATGGCGTCGAACACCGACGAGATCGGGACACCCATCGCCTTGGCGGCATCGCGGTTGAGGTCCAACCGCATCTGCGGCACGTTCACATCAAGTGTGGTGCGCACGCGGGACAGTTCCGGCCGCTCTGCCGCTCCGGCCACCAGCTGTTGCGTGACCGCCGCCAGATCGGAAATGCCGTGACCGGCACGGTCCTGCACGTATAGTTCGAAGCCACCAGAATTGGACAGACCCCTGATCGGCGGCGGGTTGAAGGCAAGATAGAGAGCATCGCGCAGCTTCGCGTTCATCCCGATAAATGTCCCGGTCAGGTTTCGGGCATCCGTTTCGGGTGTCGTTCGCTCCTCCCAATCGGTGAGCCCCACGAAGGTTGTGCCGGCGCTGCTTTTCATCGAGCCGGAAAAGAGGTCGAAACCGGCCACGGCCATGACATGTTCAACCGCGGGATGGCGACGCAGGGTCTCGGATACCTGCGTCATCGCATCGACCGTCCGGTCGAGCGAGGCGGCAGGTGGCAGCATGGCCACACCGATGATCGTCCCTTGATCCTCGTCGGGGACGAGCGACCCTGGCACGGTCAGGAACAGCCACCCTGCCGTGCCGCAAACCACGCCAAAGATGCCGAGCCCCGTAACCCACCGCCGCACGAAGAAGCGGACACCGGCGCTGTATCCGTCCGTTGCACGCGCGAAAGCGCGGTTGAAGAGACGGAACGGCAGGGCGGGTTCGCGTTGGTCGGTTTTCAGGATCAGCGCGCACAGCGCAGGGGTCAGGGTCAGCGCGACAAGGCCGGAGATCGTGACGGACACGGCAATGGTTGCGGCAAACTGTCTGTACATCTCACCCGCAAGCCCGCCCATGAAAGACACTGGAATGAACACGGCGCAGAGCACCAGTACAATGGCGATGACTGGCCCTGTGACTTCGCTCATCGCCTTGATGGCCGCGGCCTTGGGTGACAGGCCCTCGGTTCTCATGATGCGCTCGACGTTTTCGAGCACGACAATGGCATCGTCGACCACGATACCGATGGCCAGCACGAGGCCGAACAGGGTCAGCAGATTGATCGAAAAACCCAGCACATACATGCCGGCGAAACTGCCGATGATGGAAATCGGCACGGCAATCACAGGGATGAGCGTGGCGCGCACATTCTGCAGGAACAGGAACACGACTGCGACCACCAGCACGATGGCTTCGGCGAAGGTTTTCACAACCTCGTGGATCGAAACCTGGATGAATTTTGTCGAATCCATCGGTATGGCGGTCGTGATGCCCGCCGGGAAAGCCAGAGCGAGGTCGTCCAACCTCTCCTTTACGGCGGTCATCGTCTGAAGCGCATTGGCGCCGGGTTGCAGATAGACGGCCATCGGAACAGCGGGTGTACCGTCGAGCTTCGCATCGACCGAATAGCTTTCGGCGCCGAGTTCGATCCGGGCGACGTCGCCAAGCCGGAGCGTTGCGGCCTCCGCATCCGATTTCAAGATGATGCGCTCGAAAGAGGCGACATCCGGCAGACGGCCCTGTGTGATCGCGGTGACCGTGAACGGGAAGGTGCCGTCATTTGGTTCATCACCGAACCTGCCCGCTGCGAACTGGGCATTCTGTTCGCGGATCGCAGCCGCCACATCCGAAGGCGTCAGGCCGAACTGGGCCAGTTTGTCCGGCCGCAGCCAGATGCGCATCGAATATTCGACCTGTCCCAGAACCGATACATCGCCGACACCGGGCACGCGCTTCAATTCGTCCACGACATTCAGCAGTGCATAATTCCCGACATAATTCGCGTCGTAACGCCCGTCGCTCGACGTCATGGCAATGATCGCAAGGATCGAGGTCGATTTTGCCTGCACTGTCACGCCGAGTTGCGTCACCGTATCAGGAAGCGACGGCAATGCGCGCTGGACCCTGTTGTTGACGTCGATTGTCGCCTGTTCGGAATCGGTGCCTTGAGCAAAGGTGACAGTGATCTGCATTTGCCCCGACGCAGCTGCAGAGGACTGCATGTACAGCATCCCCTCGACACCGTTGATTTCCTGCTCCAGCGGTGCGGCAACGGTGTTCGAGATCGTCTCGGCGCTGGCGCCTGGATAGTTCGCGCTCACTACCACTTGGGGCGGGGTCAGTGCGGGATATTGCGCAACGGGAAGGAGTTGCAGGCACACAAAGCCGGCAATAACGATGATGATCGAGATCACGCCCGCCAGAACCGGGCGTTCGATGAAAAAGCGCGGGTTCATTGGTCCGCCTCCGCAACCTGTTCAACCGGCGTGACAGGCGCCCCGGGGCGCACCTTGACGATACCGTCGGTAATCACCCGGTCGCCCGGTTCCAGGCCGGAAGTGATCACGACGCGGGCCGCAGCGGTCTTGCCCAAGGTTACGGGGCGCACTTCTGCGGTGCCGTCAACGAGAACATAGACGAACGCGCCATGTGGCCCTTGCATGACAGCGATACGCGGAATGAGGATCGCGTCTTGCAGCGGACTCTCGATTGTGGCCCGTACGAACTGGCCGGGGAGAAGCTGCCTGTCGGGGTTGGCGACTACGGCGCGGGCCTTCAATGTCCCTGTTTCCTCGTCGAGCGAAGAAGAGGTGAAGTCGAGCGTCCCGGTCTGGCCATAAGGCGTTCCATCGCCGAGGCTGACGGTGACCTCGATCCGGTCGATCGTGCCACCGCGGGCGGCACTCGCATCAAGCAGACTGCGGATTTCAGCCAGTTCCTTATCGGAGAATGCAAAATTCACATGAACGGGGTCGAGAACGGTGATTTCCGTCAGCAGGCTGCTACTGGCATCGGTCCCGATCAGGCTACCTTCGGAGACTTCCTCGGTGCTGGTCACACCACCGATCGGCGCCGTAACGCGGGTATAGCCGAGGTTCAGTTCCGCGGAGCGCACGGAGGCTTCGGCAGCGGCCACGGCGGCGCGGGTCAACGCCTCGGTTGCGATGGCATCGTCGCGGGTCTTCTCTGAACCCACCGACTGCTTGAACAGATTCTCGGCCCTTTCAAGGTCGCGTACAGCTTGGTCGTGCTGGGCTTCGGCCTGCTGCAATTCAGCCTCGGCCTTGGCCAAGGCGACCTCATACGGGGCCGGATCGATCTCGAAAAGCACGTCGCCGGCAGCGACCTGCGCTCCTTCGGCGAAGTTTCGATGAAGCAGGATACCGCCCACGCGCGCGCGGACCTCGACGTCGCGAAACGCAGAGACGCGCGCGGCATAGTCGTATGAAAGGATGACATCCTGAAGAGCAACAGTTTGCACTGACACGTTGGGTGGGGGCGCACCCGTCCGTTGCTGAGCCGTGACGGAGAGCGGGAGCAGGAAGGCAAGCAGGAGACCTGCCGTAACGGCATACAGGTTTTGGGGCCTGATCATGGCGATTACTTTCGATTGGATAACTTTGCGGGGATGCGGCTGCTTCGATGCGTTGGCAGCGGGCCTGAGAGGCGGCACGCCGATCTCTCTACAGCGCGCGGCCTCCCTCGGCCTTAAAGCGGGCTTTGTCCTTCGCCGGCCTCCCCCCGGCGGAGGGCGCGTTCGTCACTGGACGCGGGCCACCAGAACGCCGGCGATCTCCATCATCGATTTGCCGGAGCCTTCAGCGATGGCGTTCAGCGATTGGTCGGGTGCCACGGTATATCCGGCAGCGGCCAGTTTGGCGGTCAGGGCGTCTTCGGTCATGCCCAAAGCCGGGGCCACTTCTGCCGGTGTGTGCTGCAGGATCTGCTGGCTCAGCGCAAAGACCGGCGGGCGGCCGCCGGTTTCACCGCCCATGGGCAGGAAGAAGACGGCACAGGCCAGTACCGAAGCGACCGCAGAAATCAGAAGCGGCCGGCCGGTCATGTATTTCGTCATCGGTTTCCAGTTGCGCCAGACATGCAGGACGAAGGGCAGGATCAGCACCATCGACAGCCATTCATGGATTCCGTGAAATGCGCTGGGGCCAACGTGGAAGAAGATCGCGATCCCGGTGACCAGGGAAACGAGGAAGAGGGCGATGATTGTCGGTGTGGCATACCGCATCAGCGTGGAGGACATAAGACAGTTCCTTTGTTTGGGGGTCGGCAGGGCGCCGGCCCGATATGCGGTCAGGACGGGAGACAAGACGACGACTCGCGGGCGACTGACCTTGGCCCACCGAGTACTTCCCTTGCCTTACGGGAGACTGAAGGGTGGGCAATTCCTCCGGCTCCGAAGAACGCTCCGATGCATGCCGTCGGTTTCTTTGCCGAGGATTGATCTTGCGGAAACCCGTTTTGAGCGATGCACCAAACAGGACGCGCACCTGGTCGAACTTACCTTGTGAAACGACACCGAGGTCGCCCCGGCTTTGGGGATGACCGAAGAGGCGTTGACCGCCAAGCTTGCGGCGGCGGGCTATACCGTGGCGCCGGACCAGTCGCTGACTGCCATCGCGAAAGGTTCCGGCAAATCGATGATGGAGATCGCCGGCGTGCTGGTCGGACGCGGGCACTGACGAAAACGCCCTCGCCGGTGGATAAGTCCGGCAGGGCAGGCCCGCCTGAGGGTCGCAAGAGGCCGCGTGCTGGGGAGAGGTCAGCGCGCGGCCTCTTCCGTCTCGAAGACCGGGCCCACGGCGGCGGAGGTCACGCCCTCCCCCGCGCGTTCCAGAAACAGCACCGACAGGCCGATCTTGCGCGCAAGCGGGCGGCCCTTGTCACGCCCCAGCACCATCATCGCGGTGGCCCAGCCATCGGCCAGCATGCAGTTCGGCGCCACCACCGTGACAGAAGCGGGGCTCTGGGCCAGCGGCGCGCCGCGGGTCGGGTCCATCGTGTGGGACAGGCGCGCCCGGCCCACCTCCACCCAGTGGCGATAGTCGCCCGAGGTTGCGACAGCGGCACCCGTCAGCGCCAGGACCGACTGCGCGGCGCGGTGGGCGTGATCGGGGCGTTCCACCGCGACCGCCCAGGGCTGCCCGTCCGGCTGGGTGCCGATGGCGCGGAGTTCCCCGTCGATGGACAGAAGCGCGGAGGTGATGCCGAAGCCTTTCACCGTCTCGGCCAGACGATCCACGCCATAGCCCTTGGCGATGCCGCAGAGATCGAGCGCAACCGGGCCGTGCTTGCGCACCCGCAGGCCCGCGCGGTCCAGTTCCAGCACCTCATGTGCCGGGCGGCGCGGGACGGACAGGGCGGCCCGGATGCCCTCCTCGCTCGCCTCGGCTGCGCAAAACCCCCAGGCCGAGACCGCATCGCCCATGGCGATGTCGAACGCCCCGTCAGAGGCCCGCCCGATGGCCAGCCCCGCCTCCAGCACCGCCATCAGATGCGCCGGCACCGCGACCCATGTGTCGGCCGGCGCGCGGTTCAGGCGCATCAGGTCGCTCTCGGGCTTCCAGGTCGACATCTGGTCGTCGATCTCGGCCACCGTCTGTGCCAGCGCGGCATGCAAGGGCGCCGGGTCGAACCCCGGCGCGGTGTATAGAATGGCCGACCAGCGCGTGCCCATGGTGGGGCCGTTCAGCGCGTGGGGATCATGTCAGTATACGTCCTCGACATAGCGTCCCTCCGCTTTCAGGGTGACGGGGAGAGGCCCGCGGGGCTCAGGATATCGTCCAGCGCCGCGGCCACGCCTTGCGCCATGCCGCGCCCGCCGCAGACCATGATCCGCGCGCCTTGTTCGATTAGGCCGCGTACCGCCTCGGCGTCGTTTCGCAGGGCGTCCTGCACATAGGCGCGGTCGGCGCTGCGCGAAAAGGCGGTGGTGACAGCGGTCAGGCGCCGTTCCTTCTGCCAGCGCGCCATTTCCACATCGTAAAGCAGGTCGCTTTCAGGCGAGCGCGCGCCGAAATAGAGGTGGATCGGCCGCCGGGCGCGGTTGGCCCGCACGAACCCCGCCAGCGGCCCGATGCCGGTGCCCGCGCCGATCAGGATCAGCGGTTTGGCGTCGGCGGGCGCATGGAAGGCCGGGTTGCGGCGCAGGAAGGCATGCATGGTGTCGCCCGGCTGCAGCTCCATCAACTGCCCGGAACACAGGCCGCCCGGATGTTTCTTCACGCAGATCTCGACGAACCCGTCGCGCGCCCCGGAGGCCAGCGAGTAGTAGCGCGGGCGGGTGTCGCCCTGCGGCACCACCCCGATCAGATCGCCCGCCTGGAACCGGGCAAAGCCCTGTCCGGTCAGGCGCGCCCAGAGCCCGCGCCGCGGCAGGGCAAAGCGCAGGATGGCGGTGGGCGCCTGCACCTCGGCGCCATAGTCCCGGCGCGAGATCAGGCGCAGATCGGCCGTTTCCTGCAGGCGG
>NZ_CP015042.1 GCF_002079305.1 Rhodovulum sp. P5
GGGGGTCAAACCCTCCCAGCAGGGCCTCAGGCCTCCGGCTGCAACTCGCGTCACCCCGCGCCCGCGTCTTCTACATCTCGGCCACGGGCGCCACGAGCGTCCACAACCTCGCCTATGCCGCACGACTGGGGCTCTGGGGGCAGGGCCCCGAATATCCCTTCCCGAGCCGCGAAGGTTTCGTCTCGGCAATGGAGGCAGGCGGCGTGGCCGCCATGGAGGTGGTCGCACGCGATCTCAAGACGCTCGGCCTCTACACGGCCCGTGCCCTCAGCTTTGATGGCGTGGAGTATGACGTGCTCGAACATGCGCTCACCCCGGCCCAGATCGAGATTTACGATGCTTATGCGACCGCGTTTCGCACCATTCACCACAATCTGGAAGCCGCACTGACTGCGACTGGCGTCAATGACGCCTCGGGGGAGACCAATGCGTCAGCCGCCCGGGCCTCGGCCAAGTCCCGCTTCGAAAGCACGAAGCAGCGCTTCTTCAACCATCTTCTGATGGGCATGAAGGCACCGACCATCATCCGCGCCATCGAGGATGACCTCGCGGCGGGCAACGCTTGCGTCATTCAGGTGGTTTCGACCGGCGAGAGCCTGCTGAAACGTCGGCTTGAGACGATGGACGCAGAAGAAGAGCTCGTCGAGGGTGCCTTGACACCGCGGGACTACGTCCTGGGCTATCTCGAACAAGCCTTTCCGATCCATGCGCAAAAGCTCGTGGAGATCGACGGCAATATGGTGGCCGAGCCCTTGCGGGATGCCAATGGCGCGCTGGTGGTCTCGCGCGAGGCGCTCGCCCTACGAGATGCGGCCATGATGGAGTTGATGACGCTGGCCCCGATCGCGTCGGCGCTGGATCAGATCCTCTGGGCCTTTGGCGACGAGGCTGTAGCAGAGGTCACGGGCCGGTCCATCCGGCCCCTCAAGGCTGAAGATGGCCATCTCTTCATCGAGAAACGCAGCGCCAGCAGCAATTCCTCCGAGACCCAGGCCTTTATGGATGGTGAAAAGGATATCCTGATCTTCTCCGATGCGGGCGGCACAGGGCGATCCTATCACGCGGCGCAGACGGCGAAGAACCAGAAACGGCGGCGGCACTACCTGCTGGAGCCCGGCTGGCGCGCCGATGCGGCCATCCAGGGGCTTGGTCGCACGCATCGCTCGGCTCAGGTCAGCGCGCCGTTCTTCCGGGTCTGCACCTCGGATGTGCATGGCGAGAAGCGCTTCACCTCAACTATAGCCAAACGCCTCGACCAGCTGGGTGCCTTGACGAAGGGCCAGCGCGAGACCGGCTCGCAAGGCATGTTCCGCGAGGAGGACAATCTCGAAAGTCCAATCGCGCGAGCGGCGCTGCGTGGGTATTTCGCCGATCTTGCCGCCGGGCGGGCCGAGGCGATGAGCTACGAGAGCTTCACCGACTGGACGGCCCTGCGGCTGATCGACAAGGACGGGGTGCTCCTTGAGGAGTTGCCGCCGATCCAGCGGTTTCTGAACCGGGTTCTGGCCCTGCCCATCCACATGCAGAACGCGCTTTTTGCCGAGTTCATGAAGCGGATCGCTGATCAGACCGAACGGGCGCGCGCGGCAGGCACGCTCGATCTCGGCGTGGAAACCCTGCGTGGCGAAAGGATCGAGCAGGTCTCCACAGAGGATCTCTGGACCTGCCCGAAATCCGGTGCCGTGACACGGATCATTGGACTTGAGGTTACCGACCCTGTCCACGTGCTGTCGGCGGATGACGCCCTGTCGCGCAACCCCGACAAGCTGCCGATGGTCAATCGCGCCTCCGGTCGCGCGGCGCTGATCTCGGCGCGGCCGATGCAGATGTATGACGAGGACGTCGTCACGCTGATGCGCAAGGCGGTGCGGCCAAACGGGTCGAGCTACCTGGAGGAGGCGCGGTTCGGGTCTTCTGCCTGGGAAGAGATCAGCAAGCCTGAGTTTGCGCGGCTTTGGGATGCCGAGGCTGCGTCCCTGCCAAAAACCACCACGACCAAGCTCTACCTGCTGACCGGGCTTCTGCTACCGATCTGGAAGGACATCCCGACCACCAATGAGCGCATCTATCGGGTCACGCCGGATGGGGCGACCGCCATGATCGGGCGCACGCTGAGCGAAGAAGGGGCGGCCGCGCTGCGCTCCCGCTTCCTCGTCTCCAACCCGCAAACACCGCAGGAGATGATGACCGTCGCTCTTGGCACTACAGCGCCTGTCGATATTGGCCGGGGTCTGACCCTGACCCGTCGCCGTGTCGCAGGCGAGATGCGCCTCGAGCTGGGCGGTGCGGATCGGGGTATGATCGAAAGCCTCAAAGCGCTTGGCTGTTTCACCGAGATCATCGCCTTCCAGTTGCGGGTGTTCCTCCCGCATGGGGACGGTGTCGACACGGTCAGCATTCTGGCACGGATCGTGGGGCAGGGAACCCCCAGAGCGGCGGACCAAGCCGCCTGAAAAGTCAAAGAGGGCTTTGGGTCGGGCGTCGCGGATCGGGATTTGACCGGTCTGCGCGTTCCTGGTGCGCGGGCAGGCCAATGGCACGCCTGCGCGCGCCCCAAATTCAGACAAGAGGACAGACCCATGACCAATCCCCAGATCGACTACGCCGCAATGGCGGCTCAGTGGCGCGCAGAGCGCGAAACCACCTTGAAGGCATCCCGAGCGGAGCTGATCGCGCAATTGCGCGCGCTTGGCATCAACGAGGTCACCGCCGAATACGAAGGCTATGGCGACTCTGGCAATGTCGAGGATGTGACGGTGCAGCCTGCAGAGGTCGAGCTGCCGGAGGCGCTTGTCACCGCCGTGGGCGATTTCGCCTGGTCGCTCGCTTATCACCATCATCCGGGGTTCGAGAACAACGAGGGCGGCTACGGCACGCTGACCTGGGACATTGCAGCAGACAGCATCACCCTCGATCACGCCGACCGCTATGTCGAATGCTCGCACAGCTATGACGAGGGGCTTTGAGATGGCCCATCCGCTTCATCATGCCGAAAGCTCTGCCCGGAAATTCGGCGGGGTGCCGTCTGACTATCAGGCCGTCCACGATTGGTTTGACGCCTCGAAAGAGCATCTCGCGCTTTTCACGCACCGGGCCTTGCGCCACCATACCCAAGGCCTGTTCGAGGCCGAACGTGTCTTCGGCCTGACCCTGACCAATAGCGCGGGTCGGGACATCCCCGTGCGCTGGATCGGCGAGCAGCATGTCCGCGAAGACTGCCAGGGCCGCATCCCGAGCATGGCGGACTGGCTGCGACGAATCCAGCCCGAGCCATGGATGGCCAATGGCCATATCGAGCAGCACGTCAGCGGGGAGCCCTGCGGCGATCCAAGGGTTGCCTGGGCCTCCGAGGTCGCCGCCGGACGAACGGTTCTTGGCCTGAAGGACTGGATGGCGGCACGCGTGACACAAGCCACGCAAGGTGCCTGACAGCCTCGGCCGTTTGCCAAACAAATGCTGCAGTGAAGCCTGGTTCGACGACCGGGCTTCCTGCGTGGTTTCCCAACCATTCTTCGTAAGGAGGTTCGCATGACACTCGATGACATCAAGGCTGCAGTCGATGCCGGCCAGACCGTGCACTGGGCCAATACTGGCTACGTTGTCCACAAGGACCGGCTCGGTCAGTACCTGATCACCTATCAGCCGAACGGCAGCTGCATCGGCCTGACCGACCGGGAAGGGCATCGGTTGAACGGAAAAGAGGCGGAGTTCTTCATCGCGCGATTGAAGGACGGCGCGGAAAATCTGGGTAACCAATCAAGACCAGTCGGGCAGGGCAGGGGCGTAGCACCCGGACGCGCGGGGGCATTCCCACTCGGACGGCAGCTCTGATGGGTGGGCGGGGCTGAAAGGAAAGCAGGCTTTCTGATTTGTGATCCCTCAAGGGGTCGAGAAAGCAATCCCGGTTGCGCTGGCATAACGTCAGACACCGGCCAATCCAGAAGGAACCATCCCATGTTCGCAGGAACCCTCACCCGCAATGTCGAGACCGCAGCCGCTGAGTACACCGGCATGATCCACTCGACGCGCTTTGACATCGCCATCCAGTTGGAGGCGCGGGCCAAGATGTCCGAACGCAGCCCAGATTTTGACGTAACGGCAGTCAACAAATCAGGCCGCAAGGTGCGCATCGGCACAGCCTGGAACGAGACCGGCAATACCAGCGGCAACCCCTACATCTCGATGCAGATCGATGTTGGCCTCGGCCCGTTCCGGGTCAACGCAGTGCAGACGAAAGAGGCGCGCGCGGCCCAAAGCGGCGAATTCGAGATCATCCCACTGGTCTCGAACGGCCTGATGAAATCCGGCTCGATCTCGGGCGAGCTCACCGCCATGGACGCCGACAACGCCTTCACCGGCTACATCGCCAACATGATGTTCGATCTGGAGTTCATGCTGATCGAAAACAGCTACAAGACCGAGGAGACCCACCCCGACTACCGGATCGAGGTCAGCTCGCCCCGGGGCACACCGATCCGCGTCGGCTCGGCCTGGATGGCCAAGAGCAGCCGCACGGGCAATGACTACCTGTCGCTTCTGATCAACACACCCGATGGCGACCTGCGCGTGAACGCCGTGCAGAACGAAGAGCAGCGCGGCGGTCAGACCTTCTCGATCATCCCGTTCATCGATAGCGGTGAGCCGTCGCACGATGCGGGCGCGGGGCTGTCGCTGGTCGCGTGACCTTGGTACGAGGCTTGAACATCTGAACTGCAAGGGGAGCCGTGGGTTCACGGTTCCCCTTTTGCTGTGCTTGCTTCAATAGAGCGATCGAACTGCCACTTCATATGGCGTTCCGGTGTAGATGAGACTGCTAGATCGGAAGTGCCGCGCGGAGTTTCGATTAAAGTCAGACTTGTACAACTGCTTGAGCGGCAATCAATGCGTCAACAGCAACTTGAACCTCGGCGTAGAGCTCGGTGTCCAACTCTGCTGCGTCGATTTCCACAATCAGTGCGTAGCGTACGGAAGGCAAACTCTCAGCGAGAAGCTTTTTCGACTTCCACCAACCGGTGACTGGGTGAACAGCCAGCAAGTTGCGCCGCGCCAGATCTGAAGCCCTGCATGTCAGCTGATCTATATGGAGCGACCCGACATGGCGCCGATTGCTACCGAAGTCCCAAAGATCATCTTCGTCGCTTGCAGGACCATCGGGCTGTTCGGCCGCCTTGCTGATCCGGGCCAGAAATTGGGCTTCGTTCTCGCCAGCGCGATTGAGTTGGAAACGTAAGTTGTGGGACGCGTAGCGATACCGAACGCCGCGCGAGGCTTCGGACGGGTTCGGAGCGATAAAGCTACTGAGTGCCACCCGCAAGGTCACATCGGCATTGCCGAGCGCGCGCAAAGCCTCAACGGGCCAGGGAAGGGCGAACAGCTTCATTTCATTGTGGACATCACCGCCGGTCTTCTCTGAAATCCCGTACGGCGTAATCGTATCTTCCACGATGAGGGTCAGCGCGTTCGACGCGCTGCGGCGGGCACGCGCCATGTCCGGCACACCATACCCATAGCGCTGAAAAAGGGGCGTGAAGTGACCCTTGTTTGGCTGGGCCGGCAGATGCGCACGCATCTGCTGCGTCCACCGCGCTGACGACACGTAGAGACCACGCACTGTCTCGGGCCAAAGCGTCGGATAGTCCGACCAGAGTTCCGTTACATCCTTCGCGGCAAGCGCGGTCGCCGCGCTGGTATCGAAGGTGAATGTGAAGGATCGGACTGGGTAATTGTGGTGAGTCGAAAGCAGCGATAACCATCCATGACGCATTGGCGGTGGCATGGCACTTAGCGCCCAGTTTCCACCCTCAAGGACGACGTCCGGCTTGTTCGGCCAATGGGACGACCACGATGCAGTTCTCGAAGCTGGCGATAGATCGCCGAATGGTGCAAGCGCCTGGGCCGGCTCTCCGTCTGGCAGTACGGTCTTCTCTGTAAAGGCCCCAACAGACAGAACATTCCATGCCTGGGCCGGCGACTCGATTTCGTTGTCTTCGTGATCGCATCGGTCCAGGTAGTTTCCGGCACCAAAGGTGAAGTTGTCGGTATTCCCTGCGGAGACAAGCACCAAGCGTTGTTGTTTCACCTCACCTGAAACACCGGCGGCGAGCTGATCGACCTCCGTCGACCATGACGTCGGCGCGCCGTCATGCGGGGTGTCCTCACCCGTCGTCGTGGTCATGGTGAAGGTCCGGCGCCGGGGGCCGACCTGTTCTACTGTATTGATCGCCTGCCTGGTAACCGCGCCGAGGAGATGATGCGGGTTCATCCCTGCATCAGGCAGCAGCTTCACGGATTCCAGACGGTTCACGACAGAAACCGGATTCGCCTGGTGCAGTTTCGGCGTCAGGTCTCCAAAGAGCGCCAGTCCTCCCATCTGCGTGCCATGGCCCTTCACATCCTCCAGCCCCCAGGCCGGGTTGGCGGCATGTCGGTCATCCACGCTGAGCGCCGGCTGAATGAGAGGATGCGCGCGACTGACACCGGTATCCAAAAGCGTGACGTAGCTAGGATCGGGATTGTCAGTGTAGGTCGTACGACCCGCGAGTTCGTCGACCCACTGCGCCTGTTCTGCCACCGGCAAGCCGTCGAAGAAATCCGCTGTGATGGTGGGAGCAGCAAGGGCGCGCACGCCGCCTAGTCGGCGGACGGCTTGGGCGAGCTGATTGCGATCGGCCTCTACGATCACAACGATATCTTCGGGAAACTCCAGCCGATCTGCTCCCACGGTAACGCCATAGTTTGGTGCGGCCGCGACGAAACCTTCGGTCATTTGAGGCTCGAGCCAAACCTCCCAGACGGTCGCAACATCCGCTGCTGGAAATTTGCCTGAAGGGCTGCGCCAGAGGGCACGCAATCCCGCTTCCGTGATGGCAGCGACGCTCTGCACTAGATCCGCGTTCTTCGGACGGCCTGGGATGAATTCACCATCCTTTTCCCGGTCGGGTGTGTCTTCCGTCCGAAACTGCTCGACCTTCTTGCGCAGCTTTTCAATACCCTTGGCTGTCGCAAACACCGTCGCGCGCTCTTCGGTGCCACCGGGATCAGGGGTCTCGGCGACGCGAAGGAGAGTCAGGCCACTAGCGTCGAGGCTGCCTTTCTTCAGGCGCTCGTCGATACGCGAGCGTACTTCCAGATAGACGCCGGGAAGTTCGGCTGCTGGAATATCTGGCAGCGCGTCGATGGCCTGAAGCAATGCTTGGGCGTGCGCCGCGCGATTGGGGACATCACTTGGTCTTTTGGACCCGCCCCCGCCCTTTGCTTGGAACGGGCGAGGTTGTCCGAGATTGCGAAGGTGGAAGTGCCGAAGGTCTCGTGCCATTGTCATCGGTCCCTAGTTCTTGGAGCGACCGTCGGCGTTCGAGGGCATCAAGCAAATCCTGTGTCGCAATCTTGTCGGTATCATTCAGAACTGCACGTCGAGCGGCATCTTCCGCCGCTGCCACAACATCGGCCGTTGAGAGGCCTGTGGCAACGTCTATAACCCGTTTCCATCCCATGCGAGCGAGTGAGAAGCCGATCAAACGGCGTTCGAGCGCCTGCCGAATGGCAGGGCCATCGGGCATGACATATGGCAAAACAAGATCAAAGCGGCGCAGCACAGCGCGGTCAAGAATTCCCGGCAGGTTTGTAGTGGCAATGACGATCGAAGGCCCGGTATCCTCATCCAGGAATTGCAGGAACGAGTTCAGAACCCGCCGGGCCTCACCGACATCGTTCTCACCGCCCCGGGCCGCGGCCAAAGCGTCGATTTCGTCGAAGAGATAGATACCCCGCGTCGTCTTGACGGCATCGAATATCATCTTCAGCTTCTGCGCTGTTTCACCCATGAATTTTGTGATCAGTCCGTGGAGCATGACCGAAAAGAGAGGGTACTGCAGCTCACCGGCAAGCGCTGAAGCACTCAGGGTCTTGCCGGTTCCGGGAGGACCGGAGAGGAGAACGCGCCGCCGTGGCTTCAACCCTTTCGCCTCGAGCTTTTCGCGCATTCGTGTCTCTACAACGAGATGCGCGAGTTCGCTCTCAATCCTGTCTGGCAAGATGACATCGACGAGGCGCTCGGTCGGATAGGACGCGGCAAGGAACTCCGCCAGATCACCGCGGGGTGTTGCGATAGGAGTGATCGCAGGGGTTCGCTTCGAAGGCGGCTTCTGTCCCGCTTCGGCCCATTGTCGCAACTGTTCAGCCAGACGGGTATGTCCCTTCTGCTCTTCAGCCGCAGAGAGTTGCATCGCCAGATCGTAAAAACGATCAGCGTCCCCTTCTGCGTGGCTCTTGACGAGACCGATGAGTTGTTGGGCGGAAGCCAAGGTCGAGTTGCTCTTTCTGAATGATCATTTTCAATGATACTAAGGTCTTTTCTACATTCGAACCCCTCAGCAGACCAGACAATTTGCGCTGTTTGGAAGCAGAGTGTGTCGGTTTTGTGCTCTCGAGCATCGACTTGGATGCTTGCCTTGCGGCCTCCCCCGCTCGGCTTCGCGTGTCGCAGGGGAGAACGGCCCTTCGGTCCGTCGCGCATTCGGCCATGCGGCCTCACCGCGGCGTTGCGCTTGGCGTCCCGGTTTGCCCGCCTCGCGAGCACGTCCCTCCCCAGCCGCTCCGCCGGATTGCGCTCTGGTCTGTTTTGCGCGGCAAAACGATCCCGCCGCTCCATCCGTCTCCCGCGTCCGGTCAGGCCGTTTGCCTGCTCAGGTCGGTCAAACCTACCGTCAACACACACACATGAGTGCGGAAGCATATCCTCCGGATGGCCCCCAAATCAGCCCGCGTCAAGGATCGCAAAACTTTTCGGCGAGGGCGGGGTCTGTGGCGTTGGGCGGTCCCGTGCGTGAGCGCGCGCGTGTGTCGGGTGCTGCGCGCGGAAAACTTTTGCGCCCGGCAAGCCGGCGGCTGCGCCGTCCCTGACCCGGGCAGATTCGGAAACCAGGCATTCGGCCATGCCCCCACACTCACGTGGTGGCTCCTCAACCGAATACTGGAGAACAGACATGGCTTACGACAACGCAAACACCTACGAGACCATCGAACTTTTCGGACTGACCGAGAAGGACGCACAGCTGCCGATCCCGGAAGACCACATTCTTCAGGACTGCATCATCCGCGAGAGCTTCGAGGCTCTGCTCGGTCCGCTGCGCGGGACCGGCTTTGAAGCAGAAATCGAACCGCTGGCCCATGGGCTCGCCACGATCCTGCAGCGCCGCAAGGTGGCGCTTGGCAAGGAGGTCGACCGCACCGCCGACAAGATCGGAGCGCTGGCAAAATCCCACGACGGATCGGAGATCGCCGAGACCGCGCTCGAAGAGGCGCAGGCGCGCTTTCTGCAGCTGCGCGAGATCGTCAGCGCCATCGAGGTGATGAGCGAGGCTGCGGCGGAATGCTACGAGATCGAGACCGGCCACGCCTTCATCCCGGCAGCCGGGTCGCGCGCAAGCGTCCGGGCGCAAGAGACCGGGGCGGTCTTCGAGGCGCGGCAGCTTCTGGAGCAGCACGACCGGGAAACCGCCGAGAAGTCGAAAGTCGAGGGTGTTCCCCTGATCGTCTCGGGCGCCACTGACTGGACTGATGTCGATGTGATCTTCAACACGCTCGACAAGGTTCGCGAGCGGATCAAGCAGAACCGCAACCAGGAGATCTTCCTCTGCCACAAGGGTGGCAAGCACGGGGCGGAGATGATCGCGGCTCGGTGGGCTCGCGCACGGTGTGTCGCACAAGCGCGTTTCGATCCGCGCTGGTCCGCGCATGGGCGGGCGGCACCGTTCAAGTGCAACGACGAGATGCTGGACGACAAGTTCGCGGCGACGGGGGTTGTACTCTTCGGCGGCAACGGGGTCGCGCTGAACCTCGGGCAGAAGGCGGAGGCGAAAGGTCTGACGGTCATGCGGGTTGCGGACCCGGCGAAGAAGGCGTCGCAGGATTGAAGAAAGAGGGTCGCCTTCGGGCGGCCCTTTCGTCGTTTCTTATGGGTGTGGACGTTCTCCAAATCGCTTTGCCTAGCAATTTCCTGTTTTGATAGGTATATGTGTGCCAAGCAAAACTTGGAAATGATTGGCATGACTCCACTCAGCAGCATCGCGATGAGCGCCTATACCGACCTGGTACGTCTTTTGAAGGACGACGCTTTGTCCGGTGTCGAAGGCAAGCCGACTCTCAAGGAGCGTGGGGATAAGGCCTATTGGTATGCCGCGCGCCGTGTCGGCACCGAGATGCGCTTCATCTATATCGGCGAAGACAGCGACGAGACACGCGCGCGCATCGACCGGATCGAAGAGCTGCGCGCAAAGGCCAAGGATCGGCAGGCGGAACGGTCGCGGCTTGTCCGGCTCTTGCGTGCGGAAGGCATGACGCCCATCGACCGGGCGACCGGGTCCATCCTGTCGGCCATGGCCGCAGCCGGAACCTTCCGTTTGGGTGGCACCATCGTCGGAACCAATGCATTTCGCCTCTATGAAGGCGAGCTTGGTATCCGTCTGCCAATTGGCGGTATGGCCAATACTGGCGACATCGACATCGCGCAGTTCGAGAAGCTCAGCGTTGCGTTGCAGGATCAGGTCGACCCGGGTCTGGCGGAGACATTCTCGGCGCTCAAATTCGATCCTCTGCCAGCTCTTGACCAGGGCCGGACATGGCGATGGGCCCAGGGTGGCAGCGGCCAGTTGGTCGAGTTTCTCACACCGGCGTTCGGAGATGAGACCATCCGTGATCTGCCAGCATTGGGCGTGAACGCCCAAGGATTGAACTATCTCAACTTCCTGATCGCTGAGCCGATCCACGCGGCGGCGATCTATAGATCCGGCGTTCTGGTCCAGGTTCCGCGCCCGGAACGCTATGCGATCCACAAGCTTATCATTGCCGATCGGCGGCGGGACGGAGCGGGGAGCCTCAAATCGGTGAAGGACCGTGAGCAGGCGGCTTTCCTGATCGAGGCGATGGCCGAGGACCGGCCCGATGATCTGGCCCGCGCTTATGCCTCTGCGCTGGAGGTTGGCCGACGCTGGCGCGAGCATATTGGCAACTCACTGAAGCGGATGCCTGAGACCAAGGTGATGCTCGACAGCTTGGTCGCGTGATCGCGGCAACATAATCGCGTTAATCGGTGGCCTGCGGCGGTCGGCACCGTCATCCCCTCTCAATGGGGCCGTCGACGCTCGGCCCATCCGCATCGTGTCTGGTGGGAGGCTATGCGCGCGTCATGCGTATCCACGACGGTTCAAGACGCGGGGGATGGCGACGACGCGCTTGAGGCTGAAGACCCGCACGTCCTTCGGATGGTGTTTCGGACCATCGCACCCACGCGGGCGGGCTTTGTCGGCACCCGGGCCAGGAGCGGCGGGACGAGGACGCGGATGGTGGCGCCGGCGTGATGGCAGGGGTCATCCGGATCACTCCTTTTTGCTCATAGATGTGGATCGCACGGGCTCGGCCCGTCCGTGCCCTCAGCTCACGCTTCGGCAAGCACAAATACGGCTTCCACGCCTTTGGCGCGGACCCTCCGCATTTGCGCTTGCGACCGGGCCTTTTGCCCCCGTGCTGGGTGATCCTCATCGCAATAAGGAGTAACCCAAATGACCAACCACTACGTCGCCACCGTCCCCGTCAAGTTCACCGACACCGATGGCCAGGAGCGCACCCGTTTTCAGCGCGTGGGTGCGATGTTCCGCAACACCCGCAACGGGGACGGCTCGGAGTTCTTCAGCCTCAAGCTCGACTTCCCTGTCGCGGTCTCGGAGCTGGTGATGTTCCCACCGAGCGCGAAAGATCCCCAGGACTAAATCCTCTGGCGAGGATGGGCCGCCCCAGGACGATCTTGGGGCGGCCCGATCCCTGTTCAAGAGATGCCGGGTCCGGCGGTCAGATCGCCTGAGGCGACCTCACGAAGCCGCCGGTCGCTTTGCATTCAACAGACGCGCTTCTCCCGGAAGGGTCAGGCCGCGACAGACCGGCCAGTCAGCCTCAAGGGGGCCATCCACTAAAACCTGTCGGCCAGGGCCTCCCGGTTTTTGCGGCAGAGATTTGGTGACCCAAATCTGGCCCTCCTTGACCCTGCCTGTCCGCCCTGTCGGTGGGGTTTGCGCCCGCCCGCGGTTCCGTCCGAACACTTGTCAGACCGTGTGAAAACGGCGGCCTCCTATCCGCGAATGCAGAGAACGGTCGGCTTTTGGATTTTTCGATTGGAAATAGGTTCTGAGTGGCCCAAAGTAGGCCAGCATAGGCTGTAAGGGCCTGAAAGGGCCCGCCGCGCATAAATGGTCTCAGGGTCGTTGCTTTACGTCCGTGCTGCTTGGATTAGGGTCGGGACGCCGACCAATGTGATCGCCCGCCGGATGTTGTATGCAAGCGCCGTCAGGCTGAACTCGCCACGGACGTTCTCAAGTCGGCGTGTCAGGAATGCGCCTTGTCCCATCCATTGCTTGATAGATCCGAAGGGGTGTTCGACTGTTTCGCGGCGTTGACCCAGTACCTCTGGGCGGGCGACAAGTCGTTCAGCCATCCGCTCCAGCACCTCTTCGTTTTCATATCGCGAAACTGTTCGAGCCTCACTTCCCGTACGTCGCGGCTTGAGCCGGCACTGCTTGCAGGCGCGGTAATTGCGATATTTCTGCTCGAACACGCCATCTCGGACATACTGCTTTTTCCCGTTCGGAGGAAGGTTCTGACCGCCGGGGCAAGTGTAATGGTCCGCGGTCCCGTCGTATTGAAACCGCTCTTTCACAAACAAGCCCTTGCTCGCGGCAGCGCCACGCCGAGGCCTTGGAATGATAGGAAAGGCATTCCCGGCTTCACTGGCCGCGATATCCTCGATTGCAAAATAGCCTTTATCCGCGACCACGTCGATGCGCTCAACACCCAGCAGCTTGCGTGCCGAGATCGCAGTCTTGGCCAGAAGCCCAAGGTCGCTCACCTTCGAATGGACCTGTTGCTCAGCGATGAGTTTGTGCTTCACATCCACAGCGATCTGGATGTTGTATCCAACGCCTACGCGCGTGTTTCGATCCATGGCGCGGGCGTCAGGATCGGTCAGCGAGAGCTGGTCGGCGCCGGTCTCCTCCAGTTCTTCTTGATGGCCGATCAGCCGTTCACGCCTGGCCTTCATGGCTTCGATTTTCTGACGAATATCATTCTTCACCATGTCACTAGCGCGATTGTCGTCCTCGGCATCAGCATTGTTCAACGCGGAAAGATAGTGATCCAGTCGTTTGTCGATCAAAGCCAAATCGCGCTTGAGCGAGGCTTTGGTGAAATTCTTCCCACTGTTGTTGACGGCCTTGATCCGTGTGCCGTCCACCGCCAGCAACTCGCGTCCGAAAAGATCAAGATCTCGGCATAGCCGAACAAACTGCCGAAAGATCTCCCGAAATGCTAATCGATTGTCTTTTCGGAAATCGGCAATCGTTTTGAAATCCGGTTTGAGGTGCCGCATCAGCCAGATCACCTCAAGATTTCGATGCGTCTCGGCCTGAAGCCTGCGGCTTGAGCGCACGCGGTTCAAGTATCCGTAGATGTAGAGCTTCAGCAGGTCAGCTGGATCGTAACCGGGCCGCCCTGTCGACTTGGGCTTCGCCCTTGCGAACCCGGCTGCAGCGAGGTCAAGCCCTGCAACAAAAGCATCGATAAACCGCACTGGATTGTTTGCGCCAACGTAGTCTTCAACGCGCTCCGGCAAAAGCAGTGATTGCGCACGTGGTGTTCCGGTCATGTATCTCATGCCCAAACATACCGCAAAAGCACGACCGCAGGAATCCCAAGTGGCTCTTTTCACACGGTCTGTTGTGTGTTCGGCCAGACCCTCGGGCGGTGCGGGGGAAGGGGACCCATGGGACAGGTGGGATTCTTGATGGCGAGGGGACAGCCCCGCGTCCCTACGGGCCGCTGGGGAAGCGGACACCAAGGCTGACTAAGTCTGAATGCGACGTAAGTATATAATTGACAGTACGGTATATTATCGTAAGGTGGGGTCAGCCTTGGTGGAAGGTGGCAGGAAATAGGAGGTCTTTCTTCGCATGTCGCGCTCAAAACGTCTCACAGGTGCGGACCGTATGGAGATCGTTCGCGAGGCTGCAGAAGGTGTGTCGACGTCTGAGCTTGCTGAACGGTTTGGCGTGTCGTCGCGAGCGATCCAGTACACGCTCAAAGCCGATGCGGAGCGCCAGACGGATGCCGCGATCCCGGTCTCCGCGGTCAGTGTGAAGGTCACCGCTGCTGAGCTTGCGGCGCTCGACGAGGTGTTGGCGAAGGCCGGGATCGAGAGCCGGGCCGAGGGGCTGCGGCGGCTCATTCAAGCGGCCGGCGGGGTGTTCGTTCCGGACGCGCAGATGGCGGCCGAGATGGCGCGCTACCGCGCCTCGCTTCACGAGGTCGGCAATGGCGTCGCCCAGATCGCCAAGCAGATGACACGGGCCAACCTGCAGGGGCAGGCCCTGTACGCACGAAGGGGGTCAAAAACGGCAAGATTTCATGAAAGTGGTGTTGACCGCTTGATGCGGTCGATTGTTGCGACGCCGACGTTGAAATGGCGCGCAATGGCGCGGATGGACTGTCCCTCCTGAAGCATTGATCTGACTTGATCTTGCTGGTGGGTTGTGAGTTTGAACTTTCGTCCGAATTTCACGCCGCGTTTCTTGGCTGATACCCGGCCTTCTTCGGTTCGTTCATTGATGAGGTTCCTCTCCAATTCGGAAAGTCCAGCAAAAACAGTGAGTAAGAACTTTCCCATAGAGCTCGTGGTGTCGGCCCAGGGTTCGCGAAGTGATCTGAACGATGCCTCTGCGGCCTCTATCTTCTTGGTAATGACAAAGAGATCATGGGTGGATCGGGCAAGGCGATCCAGGCTTGTGACAAGCAGCGTATCGTCTGGCTGCAGTGTGCTGAGCATCTTTTCAAGTTGAGGGCGACGACGGTCAAACCCGGTCAGCTTCTCTTGGAATATCCTGTCACATCCCTCTGCCTGGAGGTGCTCGATCTGGCTTTCCAGGTTCTGTCCGATCGTGGAAACCCGCGCGTAGCCGATCAGCATGGTTTTGCACCTGTTTTTCGGCCTCCAATACGGAACGGAATTACGGATTCTGTAAGGTTTTGTTTTTGCGACCGGAAAAATTCGTTCCGGAATTTATAAGTTTCGGAACGCCTCATGCCGCCACCGACATGTCGTTCAGGGGCAGGCGACTGTTCATATCTAGATCAAATACCCCGTATGGGTTGATGTGACTGTGTGGCAGCGGGTTCAGCGCCGCCATGTCGCGGTCCGTCATTTTCTGGCGCCAGGCTTGATCGGCGAGAATGTCCTGAATCATGAGCGTGTTCACGTAGACCATGGCTCCTTGCAACAGATGCAGCGACAACACCGAGATTTCCTGATCGTCGCGACGGTTGGAGACCAGTTCATTGCCGTTGCCATAGAAGATGAAATTGTTCACGCCGTTCCAGCGCTCGATCACGTTAAGCCCGGAATTGATCTCTCGGCGCAGATCCTTGTCACTGAGATACTTGCACAGGAATAGTGTCTTGGCGGCTTTACCCAGTTCAAGGAGCGCGGCGAAGACGGGATGGCTTTGGCCCCGAATAAACCGGCGCAGGATTGCTTCAGGCTCGGCTGTTCGCTGTTTCAGGGCGACCGCAAGCTTGATCATCTCATCGTAATGCTGGGCGATCAGGTCCCAGTTGATTGGTTTGGGTGCAAACAACGGGTCGAGGTTTTTGTAGGTTTTCTCTACCTTGGGAACTGCGCGCACCAGCTTTTGCCGCGCTATTGCTTTGAACCGTGGCATGAGATCAAATCCCAGCAAATAACAGAAGGCGAAACCGACGACACTCTGGCCGTGGGTGTCAACAAACTGGCGATCAATCTCCAGTTCGGTGCCGTGATGCAAGACACCCTCAATCATCGACGCGACCTCTGACGAAGAGACCTGTTTGAGTTGCGAATGAATACAGGTCGCCTTTGCATCAACATGCCAGTAGATCATGACGCCGCGCCCGCCATAGCGCTGATGCCACTCGGTCATCAGGTTTTGATCCCAGGATGCAAGTTGTGTGGAATCCGACGCGCAACTGCTGCTGCTTTCGCCCCAGATATCTGCAAGACGTGCACGGTTCGTGGCATCGGCAATGGCACGGGTTGCGGCGCGGAGTGCATTTTTGTGAATGAAGCGCTGCCGAATGTAGAGCAGTTCCTTGTACGTCACATTATGCGGTCCGGCCGCGATAGCTTTGAGCCCGATATTGGTGCCGATTCCATAGAGCGCCAGCAGAAGCCTTCGGGAAACCTCACCCTCCGGCAGGGTTTGTCGCGCGGCCGCAGTTGGAAAGGACTTGGTAAACTCAAGCCGTAGATCAACCTCCTTCAGGACATCCAACAAACTGGTCATAGGCCAGCGACGCGCCATTTCCTCTTTCAGCGCTTCCAGCATCGTAGGGTCGTCCTGAGCTTTTAACGGCTTGAGTGAAATCCAGGATTTGCCGCGCCTCAATCTGAGGGTCACGTCCTTATTGGTGGGCAAGCTTCGGTCAAATTGGTCCAGGGCAGCGCTAAGATCGAATTTGAGACGTTGGACAAAGTGATCGGCCTCGACTGGCTGCCCGAGTTCCTGGAAATACCGCTCTTTTCTATCGTCGAAGTCCTGCGGCAAGTCCTGATCCGGATCGCAGTACCGACGGGCCCCCTCGATCCAGAGCTCCTTGGTGCGCAGACGTTCCCGCAAACTTTGAAGAACACAGATCTCATAGTTGAGGCGATTGATGCGGTTCTTCCCACCGGGCCTAGCCTCGATTACGATGTCGCGCCACTTGGGTCTGACGACACCCTCCAATGGCACCTGATCAAGGGAAAAATACTGTGGTTTCTTGCCCGCATCCTCTATCAAAATGGCAATGGCGTCCAAAAGCGGGTGCCATGCCTGATTGTTTGACCGGAAGGTGAGTGTCTTGAGGATCACCGGCAGAATGCGCCGATAGTGCTGCGCGTAGGATCGGCGGACCTTGCGGTGTACGCGGTATGAAAACGACGGGTTCTCCGCATGATACTCAGCGGCCAGGTCGCTGATGGTCTTTTGGCCGACGGCCGGGAATATCACATCCCTGACACGACCATCGGGATCGGCATTGGCCGCAATCGCCATCTTGAACAACAGTGCCGTTTTGCCTTCGACCTTGCGATATTCGGCCACAAGCTCCTTGATGACCTTGGTTTCTGCGCGCGCCGATATCTTGTGTGTGATGCTGATCAGAAGATCGCCAAGTTCATCAGTCAATTCAGCTTCACGGGGAACAAGGAAGCAGAAAAGCAACGCATAACGCGTCTCATCAGGATGCCGCCGCATGTCCCATGCGTCTTCCGAACCAGCGCGTAGGCGAAACCGCTCAACAATATCGGGATGCACATCCTCCAGGATGCTACGGTCGAGGCCAACTGCACGGACAGCTTCCAGACGCTCTACCGTTTTGAGCACATTCTCAACGCTGGCAGCCCCAGAACTGCGCGCAACCTCGGCAAATGGTGAAAAGCCGCCCTCCGTCTCAAGCAACGCGTCAAGGCGGGCACGCTGATCATCGGCAAGGCGCTCCGAAATACGTGCAAACACAATACGCTCGAACCGGCGTTCCGCCCGGGCCAGCAAATTCGCCTCGGCTTTAGCCTTGGGACGGATCATTCGATTGGACAGGAACCGCTCTGTAATCACCGCGTCCAACGTTGCTTGGTTGGGTGCGGTTGGCAAAACGATCTCGATCAGCCAATCCAAGAAAAGCGCGCGGGCTTCCTTGTCAAAAAGTGCGATATCGAGAAACGACATAACCTGACGCCGATAAAAGCGATCGGTCCTCTTCGGAACAATGGCAAGCCCATCATCATCGGCGGCGGCGATCTGCGAAGCCAAAAACTTAAGAACCTGCGGAGAGACCAAATCCAACGATTTGGGAAATCGGGCGTGAAGCTGGAAATATTTGAGATAGTAACAAAGCGTCAGACGGCGCGACTCAGAAGTGCCTTTCAACAACCCCAGCTCAGAAGCGCTCAAAACCCAATGCGCCCGTAACTCTTCATCAGACCAAATCTGTTGCATACATATTCCAATTCTTCTAATTATCGGAATATACTTACGGAACACTCCTACTTGTCAACAGACAAAACCAACCCCTAAAATCTTGCCGTTTTTGACCCCCTTCGTGCGTACAGGGCCGACGAGCTGCGCGAGACGCTGGGCCAGTTCGAGCAAGCCAAGAACTTCGGCTCACTGATCGTGCCGAAGCTGCGCGACCCGGCCGAGACGCTGAGGGTGGTCGAGGCGCGGGATTTCGGTGGGGACCTGTTGCTGAAGGAAGTGCAGCAGCGCATCGTGGCCGTGCTGCGCATGGCCGAGGCGCTGTCGCCGAAGTATCACGCGGTGGTGGCCAACCCGCCGTACATGGGCAACGGCGGTATGAACTCTAAACTACAGGGCTTCGCTAAGGCTGCTTTCCCAGACAGCAAATCTGACCTGTATGCAATTTTCATGGAGCGATCGGTCAAACTGGCACGGAAGTCGGGCATCGTTTCCATGATCAACATGCAATCCTGGATGTTTCTCCCCTATTTCGAAGCTTTGCGCAGCAAGCTATTCAGCAACACACATGTTCTGACCATGGCACACCTGGGGCCACGTGCCTTCGATTCTATTGGGGGCGATGTGGTTTCAACGACAGCCTTCTGTATTCAGAACTCACGAAAGATGGATCACCTGGCTCAATTCATCCGGCTTGTCGACGGGCGTGACGAAGAAGCAAAATCAACGGCCTTGCTAGCGGTAGCTTCCGGAAGGTCGGAGAAGAACAAGTACTTTGCATCCCAAAACCAGATCGAGCATCTCCCTGGAAACCTGTGGCCTATTGGTTAGGACAAAACTTCCTTGATGCGTTTTCCAAAGCGGAACGACTTGGTGAAGTCTTCCCCACGAGAACCGGTCTACAGACAGGCGATAACGGAAAATTCGTTCGACTATGGCACGAAGTGGACCGAGCGCAATCTTCGCTGGCACCATCAAGTGCCGATGAGGCAAGAAATTCCTCGCTTAAATGGTTTCCGCTTAATGCAGGTGGAACTTACCGGCGTTGGTTTGGAAACAATGAGAAAGTAGTTGATTGGCAAAACGACGGACAAAATATTCGCAAAGATAAACTCGAACGCCTGGATCGAGGCGAAATTCTCGCCAGCAACTCCAAACCAAAGAACGAAGCATATTACTTTCTGCCTGCCGTTACGTGGACACGCATCAAGTCCCGAACGTTTGGCGTGAGAGTTTGTGAAGCTGGTACGATCTTCGACATGGCAGGGTCGTCAGTGTTCCCCGGAGAAGGCAATATTCCAATCGTTTCAGCTTTCCTTAACACCAAAATTTGCGATGAAGCTCTCGCTGCGATCAATCCGACTGTTACGACACAACCGGGTGACGTTGCGCGCTTTCCCTGGCTAACATCGGCCATTCAAGGCGCCGAGAAAGAAATTCTCCAAGTTGGCGCAAAGGCCATTCAAACAGCCAAATCCGACTGGGACGCCTACGAAACCTCCTGGGATTTCACCACGCTCCCGCTGCTCTCTCCCGAGCATCGCGGGGAGACGCTGGCGGAGAGCTATGCCACGCTGCGCGCCCACTGGCAGTCCATGACGGACGAGATGCAGACCCTTGAGGAAGAGAACAACCGCATCTTCATCGACGCCTATGGCCTCTCAGCCGAGCTGACCCCCGAGGTGCCGCTGGAAGAGATCACCCTCACCTGCAACCCCGCCTATCGCTATGGCGTGAAGGGCTCCGAGGCAGACCGCGAAACCCGCCTGCGCACCGACACCATGGCCGAGTTCCTCAGCTATGCCGTGGGCTGCATGTTCGGGCGCTACAGCCTTGACGCGCCGGGCCTGATCCTCGCCAATCAGGGCGAGCGTCTGGAGGATTACCTTGCCCGCGTGCCCGAGCCGACCTTCGCGCCGGACGCCGACAACGTCATTCCCGTGCTGGATGGCGATTGGTTCCCTGACGACATCACCGAGCGCTTTCGCCTGTTCCTGCGCGTTACCTTCGGCGAGGCGCATTTCCGCGAGAACCTGCGGTATATCGAAGACGCGCTTGGCAAGGACATCCGCAAATACTTCACCAAGGATTTCTACGCCGATCATGTGAAGCGCTACAAGAAACGCCCGATTTACTGGATGTTCTCCAGCCCCAAGGGCACATTCAACGCGCTGATCTACATGCACCGCTATCGCGGCGACACCGTCTCGGTCATCCTCAACGACTATCTGCGCGAGTTCATCAGCAAGCTTGAGAGTGAGCGTGGGCGGCTTGAAAAGCTGTCCGACGATCCAAGCGCCAGCCAGGGTCAGCGCACCAAGGCGCTGAAAGACATGGCCATCATCGTCAAGCACATCGACGAGCTGAACGAATGGGAGCGCGATGTCGTCTTCCCGCTCGCACAGGCCAAGATCGAGATCGACCTCGATGATGGGGTGAAAGCGAACTATCCGAAGTTCGGCGCGGCGCTTAAGAAGATCCCCGGACTAGAGGCCAAGGATGACTGACCGGATCACCGCCAGCCTAAGACGCCTCTTCGACGAGCATCGCATCGTCTTCTGGTATGACGCCGCGCGCGACATGCGGGGAGAGTTTGATGCGCTCGATCTGGCGGGCGTGACCAAGGTGGAGATCACCAACAACCAGTTCGGGCTGAAATACCGTATGCTGCGCCAGGAGCCGAAGGCGAAGTTTCTGGTGTTCCATGACGGGCCAGAGCCTGGGAACGCGGCGAACTGGCTGCTGGACCTGCAGTTGGCGACAGCAGTGTTCAAGGCGGATCAGGCGGCGAGCTGGCTTGGTGAGCTGGGCCTGCCGCCGCAGTTTGAGAACGTCGTGCGCGACCATATGGAGTTCTACCGCTCCAAAGCGCGGGTGGCTGAACTGAAACGGCTCTTGAATGCCGCCGATACCCAATCGCAGGTTCTGCTGCGAATGCTTGCCGTCTGTGCTGGCGCCGAAGGTGGGCTTGATACTGTGGTCGAAGCGCTGTTGGGCGAACTGGCTGAGGGTCGCGATGATGCAATGCGGCTAATCGAGCGTTCGGGCCTGATGGAGGTGTTTTGGAAGCAGGTCGGAAATGCCTATGGTTATCAGCCGGACGAGCCCGACTTCGAGGACTTTGCGATCACGCTCTTTCAGTCGGCGTATCTGCGGGCGCTCGGCGAAGATGGCAAGCTGAACGCCGAAGCACTGCTGGTCTTCCGCCGCTGGAAGAACAACCGCCACTGGGAAGAAGCTTTCGAGACACTGGCCGCACGCTATCAGGGCCTGCTGAAGATCCCGGAAGATCTGTCCAAGCGCGATTTCCGGTCGGTAATGGCGGTCGACCATTTCGAGGAAATCGATCGCCACGTCATCCGACAGCTTGTTCATGCGATGTCGACCCAGACTGTGAGCGCATCCGAGGTGCTGAAATGGGTCCGCGAGCGCCGGCAGAGCCATTGGTATAGTGCCTACGAGGATATCTATCAGGCGATCGGCTTTGCGACTGAATTCCAACAGGCGCTGGCCGAGGCCAATCTGGGGATGACGAGCCCTGCCGAGGGGGTGAAGCGGTATGTCAGCAGCTGGTACAAGCTCGACCAGCTCTATCGCAAATTCATCTACCATATGCAGCGCAGCGGCCATGCCTCACTACTCTCGGAACTCTACGATGCGGTCGAGAACAGATACACCAACAGCTACCTCTTGAAGCTGAACGATGCCTGGCAGGATCAGGTCGCAGGGCTGACCGATTGGACCATTCCCGGATACCCACGCCAAAGCGCCTTCTATTTCGAGCAGGCCGCAGAGTTCCGCCGCAAGGACCAGAAGGTTGCGGTCATCATTTCGGATGCTTTGCGCTTTGAGGTGGCCGAGGAATGCCTGCGCCGCATACGGGCGCTGAACCGGTTTGACGCAGAGCTGAAGCCCATGATCAGCGCGCTTCCGAGCTATACACAGCTTGGGATGGCAGCACTTTTGCCAAACCGGGGCCTGTCATTTGCGGCCGATGGGCAGGGTTCTGTCTTGTCGGATGGGGAAAGCACTCAAGGCCTCGCCGCACGCGAAAAGCTCTTGGCAACCGGGCGCGCAGGGGATCGTACCAAGGCCCTGTTGGCGCGCGATGTACTGGATATGCGTGTCGATGAGGGCAAAGAGCTCTTCCGCGACAACGACGTGGTCTACATCTATCACAACCTGATCGACGCGATCGGGGACAAACTGCAGACCGAGGATCAGCTGCCCAAGGCTGCCGAAGACGCGATCGAAGAGCTGACCAAGCTCGTTCGAAAGCTGACCTCGGCAAACTTTTCGAACATCCTAATCACGGCAGATCATGGCTTCCTCTACCAGCACCGAGCGCTTGATGAGAGCGACTTCGCAGTCGCCGATCCCAAAGGCGACGAAATCCTGATGCGGAACCGTCGGTTCGTCGTCGGTCGTGGCCTTCATGGGACCGCAGGCATGAAGAAATTCTCCTCGGCCAACCTGGGCCTCACTGGCGACCTCGATGTCCTGATCCCGAACTCTATCAACCGTCTTCGGGTCAAAGGCGCGGGAAGTCGGTTTGTCCATGGTGGCGCGTCGCTGCAGGAAATCGTCATCCCTGTCATTCGTGTCGGCAAACAACGCGAGGCGGATGTGAACCAGGTCGAGGTGCAGATCATTGTGTCCGGCCGGAGCCAGATCACCTCTGGGCAGACTGCGGTGATCTTCTACCAAGCGCAACCCGTCTCCGAGAAAATGCAGGCCCGCGAGCTGGTCGCGGGAATCTATGCCGCCGATGACACACTGATTTCAGACGAGCATGTCCTACAGTTCGATTTCACATCCGAGAACGCGCGTGAGCGCGAAATGCCCCGGAAGTTCCTGCTGTCGCGGGAGGCGGACAAATTCAACAACCAAGACGTATTCCTGAAATTGCGCGAGCGGGTTGGCAAGACAAGCCACTATCAGGACTACACAAGCCATCGCTTCCAATTGAAACGTGGCATCACAACAGATTTTGACTTTTGAGGAGCGGGCCCATGAGTGATCTCGACGCTAGGATCAATGAACATTTCGCGGGCTTTGTCGTGCGCAAGGACCTTGTGAAGGCGGTCAAGGGCAACGCGATCGTTCCGACCTACGTGCTCGAGTATCTCCTCGGCCAGTATTGCGCCACAGACGACGAGGCGTCGATCGCGACTGGCATCGAGACCGTCAAAGAAATCCTGCGCAAGCATTATGTCCACCGCAGCGAAGCCGGGCTTATCCAGTCAACGATCAAGGAAAAGGGGCGCTACAAGGTCATCGACCAGATCAGCGTGTCGTTGAATGAGAAGACCGACAGCTACGAGGCTACCTTCGACAACCTCGGCATTAAGAAGGTCGCGGTCGATAGCGGCACGATCAAGGCACACCCAAAGCTGCTCGTGACGGGCGTCTGGTGCATTGCGGATGTGCAATACGAGTTCTCGGAAGATGCGCGCATGTCGCCGTGGATCCTCGAGACCATCAAGCCCATTCAGATCGCCAAGGTCGACTACGAGGGCTACCGCGAGGCACGGGGCAATTTCAGCACGGACGATTGGATCGATCTTCTAATGCAGAGCATCGGTTTTAACCCGGAGGCCTTTGGGCGTCGGGCGAAGCTCTTGCAATTGATGCGCCTGATCCCCTTCGTGGAACGGAACTATAACATCATCGAGCTTGGCCCCAAGGGGACGGGCAAGTCGCATATCTATTCGGAGTTTTCGCCGCACGGTCAGCTGATCTCGGGTGGCGAGGTGACGATCCCGAAGCTCTTCGTGAACAACTCGAACGGGCGCATTGGCCTTGTCGGCTACTGGGATGTCGTGGCCTTTGATGAATTCGCTGGTCGAGAAAAGACGGCGAACAAAGCTCTCGTCGACATCATGAAAAACTATATGGCCAACAAGACCTTCTCCCGGGGGGTGAACCCGATGGGGGCCGAGGCCAGTTTCGCGTTTGTGGGCAACACCGACCACAACGTGCCGTTTATGCTTAAGAACAGCGACCTCTTTGAGGCCCTGCCGCCGCAGTTCCACGATTCGGCCTTCATCGACCGCCTGCATGCCTATCTGCCTGGTTGGGAAATCGACGTTATCCGCGGCGAGATGTTCACCAAGGGGTACGGCTTCATCGTCGACTATCTGGCCGAAATCTTGCGTCACCTACGCCAGGAGGATTTCTCGCACCGGCCGGACCAGCACTTCAAAATCAGCGAGAAGATTTCCACGCGGGACCGGGATGCGATCTACAAGACGATGTCGGGCCTTCTAAAGCTGATCTTCCCGAATGGCGGGGAGACGGCGGAAGATGTCGAAGAGCTGCTGCGCTTAGCCATGGAAAGCCGCAAGCGGGTCAAAGACCAGTTGGCGCGTATCGACAGTACCTATCCCGAGGTCGATTTCCACTATCTCGGAACCGACGGCACCAAGCGGCGTGTGACGACGGTCGAGGAAGAAGAATACCCGCAGTTCTACCATCTCAAGCCAGCGCTGGACCCCAAAGAACAGGAACAGACCGACACGCCGGCTGATGGTGGCGATGTCGCTTCGGACGTTGGTGCAACGGGATCAGCTTCCGGCACCTCGGCGGAGCCCGCTTTTGCGGCCAAGACAGACGCAAAACCTGCTCTGGAAGAAGGGCATCACGTCTTCACTGAGGATCGCAAGGGGATCAGTTACGATCGCCTCTTTGGCCCGTACATTGCGGGCGCATCCAAGATTATCGTGACGGACCCCTATGTGCGGTTCTTCTACCAGATCCGAAACATGATGGAGTTCGTCGAAATGGTCATTCGGCGCAAGTCGCCCGAAGACCAGATCAGCGTTCATCTTGTAACCGGTCCTGATGACGGTAACGTCGCGAAACAACGTGAATTGCTGGATTCAATCACAGACGCCTGCGTCGGTTCAGGCGTTGAGTTCACCTGGGCGTTCGATGGTACAGGCACCGCGCATGCCCGCGATATCGTCACCGACACCGGCTGGAAAATCGTGCTGGATCGTGGTCTCGATATTTTCCAAGCACCCATCAGAAAGGATGGGTTTTCACTTGGGGACCGTTTGCAAGAGCACCGAATTATCAAGGGCTTCTACGTGACCTATGTGCGAAATGGTGAGGGATAAGGCGTATGTTTCGCATTGATAAAGATGACAACTCGATCAAGCCACTCAAGGCACGCAGGAGACCCTTGGCAAACCGACAGTCCCACTTAGTGGCTTTTTAGCCAGATCATGCCATCAAAGGCACCAAGCTTCGCCTTATCTTGGGTATCGTAGAGGCGGCGGGCCTGAGTTGAGACCCCAGTGCCTAACCGGGTGATCGTTCCGCTCCATCTGCTGCCCTTTGGGAAGACCACAATGTGGAAGCCGTCCGTTTTCAGGTAGTGATTTCCACTTTGCGAGACTTTCCATTTTCGTGTCAGCCAGCGCGCGCGCCGTTGGGTCAGGTTCTTGCTGTCGGATTCCCGTTTAGACGCGGCCGCGTAATCTTCCTCCATCTTGCCAGCACAAACACAGCCGCACTCCAGAATGTGCGGATAGTCCGGGTGCTGCATCTGGTGAACATACCGGATGTCCTGGTTTTCGCACATTTCACATTGGGTGGAGGGTTCACCAAGATCCTCAAATCCGATGCATGCCCAGCCCTTCTTGGGAACACCTTGTTGCGACCATTTCCCAAACGATGACATTTCAGACCCCCTGGCCTTCTGTCACTGGCAGTTTGATCAGATAACCGCGCGCCAGCTTCTGTTTGACCAGGTCGGAAAGCGCAGATTCAGCCTCGGTTTTTGTCGCGTACCAATCGTGGCGATGTCGCCCCCAAGTCCCAAAGCGACCCCATTGCCGATGGACGCCGTGTTGGCCGAAGAGGTCTTTGGTCAGCTCCATGGAATAGAACCGGTTCATATTAAGGGAGGGATCAATACGGCGCATATCAATTTGCATCGATCTCTTCCTCGGTCATTGGGACATAGTCGATAGAGACCCGTTCAAGGCGAGGTTCCTTTTGCTCAAGACCCCACCGGCGTTCCGTGTAGAACTCAAGTGCTTTCCGGGTTCTGGCCTCAAGCACATCTGAGGTGAACCCAAATTCAATGCGGACCACGCGCTGCTGCGCCTCAGTCAATCTTGAATGCGGTTTGAGTTTCAGGATGGCCCAAGTGAACCAATCGTCATCTCGGGGCACTGCCTCGGCTGGCTTGGTTCTTGCGAAAGACTGATCAGGGTCTATGCGAGCAGGATGGAAGTCACGGAAACCCTCACGTTCAAAACACCAGGCTCGTACGTGAAGCCTAACGCCATCAGAAGCGAACCGAACAGGTGCAATCCAGCGAGTCATCGGTTCTGGATCTCGCATCGATTGATAAACGATCCTCGTTGCCTCTTTCGCCCTGAAGGCACGGTAGAGCGGCCGTAAGACACGCAGGTCCTGAGTGCGTTGCAAATCTGGCAACCTATCGAATGCGGAAAATGGTGCGCCAACCAAGAGTTGCTCCAACTCCATCGAGGACGCCTTGCCACTGAGCTGTTCAAAGCTGTCATGGGCAAGGTATTGGCGCGACGACGCATCATAATGCAGTGCGTCTTTTGGCGCTTCAGCGAGGTAAGCCCGAAAATCGAGAGCGGCCTGTGCATTCGAAATACCAAAACGCTTGATCAAGGAAGCGCGAGTCGCTGCCCCGTCCCAGAAAAACAATCTGTCGAGGTACTCCAGGCGCGCACGTTGGGCGTGTTTGACGTCTTCGAAGGGCATGGGGGAAGGATATCTTGACTCTCTACAATTGTCCATATAATTTTTACATGTGTAATAAATGACGGTGCGACATGAGACTACTTCATACGGCAGATCTGCACCTGGGGCGGCAGTTCATGGGGTTGAGCCTCGAGGAGGATCATGAGGTTATCCTGGGTCAGATCCTTGAAGCGCTTGTGGTCGAACGAGCCGATGTTCTTGTCATCGCGGGGGACGTTTTTGACCGTGCCTCTCCGCCCAATTCATCGATCCGGCAGTTCAATCGCTTCCTCAAGCGTGTAGCAGAGGAGACCGAAGCCGCTGTGGTGATGATCTCTGGAAACCACGATTCTGGCGACAGGATCGAGGCTATGTCTGTCTTTTCCACCGCGTCTCGTGTGCTGGTGCGGGGGATTGCCGATGCGGTGGAAGCGCCGCTGGTGCTGCGTGACGCGCAGGGCGAGGTCGCCTTTTCCGCACTGCCCTTTTCCTATGAATACGCCGCACGCGAGGTGTTCAGGGATGAAAGCATTAATGCGCCGGCGGAGGTAGTTGCCGCCCAGATCGCTGCGGCAAGGAGGCAGGTGCCTGATGGAGCGCGTTGGGTCGTCGTGGCCCATGCTTTCGTCGCGGGGGGTGCGGTCGGCGAGACCGAGCGCGCCCTGACGCGAGTCGGAGGCATAGAAACTGTTCCCTCCGATGTCTTCGATGGGGCGGACTATGTTGCACTGGGGCATTTGCACAAGCCGCAGGAAGTGAGCGCTAGCCATATTCGGTACTCCGGCGCACCGCTTGCTTTCGGTTTCGACGAGGCGGGAAACGAAAAATCCATGACCGTCGTCGATCTGAAAGCTGAAGGGGTCGAGATCCGCATCGTACCGTTCCGACCGATCCGGCAGGTTCGCTCGCTTACCGGGGCATTCTCGGATCTCCTGGAAGGAACGCCGTCTGACGATTTCATCCAGGCTATCCTGACGGATGAAAACCCTCTGATCGATCCGATGAAACGGTTACGCGCGACCTATCCCAATGCTTGCCATCTGGCCTATGCCCGGCAGGAGCGCGCTGCGGAGACCAAGGCGCTCGGCAGCGGGCGGGCCGCGGTCACGCCGATCGAGATGATTGGCGACTTCGTGAAGGTTGTGCGCGGCCGGGAACCAAACGCCACCGAAGTCGCGATCGTCGCGGAAAAGCTCCACGCGGTAACCTCCGGGGAGGAGCAGACATGAGACCCATTCGCCTATCGCTTCAAGCCTTCGGGCCATTTGCGACAACCGAGGTAGTCGATTTCCGGTCCGCGCTGGAGACGGGTCTGTTTGGAATTTATGGTCAGACCGGCGCGGGAAAGTCGACGCTGTTTTCGGCGATGTCCTTTGCGCTCTTCGGGGCGCCGACCAAGACTGATCAGGAACCACGTTCACTACGCTCGGATCACGCCGCGGCGGATCTACCTACCGAAGTCGAATTTGTCTTTGAGCTGGGCGCCAAGACCTACCTGATCCGTCGTCGTCCGGTGCAGGAACGTCCGAAGGCCCGCGGTGAAGGGACCACTGAGGACGCGGCGGAAGCCTCGTTGTTCGACGTCACCGGGATTCCGGTGGACACTCTTGGTCCGAGTCAATCTGGCAGTGTCATTGCGGAAAAGAAGGTCTCGCTAGTAGGGCAGCAGGTCGAGGCGCTGCTTGGGTACGGGGCAGATCAGTTTCGACAGATCGTGCTCTTGCCGCAAGGTAAGTTCGAGACGTTCCTAGCCGCAAAAACGGATGCGCGGGTCGAGATATTGCGGGATCTCTTCGACGTGAAGATCTATCGCGATCTCGCCGCACGGCTGAAGGAAGAAGCCTCAGAGGCAGAACGATCGTTGCGCGACCAGCGCGCTCTCTACGTGGCTCGACTTGAGGAACGTGGTTTTGAGAGCGCCGAAGCGCTGGAACTCGGAATTGCCACAGCCGAAGCCAAAGTCGAAGAAAAGCAAGGCATTCAGCGCGGCGCGGAGATGGCCAACGAAGCCGCGCGCAAAGCTCTGACCGAAGGCGAGCAAGTCGAAAAGGCATTTTCTGCTGTCGACACGGCACAGCAGGCATTCGATGATCTAGAAAAGAAAACGGGCGAGGTCGAAGAACTGGCCAAGCGGATTGAGGCTGTCCGGAATGCCTTGCAGGTCCGTGATCTTGAGACGGCTTGGCGCGATGCAGAGCAGGAAAGCCGGAATGCGGTGGAGGCTGTCACGAAGGCCGAGGCGGAACTCAACATCGCCGCCGGCGCGCAGGAGGTAGCGGAAAAGAAACTTGTTGAGGTAAAGTCGGGCGAGGAGCGGCGGCAGAAAGTTCAGGCTGACCTGACAAGGTTGGAGGCGATCGAGGACCAGGTCGGGCAGGCAGCGGATCTTAGAAGCGCGTTTGACGACGCCGCGAAGGACGAAGGTTCGGCGAAGAAGGCTCTGACCGAGGCCATAGATGCCCGAGAGAAGCTCAAGTCTCAGCGCGATGCGACCGATCTGGCACTTGATCAAGCGCGAAAGACCGAAACGGTGCGAAGCCAGCTGACCGGTGAGTTGGCCGAGGTCAACCGAGAAAGAGTCAAGGCAGCGG
Organism: Rhodovulum sp. P5; assembly: GCF_002079305.1. Classification (NCBI taxonomy): domain Bacteria; kingdom Pseudomonadati; phylum Pseudomonadota; class Alphaproteobacteria; order Rhodobacterales; family Paracoccaceae; genus Rhodovulum; species Rhodovulum sp. P5. Next base: position 29,351 of record NZ_CP015042.1, read on the forward strand.
CGCATGTTAAGGCGCAAGAGGCTGTCGCGGATGCTCAACGAAATGTTGAAGCGGCATCGAACGAACTGGCGACAAGAACCGACGCGGCGCAAGCCGCTGATGCGGCATTGGTAGATGCCGAGGCACGGCTTTCGCGCACGCAAGCGATCATTCTGGCCGAAAAGTTGACCGAAGGAGCGCCCTGCCCTGTCTGTGGCTCCCATGATCATCCTGCGCCTGCCCATGGTGCGCCCGCACAATCTGGTTTGACCGAAGCGTTTCGGAGTGCGCAGGTTCAGGCGAGAACTGCCTCCGAAGCCAGAGTTCGGGCCGAAAGCGAACTCGGCAATTTTCGAATGCGGCTCGACGAAAAGAAGCGGGCGCTCGAGGAACAGGAACGTCCTGAGCGCACGTTGGCGGAACTCGAAGTTGAAATCGCACGGCTTGAAGGCGACGTCGCCGCGCTTGGAGAAGCGGTCGATTTAGACGCGATGGCGGAGCAGTTGGCCCAACTCAAGCTGAAACTGACTGAGGCTGAAGCTGCCGAGGCTACGGCGCGCACCGCTGCGGGAAAGGCCGAGACCGATCTTGCCGGCGCGCGCGCCAAGCTGGACACAGTGATCGAGGCCCTGCCGGAAGGTCTGCGCACGCCCGAGGCGGTTGTCGCTCGACGGGAGGCTTTACAGAGAGAGCAAAGGCAATTGTCCGAGGCGCTGGAAGTGGCGACGCAACAGGACCGAGCCGCCAGTGAAATGCTCACCCGTGCGCAAGAGCAGCTTGAAGCAGCAAAGCGGGCTCGCGACGCGCAGCAACAGCGCGTGAAAAAGGCGCAAGATGATTTTGGTGCTCGGCTTGCCGAGGTCGGGCTGGACAAAGCGGGATATGATGCTTGCAAGGCGCATTTCCCGACCCTCGATGCCGACCAGAAGACGGTATCCGATCATCGTGTGGGCCTGATCTCGGCTCGCACGACATTGCAGAACGCCACAGCCGCTTGTGCAGATCGTGAACGCCCGGATCTTGCCCCGCTTCAGCTGGCGTTGGCAGACGCCACCCAGACCGTGAACGCGGCCAATGCTGCACTCGCCACAGCGAAAACGGATGTATTGTCACTGACCAAATTCAAGGAATCGCTTGCGGCGGCGCTGGCCGAAACCGAGCGGCTTGAAACCGAGACCGGTCCGCTCCGGGGGCTGGCCGATCTGGCTAACGGCAAGAACGATTTCAAGATGACACTCGAGACCTTCGCGATCGGTGCAATGTTCGACCAGGTTCTCGAGGCGGCGAATATGAGGCTCGACCCTATGACACGTGGGCGCTACCGGCTGACGCGCGGGCTCGAGGCATCTGGCGGTCGCGGCAAGCGTGGGCTCGAAATCGAGGTCTTCGACATCAACACCGGTAAGGCGCGCCCGACAGCCACGCTGTCAGGCGGCGAGACCTTTATCGCGGCTCTGGCCCTCGCGCTTGGGCTAGCTGATGTGGTCGAGAGCCTTTCGGGCAAGATCCGGATGGACACAATTTTTATCGATGAAGGCTTCGGGAGCCTCGACACCGAGAACGGCGCGGGCACGTTGGATCAGGTGATCCAAGTTCTTGCTGCGCTGACAGAGGGCAGCCGGGCCGTCGGCCTGATCTCGCACGTCGGGCTGGTGCAGGAGGCTATTCCACAAGGCTTTTACGTGCGCTCGACCCCAAGCGGCAGCCGGGTCGAGGAAAGAACGGGTATGGGATGACGGACCGCTGGTATTACCGGAAGGCACACACCCGCCGTCTGTCGTCAGGGCGCACGGTATCCGTCCGCGGCGGTTGGGCAGTTCGGGGCGATGGTGAAAGCAAGAGGGGCGCATCGTTCAGACGGACTTGTCCGATATGTGGGGCGCTGATCGTAAGCGTGGGCATGCCCAGAGGAGGGTGGGTCCATTTTGAGGGCGGCAAAGGCCTGACACGAATTAAGCACCCTTGTCTGCATCTTGGCGAGGGTCTGAGCAGGCGGCGCGACGAGGAAACACCGGATCTTTTCGAAAGGCTGCCATAGCTCGTTGCCGGATCACACAGAGCGATTTTGACCAAGACACCTAGGTCGATATGCAAACCACCCTTTGGCGACATCGATGAACGTAAGCATTGGCGGTGGGCGCTCCTGCCTCAATGAACCGAGAATGTCCCCGTCGCTGGATCTGATCACAACGGTCTAGTCCTTGATCCGCCACATTCTGAATCGTCCTTGTTGCGTCACTTCTCGGATCAGGCCTCGCTCTTCCATCCATGCGAGGTTCCTTTGAACAGCCGCGCGACTTGCGCCTGTTAGGGCCTCCGCCATCGGGGCCGACACCAAAGGCCACTCTGTCAACACAGACCGAAGAGCGGCCGGAGTTCTGCCCGAAAGCTGAGACATGGCTCCTTCCGCCCGAACACTCCATGTTTGGGTACCATCTAGATGACGCATCGCCGTTAGAATTGCGCTGTTCATCCCATACAACCAGCGTGCCAAGCGTTCGGTTGGCAAACCCGAGACACGCAGCCCCCCTGCCCCGCCCATAGCCAGCGGCGCGAAGACGGCGCCGCTTCCGTCGCAGGCCGCGATCCTGGACGCGGTGACGGCGGCTTCGATCTGGTCGCCGTGCTGTCCGAGTCCCGCCAGACTCCAGAGATGAAAGCCCATGCAAGCTCGGGTGATTGGGTGGAACTCGGCTGCGGCTGTCATTACTTCCAGCCATCCGCCCGCACGATCTTCGAAACGCTCAGCGCTGTCTTCAATGTTCTCGGGATCGCGGCGATCCAGGAAGGCGGCTAAGTCAGCCTTCGGTCCGGGACCGCCTGTCAGGCGCCGAACAGCCCATCCAACTCTTGCAAGGGCATTTGGGTCATCCTGTGCGCCCGAGAGCCGCATCGATATCCAGAGCGCCAGACGATCAGAACTCACCCGATCCCCTGCGAACCAGCTGAGGTTCGCTGCCTCGATCAAAGCGAGGCGATGCCGCCAGCCTTCCGGGCCGCGCAGCAGCCGGTCATCCAGAGCACCCAGACGTCCAGAGACCCGTGCCAGTCGCGCAGCGTGAACGCTTTCTGCCTTTGCCCAGTCTTCGATGACAGCAGTGTCGGGCGGTTCCGCACGTGGCCCAGGAGGCAAATCATCCGGTTCTTCCTCGAGTGGTCCCGGCAGAAACCAGAGATCCTCTTCGTGAGTCTCTTCATCCTCCTCGATGGTGATGAGGGGGTCATCGAAATCATCAGTCAAAGCGGATGCTTGAGGTTTCATATGTGCAAAATACTGTTCTTTTGCACATTACCCAAGTGATTTTGTCGCGGTTGCCTTTGCTCTTTATATAGTATGCGCGCGCGATTGCCGGTGAAACCTCTCAGATCGCCCTCAGCACAAGGAAACCAAGGGTTTTTGGACGAGCACGACGAGCGAGCACCTACTTGCACTCGTTTACAATCGGTCGTTTAATTGCGCTATCTTAAATTGTAAACAGGCCGGTTTCATGCCCTTGATAGGCTACGCCCGTGTTTCCACTGAGGATCAGACCCCCCTGCCCCAGTCGGAGGCCCTTCAATCTGCGGGATGTTCCGAGATTTTCGAAGAGCACGCCTCCGGCGGCAATCGCGCGCGGCCTGTGCTCGCCCGCGTGCTCGAACGGGTTCAGAGCGGCGACACGCTGGTCGTCGTGCGGATTGACCGGCTGGCGCGATCCTTGTCGCATCTGCTGGAGGTGATCGAGCGTCTGGAGGCCAAGGGCGCGTTTTTTCGCTCGCTCCAGGACCCGATCGACACGGCATCGCCCCAGGGCAAGTTCACGTTGCAGGTTTTGGGCGCTGCGGCTGAGTTCGAACGTGCTCTGATCCGCGAGCGTACCAAGGCGGGTCTTGCCTCTGCGCGCGCCAAGGGTCGCGTTGGTGGCAATCCTGGGCTTCGCACCAAGGACCCTGAAGCGCTGCGCAAGGTGCGGCTGGCGCGACAGGACGGCTACATGGAGCGTTTGAACGAGACGGCACAAGATTGGGTGCCCCACGTGCGCCGGTTGCGACCCGACTTGGCTTGGGAGGACGTGCTGCGCATCATCAACGGCCCCTTGCCCGAGGCGCGTCGCTGGACCCAAAGCCGCCTGCTGCGCGCTGTGAAGGCCTATGTCCGCGACGGCTTCCTGCCTGCCGAGGTGCTGGCCCGCGCCGGGCGCCGCGAAACGGACGATCGCCTGCCCGCCATTATTGCTGGCATCAAGGGCGCAGATCCTGACATCACGCTTCAAGCGATCTGTGAACGGCTGGAATCTATGCGCGAACGCACGCCCCGTGGCCGAACGAGATGGCAGCCGTCTTCGGTGAAAATGCTGTTGGAGCGGGCGGAACGACTTGGCCTCATGCCGTACGAATCGAGCCAAAATCAGATGTAGCTTCTGACCCGAATCCAAAAAATTTCACCGGGAGAAAACTCCGCAGGAGGCAGAAAGTGCCATTAGTTGCTTGGGGTTAGCTGCTAATGTGCCAACTCAACAGAGTGGCGGCTCGATTTGGTTAGATCTGCATTTAATATATATATATCAATGACTTGCTGAGTTTTTTACACGGCAACACCTATAGGTGTTGTGGATAACTTTCACACTACATTTAGATTCTTCTTGCCGGACTCACTGGATCGTGGCATTCCCATTCTGACGGCAAAACGCGTCAGACACGCTGTACACCGTCAGAATGACTAAGAGCCTCAACAGAGGCCGAGAGTGGGCGGCAGGACATGGATGATCGTAACATTGGATACACGCAAGGCATAGGCTCTTCCGATATCGGAGCATTTGCCGACAATCTGGCTGAGTCTTTGGATCGCCAGATGAAGATCGCTTTCGAACCCGAAGAACGAAAGTCCCTACGCCGCTTCAGTTCCACCGAAGTCGCCGGCCTCCTGCGCGTAAGCACATCTAACCTGCGCAACCGGCACAAGGACGGCAGCTTCCCGGAAGTGCATACAGACAACCGCGGACACCGGTTCTACACAGCCCAAGAGATTGATGAGTTGCGCGATGTTCTTGGACGCACTGGAAAGAACGCAGAAAGCTACCGCCCAGGTCGACGTGATGGCGATCGTCTCCAGGTGATATCCGTCGTCAATTTCAAAGGCGGTTCATCAAAGACTACTGCAACGATTCATCTTGCGCAAAGGTATGCCTTGCGCGGTTACCGCGTGCTGGTCCTAGACCTCGATCCGCAAGCAAGTTTGACCACGTTTTTCGGCTTTCGGCCCGAGCTTGAGTTCGCCGATGGCGGCACAATCTATGATGCTTTGAGATATGAGGACCAAGTTACTCTCTCGAACGTCATCCAAAAGACCTATTTCCATAAGCTCGACATGGTGCCCGCCGGTTTGATGCTCTCTGAGTACGAAACCGAGACCGCAAACGCTCTCGCCCGTCGCGTACAGCCCATCTTTGCAGAGCGCCTCGCCTTGGCGCTTGAAGAGGTTGAGGCAAACTACGACATCGTCCTGATCGACTGCCCGCCTCAGCTTGGGTTTCTAACCCTGACTGCGCTGGCAGCCTCGACGGGGCTTTTGGTTACCGTGGTACCTGGCATGCTTGACATCGCATCCATGAGCCAATTCCTGAAGCTTGCTTCAGAAACGGTCAAGGCCGTGGAGGAAGCCATCGGTCGGCGTGTCACATGGGATTTTGTCAAGTTCCTGATTACCAGATATGAACCGTCGGACGGTCCGCAGACCCAAATGGCAGGCTACCTGAGATCAATTCTGGCAGGTCAGGTCATGACAGAGCCGATGCTGAAGTCTACGGCGATCTCCGACGCGGGGATGACCCAGCAGACCGTCTACGAAGTCGATCCAAGCCAATTCATCAGAAAGACAATTGATCGCGCCCTGACCAGCGTGAATGGCGTTGGCGATGAGCTAGAGCAGACGATCCAAATGGCATGGGGGCGTCGCTGATGGCCCGAAACATCTTCAACCAGCCTCCAAGGAATGAGACGGAGAGCGGAGCCCCCTCCCCTACCCCGCCAAAAGCGGCAAAGCTGCCGGGATCTGTTGGAGGATTGCGCGACTCTTTGCGCGAGATCACAGCAAACTCGATTCGCGATATTGAACCCGATCAGATTGACATGGATGGGCTGCGCGATCGGTTGGTGCTGGAAGATTCCAGTATCGATGAGTTGGCCGAGAGCATTCGCAAGCATGGCCAACAAGTGCCCATCATGGTCCGTCCATCAGCCCAACCGGACAGATACCGCATCATCTACGGCCGCCGCAGGCTTGCGGCGATCCGTAAGGTCGGTGGAACGGTCAAGGCAATTGTTCGAACCTTGGACGATGACGCATCTCTGATCGCTCAAGGCCAGGAGAACAACCTCAGGCTTGATCCGTCTTTTATAGAAAAGTCTCTTTTTATCAAAGAGATGCAAGAATCCGGGTACAAACCCGGTGTCATTCAAGATGCTCTAGGTCTGACCCGGCAAGGCGTATCCAACCACAGGGTCGTCATAGAACAACTGCCAGACGGTCTTGTTCAACTTATCGGGCCAGCACATGGGATCGGACGACGGCAGTGGGGTGATCTAGCTGCCTTGTCGGTGAAGGTAGATTTGGTGGACATCGCCAAAGAGGCGCTCGCCGCCCTGCCCGACGACACTCCTAGTTCCGAAAAGTTCCAAGCGGTCTATTCGGCTTGCTCGAGCAAAGCACGTAGCGACAAGAAGCCGCCCAATCGTGGGCTGACTTCGGTCATCAATGATGAGAACGGCAGGTCATTGGGCACGCTGACAATCGATGAGAAGGCGATCGCGCTCAAGGTCACCAAGAAGGACAATCCAGAATTCGGCCAATGGCTCGAAGAGCACGCGGAAGCTACGCTTTTGCAACTCTTCGTACAGTGGCGGAATGAGAGAGGCTCTGGGTCCTAACCCAGGCCACACAGAGCAACACGAGCAGAGGAGAAAAGCGAAGACCCGAAAGAAAAGAGCCCCCCAAAGTTTCCCCTGGAGAGCCCTCATCATCTGATTAGCATCTTTGATGTAGCAACCTCCAGCATACCGGTCAAGAGTCACCGATTCGGTGGACTGATATTTTTTGCCTTTTTCCGCGAAAATTCGAGGAAAGAGACGGGGAAGTTGTGGGCCGAACGGTCGTCGTGAACAAGCCATGGCATTTACAAAACTCTCGATCGAAGCCGCAGGTGCTGATGCAACCCGCGGCTCATTTCCCCCATCTGAAACCGACGTCTGGACCATCTTCAGAGCCCTGAGAGATGCACGCAGCGTGTTTGGTCTACGTCCTGGCCACATACAGACACTTCAAGCAATGCTCAGTTTTCTGAAACCTGGCCATGGCGAAACGGTTTTTGCGTCTAACAATTCACTTTGCCAGCGCGTTGGCGGAATCGACGAACGGACACTCCGGAGGCACATCAACCGCTTCGTTGAACTCGGATTCATCAAGCGCAATGACAGCTCGAACCGAAAGCGCTACCGCGTTCGCTCATCCGGCGGGGAGTGCATCAGTTATGGATTGTCTCTCACCCCCCTGCTCAAACGTGCGAGCGAGCTTATAGCCATCGCGCAAGAGATGGAGAATAACCGGCGAGATCGGATATTTGTCCGCAAACAGATCCTTACAAAGCTCGCCCATTTGGAAGAGCACGATCCTAGCAACGCATTCATCAACCACGCACGGAAAGCTCTACGCAGGAAGCTGAGCCTCCCCGAATACCACGCTCTGCTCGCCAATACAGATGCAGAATGCCAGAGTTTGTCTACCCCAGATGACCCGCCTGAAACTATGGAATTGCCCGCCAATGACGGACAAACTGTCCGGCATCAATCTAAGTCTGAAGAAGAAAAAAAAGATTTAGATAGCAACCTAGGCCTTGAGACCCTGAAACCAGACTTGCTGACCTCAGTCTGCGATCAGGCGACATCCTTCTCCACAGAAAGACTTAGAAACTGGTTGGACATTGAAAACCATGCTCGAACACTTGCACCCATGATGGGCATTCACCCAGAGACTTTCGAGAAAGCCAAGAATGCTGTAGGAGCTCAGAAAGCGTCATGCGCGATCTTCATCATGCTACAGCTTGGAAAACGCATCAGGGATTTTGGAGCGTATTTTCACAGTATCACCCTGGGTCAAAGGCAAAACCAATTTGAACCATTAGCTTTGATCAAGCGACTGTCCGAAAACAATGAGCGAACTGTCTAATGTCCACCGCGGTGGACTTCGAACGAGAAGCGGCGCTTGTGGCAACCAAAACTGTCCAAACGCACCTAGCGGCGCGTGGTGGTTCTTCAGTTTATCTCAGACCAGCAGATGTCCACCGCGGTGGACAAGTGACACACGAGCAAGCCTTGATGAAAATCTGGCCACCCATGGAAGAAATCGGCGGCCAGGCATTACACCCTAAATGCCTAAAGTTATTGTGGGAGGTCACCGTCTCCAAAGAGGTTTGGAAAGAGCCGCTCTCGATAATCCAACGGAAACGCCAACCGAACTGGCGTCTTCGGCGAGGCGGAAGTCAGGTATCCGGCGGCGGTCAGTTTACTCAGCGTGTTGCGAGCAGTACGCTCGGACGTCTTGAGCACAATCTGCGCATCGCCTCGTTCCAGTGCCCCATGCCGAAGAACCGCCGAGATTAGTTCCGGCGCTCGCTTGTCATCGATGGTATCTGCAACAAGACGACGATACCGTTGGTCTAATCCGCCGAGATCGAACAATCTTGCTGAGAAGGTGATCTGGTCGAGCGTCACCTTTAGGAACCATTCACTGAACGTCTTCAGTGCCGCTTCTGACAGGTTCCCACGCCCGTCGCGGTCTCCGCGGCGAGGACTGTCGGCCAGATCCATCATCCGTTTGTACTCGCCCCGATCGGTCAGTCCGCGGGCCAGCCCTCGCGATACGGACCAGAGCCCCTGGCCACCGATCCCCGCTGTGAGGGCCATGGCATGAGACATCAGTCTGCTGACACGGCCGTTACCATCCGGGAAAGGGTGGATGTAGTTGAGCCGGTGATGTGCAGAGGCGATCGCGATGATCCGTCCGCTCGAAGACCGCGCCGCAATCTGAAATCGCTTGTCGAAATGGTCCATGAATGCCGCGACGCGCGACGATGAAGGAGGTAGGTGGCGCCCGACCGCAACTTCCCGATCGTCATCCTGGCGCATGCGTCCCGGAACGATGGGCTCTTGTGTGCCGTCGGGATGTTCGATGACCCGAAACTCTTCCGGCATCTCGTCGTAAAAGCTCTTATGGACCCACGTCAGGAATTCGGCGGATGTGGGCCGGGGCAGGGTGCCTATGCGATGCATCTCATCGATGGCCCGTTGAACGATGACGTGCGCCCGGGCCTCAAGGGCGAGAGGACGGGTTTCTTCCTCAAGCTCGGCACCAGCCAGCGCCCTTTCGATGTCGCGGGGGCGCGTGTTGTGTCCTTCGATCAGGTTGGAGTAGTAGCAGTTCATCACACGGACGAGATCGGCAAGTTCGGCTGCGCTGTCAGGATGCAACCCTTGTCCCAGCCCGGTGGCTTCCCTCTGGATGTCGACCGAAAGGTCTGCCAGTTCTGTAGGAATATGTTCCTCGAAGAAGCAGGGTTCGATCCTGGCGGGTGTTTCCAGCATTTTGCCGATCTTCCATATTTGCAAAGTAGTTGAAAAATAAACACATTTCGCACTTTCAAGCAAGGTTTTGCCGATATGCGTTGCCGATCTTGAGCGCCGATCTAGAATTGCTGCATGAAATCAATGGCTTCGGCAGATGCGCCGGGCTTTTCGGTTTTGTTGTGTGCCCAAAGGGGCCGGAGAAAGTGAAAGTGTTCTTCGGGTTTTGTGACTGACGGATGAGGGCCTTTGGGGTCCCTCAGATGGGTCCGGGCCGGGTTCCGGTCTGCCGTTCCTTATGAAGGGCATTACCATGCAAACAGGTGTCTTGCGCGTGTTGCGCGCCACCGCTGCCTCGTGGTGGCGACACAAGGAACTACGCCGAGCCGGCCAGACGGGGCAGGCACAACGGCTCGAGCGCGAGACTGTCCTGCGTGACCTCGGCTATCTCAGGCAGGCGGCGACATTGCCGAATGCCCATGTGATCTGCGGAGAGGGCGGGACGATCATTCACCTTGGTTGGACCACCGTGTCGACCTTCGCGCCGATCGAGCGCTTTCCCTTGGCCACCCTTGCGGTCGCACGAGGGACGCCCTTCATCGATATCCGACCTGTCACCGATGTCATCGCCATCGCGAACCTGCCGCGGGTGGCGCGGGACGGATCGGTCGACCCTGAACCTTGGGGCTCTGGCAGTTCTGTATCGCTGCTCACCTACATCGACATGGTCGAAGCTCTCGGTGCCAGGATCGCCAACGATCCGCGCCCCAGTCGGTCCACCTGATCCCTATTCCCTCTCACCAAAACTCGAAAGGAGGCCAGCCATGGCCCGATCCCGCACGCCCAAATTCGATGCCTCCGAGGTCATCACAAACGAAATCATCCGCATCATCGAGCGCGGCGTCCTGCCGTGGCGCAAGCCCTGGACCGCAGGTGGCAGCTCTCGCCCCCTGCGCGTGGGCGGTGAACCCTACCAGGGGGTGAACAACTTCCTGCTGACGATGCGGACCGTGATGGCGGGCCACAGCTCGCCCTTCTGGATGACGCTGCCGCAGGCCAATGCGTTGGACGCAAAGGTCCGCAAAGGCGAGAAGTCCTCTGTCGTAGTCTATTACGGTCAAAGCCGGAGAGACGCCGGTGATGAGCATGATCACAGCGACGGGGATGATCACTCCGAGAAAGCCCGCATCTTCCGCTTCCAGAAATCCTACCGTGTGTTCAATGCCTGCCAGATCGAAGGCTTGCCCGACAGCTTCTACCCTGACCCGGAGCCCGTGCCCGAGCATCCGCCGTCCGAGCCCATCCCGCACATGCAGGCGTTTTTCGATGCCATCGACATCACAACCGTCTTCACGGGCACGGAGGCGTACTATTTGCCGCCCGTGGACAAGGTTTACATGCCGTCCATCACGCGGTTTCAGGACCCGCGCAATTTCTACGGGGTCTGGGCCCATGAGCTGGCCCATGCCACGAAAGCCCCCCATCGACTGAACCGTGATTTCGGGCTTTCGAAGTTCGGCAACACGGCCTATGCCCGCGAAGAGATCGTGGCGGAACTGACCTCGGTGTTCCTGGGTCAGACGCTCGGCTTCACGGCGCATACGCTCGAGATGAATGCCGCCTACCTCCACAACTGGCTGCGCTAATGACGAGCTCGTCATTAGCGCAGTTATCGCGAGGATGGGATAATGTGGAGGAAGTCTGCCAAGGCCCTGGTTTTCAGCAACGTCAGGCTTTTTACCTCCGCATTATTTTGATGCGCGTCAGAGCGTATCCAACCAGTCGAGCACGCTTTGGTCGCGTCGCCATGAGGGTGGACTATCGGTTTTCGGTCTTTCAACACGCTCCAGTGCTTTCCGTTTGGTTTCCAGATTTGCCTGAGCATAGTGGTTGGTGGTTTCGAGGCTGACATGACCCAGCCAGCTGCGGATGACCGTGACGTCGACGCCAGCGGCGACCAGGTGCACGGCTGTCGCGTGCCGGAAGCTATGCGGCGTCACATGTTTTGCCGCCAGCGTCGGCGCGGTCTTTTCAGCCGCCCTGACATAGTCCGCCAGCTTGAACCGCACGCCCGAGGCGCTCAGCGGTTTGCCGTGGCGGTTCACGAAGAGAGGTTCATCGGCCGGCTTCGGTATTCGCTCGAGCAACGACCTCAGCAAGGCGACCGTTTCCGGCCAAAGCGGGCTGATCCGTTCTTTCCGGCCTTTGCCATACAAGCGCACGCAGGCTGGTGCGTCGAACCTGATCGCTTGCGGACAAAGGTCGAGCGCTTCCTGGATGCGCGCGCCTGTATTGTAGAGAACCGACAGCAAGGCATGATCCCGCTGGCCGATCAACGTGGAGCGGTCGGGTTGAGCCAGGATCGCCTGCACCTCTTCGGGTTCGAGGTAGTCTGGCGCGCGGATCGGTGCTTTTTTCGTCGGCACGTTCAGTACCTCCGCGCACTGCGCCATGAGTTCCGGTTCGCGCGTTGCCACAAAGCCGAAGAAGCTGCGCAGGGCAGCGAGGCGGCAGTTCCGGGTGCCGATTGTGTCACCGCGTTCGACCTCAAGATGTTGCAGGAAGGCGATGACCTCCGCCGCGGTCAATTCGCTCAGCGCTAGGCGAACAACCGGCTTGCGACGCCGGGCCGCGACAAAGCGCAGAATGAGCCGCCAGGTGTCCCGATACGATTTGATGGTATGCACAGAGGCGTTGCGTTGCTGGACCATCCAGTCGGTGAAGAACATGCGCAGCAATTGGGGAAGCGGATCAGATTTCATGATGCCACCTCCGCCGGATCAGCGTTGCCAGGCGAGGCGAAGGCCCGGAACCGCTCGCTCGCTTCATGCAACAGTTCCTGCGTCACCGTGATGTAGACCAGCGTGGAGTTGATATCCCGGTGGCCGAGATATGTTGCAAGATACGGCAGCTTTTCCTGCGGATTCACGCCTTGTCGGTACCATTCGAGGATCCGGTGAACGACAAAGGTATGGCGCAGGTCATGGATGCGCGGCCCGGTCTTGCCCGTGACCGGTTTGAGGCCTGCCATGCGCAGAATGGCAACAAGGTGATCGCTGATAGTTGCCCGACAGTAATAGCGGTTCTTTTGATCGTGCCAGAACAAGCCAGCTTCGGGGCTGCGAGAGACCTTGGCCTTCTCCCGCGCTTCGAGAAGCACGCGCAGAGCATCCATCGCGCTGTCCGACAGCGGCAGAATGCGGGACTTGAAGAACTTCGTCTCCCGGACCGCGATGGTTCCGGCCTGCATGTCAACGTCGCCAAGCGTCAGCCTTGCAATCTCGCCGATGCGCAATCCGGCGCAATAGGCCAGAACCAGCATGGTATATAGGTTGATCGGACGCGAGGGTGCGCGCGGCGACGGGTAGGTCCGGGCGATCGCAAGCAGTTTCTGGATTTCCTCGGAGCTGTAGATATAGGGGCGCCGCCAGCCGCGAGCGACCTGTTTCGCTGGCCGGTTGTCCGATTGCCGTTTGGGACGTGATGGATCGTCATGGCACAGTGCCTTGTTCAGGATACGGGCCAATTTCTCGCATTCGGCCGGATGGTTCGCGGTCGTCTTTGTCCTGCGGTAGTTCTCAAGCATGATCTCCAGCGGCTGGCCATCAAGATCGGGCCTTCGCTGCAGAAAGCGGTCGAACCTGCGGCAAATGACGTCGGCCGCCTCATACCGGTAGCCCCTGCGCTGCATCCGCTCGACATGGTTGCGCATCAGCTCTCCCAATGAACTTTCGAACGGTCGAGGTTGCCGCAACGCCTCGAGTGCCTGATTGGGATCAGGGGCCATCAAAGCCCGTATTACCCCCGTGTCACTGTGGGCATTATAGTCACGGCGAAGGTCGGAGATCGGACTGCTCCCAATCCTTCCTTCATCCGCCAGGGCATCAAGGAAGCGGGTAACAATACGGGCGCGGTTCTTCACCGTTGAACGGGCCCAGACCTCGCCGCGCTCGCGCAACCAGTATTCAAATGCTTGCCGGTCGGTTGCGCCAAACCGCAACGCCACCTGCCGGAAGCTGTTCAGCGCTTGCCGATAGTAAATTGGCGTTATCGCATAGTTCAATGGAAGCCGGGCGATGTAGTGCTCGATGAGCTCATCGCCATCCTCGGGCCAACGCCTCATTGTCTCACCTCCCGACCTGGAAGGTTGATGGCAATTGCACGCAGGTCTTCGGTGGCAAGCTTCAGATAGGGAGCTGTCGATTCCGGGGATCGGTGGCCAAGGACATCGCCGATGATCTTGCGCGGGGTGGATGCCCTCAGCATGCTGACCGCACGGGCGTGACGGAAGATATGCGGTCCGCGCTTGCCAGCAAGCTCAATTCCGGCGTTAGCGAGGCGCCGTTTGACCACACCATAGAGGCCGCCCGCCATCATCGCCTGATAAGGCGCACGGCTCCGCACGAAGATGGTGCGCACATTCGTGTCCGGACGACCGTCCCGCAAGTAACGCAGGATCGCTTCCCCCACGGGTTCCATCAGGGGCAGCACGTCCGAGGCATTGGATTTGGAGCGCTGTACCCGAATGGTATCGGCCCGCCAGTTGATATCCTCGATCTGCAATCGGCCGACCTCGCCGGACCGAAGGCCGTAATTGGCAAGAAGCTGCAGGATCGCGTGGTCACGTAATCCCAAGGGCGAACTGTCCTGCCCCGCAAGCTCAAGAACCGCCGCGATCTGATCCGCAGTCAGGATCGACGGAATGCCCTCGTAGGCGTAGAGGAGCGGGGCAATCACATGACCCGAGAGGTCATCCGGATGCAACTTGCCCCGGTGTAGATGGCGCAGGAAGCCGCGCAACCGTTCGGCCACGTCCTTGAGCGATTTGCGAGTCAATCCCGGCGCCCTGATATCCATGTAAGCATCGACGTCGCGCACGCTCAGATCGGCAAGACCGACTTTTTCGTACCGCTGGACGAACCATTTGCAAAAATGACGCGCTTCCCACATCAGCGCCTTGATCGAAGGTTCTGCCAGGCCGCGTTCGACCCTTAGCCATTGCTCATACTGGTCGCAGGTCTCGCGGGCGACGCGCTCTGCTTCGTTTGCGGCAGGCGGCGCTGGCGGCCATTCTGGCAAAGCGGAGCGCAGCAAGGCATGAATGCCCGACCGCGGGATCGATGCCCAACTGGACCCTGGTGCGCGCCCGCGGTCCCGTTGAAACTGCCGGACTGCGTGGCGCAAGTATTCGGCGACAAAGTCCGGGGTGACGTCGCGCAGGTCAATCGCGTGCTCCTCCAGATAAGCGAGGAATTGACCGGCATAGAGGCAATAATTGTGAATGACCGTCAGGCTGTAACGCTGCCGGTGCAGGGTGTCGCGAAGCTTCGAAAGCTCCTCAGGTTTCGATGATGACATTTGGTTTTCCTTGGTTTGTTGGGTCAACCAAGGGAACCTCCAGTCTCAAATAATGCGCAGCAAGGGCGACAGCACCCCTATCCAACACATTGAAATCAAACGGGCTACGAAATTCTCCTCCGCATTATGCCGTTCTCGCGATAATTACGGGTCCTTCGCTCGGACAAGGGTGCGATCTTCAAGCACGCAGCAGATGCGCAGCGTGCCTGCGACTATCTGATCGCCAGATCGGAGGCGGGTAGGACAGGGGAGGGCGCCCAGGCCGCCTGACGATTCTAATGCGGCAAAGCACTCTTAGCAGGTGGCTCTTACCCAAGCTTCTCCAACACTCGTTTCAATGTGTAAGGCGAAGTGTATCCAACTGCTTGTGCGACGCGTGCCAAGCTTACCCCACGGGCCATGTACTCACGTGCCGCCTGGCAACGCAGCCGTTGTCTCCAGGCGTCGAAGCTAAGACCCGTCTCGCGCCGGAATGCTCGCGTGAATGTGCTTCGGCTCATGCCGCATTGTTCGGCCCAGTGATCGATGCCATGATAAATTGAGGGATCGGCCAGCAACCTTGAACAGACGTCGCGAAGCCCGTCACTGTGCGGAAACGGCAAGGCCAGCGGGGCGTCCGGCGCATCTGCAAGCTCCAGAAGGATGAATTGCGTTAGGTAGGATACCCTGCCCGTACCGTCGTCTCGATTGTCCATCTGGCACAAGCGCAGCACTAGAGCCGACATCAACTCGGACATAGCGATGATCCTGCAGGGGGGCCGGGACCCGGCCACCTGATCCGCCACGGAAATGTAGATGGAACGCAGCTCAACCTCGCCAACCATACGGGTTTGATGCGGGGTCTCTGGGGGAATGATCAGCCCATAGCCGGCGGGCACAGCCCAGTTTGCGCCAGTCGTTTCGGCAAGCATCAGCCCGGAGATGGCGTGCATGATTTGGACGCGTGTGTGCTGGTGGCGTTGAGAGACATAGCCGTCAGCATAGGTCTTGCTGAGACTGACAATAGTAGCAGGCAAAATCTGCAGATGGTCCGCTGAAGATGATCCAAGCATTTTCGAAACTTCATTTGACCCGGTTGAGAGAAAAGTGACCCCATTCTCCAATCAGGTCAACATAGGGTGCGGGAAACCTGAGCGAGGACACCATGCCACCTAAGAAAACCTCCGTCATCGTCTTCGATATCGACGGCACACTGACCGACAGCGTTGCGCCTCACCAAGCTGCTTTCGAAGCTGCCTTGCGCAGTTTTCCATTCCCTGCGCTGCGGACGGACTGGGCCTCCTACAAGCACCATTCTGACAGCGCGATAGTTCAGGAAGCCTGGGAGGAAGCCGGGTTCGATGGCCACCCGGACATGGATGGGGTGGAGGCACAGTACCGGCTGGCGTTGGACAATACGATCTGCGCCCATCCAATCCTGGAGATCCCCGGGAGCTCCGCATTTCTATCAGCACTGGAGCAGACCCAATGGGTTGCTTGTTTCGCAACCGGGAGCTTTCGATACGGCGCATTGCGCAAACTGGATGCTCTTGCCTGCCCGGTTGATCTTGATCTACTCGTCACGGCATCCGAATACCAAACGAGGGAAGATATTGTCGCGGCCTCAATCGAGAGTGCGCGGAGCAGGCATTCCATTTCTGATTTGGATCGGGTTCTGTCGGTCGGAGATGGTTTGTGGGACCTATTCACGGCGAGGAACCTTGGGTTGGAATTTTTGGGTGTCGGCGGCGACAGGAAGGCAGACCAACTGCGGGCACAAGATGCCCGTGTGGTTGCCGATCTGGCGGCCGGCTTGGAATTGCTTGATGACTTGAACTGACGGTGGTTCATTCGGAAGGTTAGCCTCGTCCGCACGGCGGACACTGTTAACTGTCGGGTCGGGTAGGTTTAGTCTGGTGCCCCGTAGAAGAGAAAAGGAAAAGTGGGCTTTGGATTGGGTGTTTCAACTTCACAGAGGAATGCCCCATGACCATCACCGCACAAACCCAGGCAGACCGCCCTGATCCGAGTGTGATCGCAGCGCAGAACGACGCGTTTCGCAAGCTCGCCTGCCTCGGAGTGCCGCCCGAGCAGCCCATCCAGGGCCGGATGCATGTGACCCGCTCGCTTATGGAGGCCGGTGACGGCTTCATGGCCGAGGCGGTGAAAGCCGCAGGGGCGTTCGACACGTTCGAGCCCGAGAATGATCCCGAAGGCTGGCATGATTTCGGGGCGGTCGAGATCCGGGGCGAGACTGTGTTCTGGAAAATTGATCTCTATGAGGCAGACTCGGATTTCCGCTACGGCGCCGAGACCCCGGACAATCCCGCCACCACCACGCGCGTGCTGACCATCATGCTGGCGCGCGACTGGTAGAAGGGCAGGGGACCCCTCCCACTGACATCCCAGACGATGAAGGCCCGCTGCCCCCCAAAAGGCAAAGCGGGCCTTCTGTCGTTGTGATCCCCGAACCCGGGGATTGGTCACACGCAAGCGCGCGGGCCGCATCTTGCCCACCGAGAAGGACATCCCATGACTGCAAGTTTCAAACCCGTTTCTATCGCCATCGGCGATCTGACTGCACACCCCGCCAACGTGCGCAGGAACTCGCCCGAAACCTATGACTCCGAGAACATCGCGCATCTGAAGGCCAGCATCGCTGTGCTGGGTCTCCTGCAGCCGCTCCTCGTCCAGAAACTCGACGGCAAATACGCCGTGCTTGCCGGTGGCCGCCGTCATGCCGCGCTGAACGAGCTGGCCGCCGACAAGGCCGCGAAAGGCTTCACCGCGAAGACCAAGATCGACTGCCGTCTTGTGCCGGACGATTGCGACGTCACCACGGCCCTGTCGCTCGCCGAGAACGTCACCCAGGCCCCCATGAACGCGATCGACGAGTTCGAAGCCTTCGCGCGGATGATGGAGGTCGACGGCTAGTCGCCCGAGACCATCGCAAAGACCTTCGGCACCACGGTGGCCGCCGTGAAAGGCCGGTTGCGCTATGGCCTGATCCACCCCGACATTCGCGCCGCAGCCCGGGCCAAGACGATCACGCTCGACACGATGAAAGCCTTTGCCGACCATCCGAGCCAGGAGGTGCAGCGCGAGGTCTTCGAGGCGCTCACCAAGGAAGATAGCTACCTGCAGGCCTACACCGTCCGCCAGGCGCTCAAGTCCCGCGGCGTCCAGGTCAGCGACGATATCGGGGCCTTCGTGCGGGCGGAGTATGAGGCCCGCGGCGGAGCGATCGCGGCCGATCTGCTGGAAGAGCATTCGGTGCTCGAGAATGCCGCGCTGGTCGAAACCATCCTGCTCGAGAAGCTTAGGGCCGCCGCCGAAGAGGCCCGTATGAGGCTGGGCTTTGCTTGGGCCGATGCAATGGTGCGCTATGATTACGCGACCATGGCCGACTACGGCCGGGTCTATCCCGGCCCGATCGAGCCAGATGAGACCGCCCAGAAGCGCATCGATGAGATCACCGCCGGGCTCGAGCAACTGCAGCTACAGATGGAGGATGAGGGGCTCGAAGACGATGCCTACAATGCGCTCTACGACCGCGTGGACGCCTTGGAAGATGAAGCCCGCGACCTGCAGGAGGCCTACAGCGCTGAGGACCTTGCCCGCGCAGGCGTGATCGCGTCGTGGCAGGGTGGGCAGATCACGCTCCATGTGGGCCTCGTGCGCCCCGAGGACATCGTGAAAGAAGAGGGCGCGCCCAGTTCCTCGACCAACACCACCGGAGAGGAGGCCCCCGACGCTGGCGAAATCACCTACCCGGCCTCGCTGGCCGAGGACCTTAAAACCGAGCGGGCCATGGCCCTTGGCGCCGCGATGGCGCTGCATCCGGAGGCCACGCTCGATCTGACGCTCTTCAAGCTGGTCAGTGATGTTCTGGCCAGCGGCATGAGTGTCACGCAGGCGATCAGGATCGAGGCACGCAAGGAATACCGCAGCCATGCCAAGATGGACGAGATCGACGAGACCTCGCTCGAGCAGGTGGCGGCGGCGCATGATGCGCTCGACCTCTCGTGGCTAGACGACAGCCGGTCCCCTGCCGATCAGTTCGCGGCGTTCCGCGCGCTGGAGGCAGGGGAGAAGGCCAAGCTCGTCGCCTATGCGACCGCCAGCACGACGCAGTCCTGCTTCGCACGGAACCGCCAGCGCGACAGCCTGATGCATGACTTCGAGATCGAGATCATGCCCGACATCCGGGCGCATTGGACGCCGAATGCGGCGCTCTTCAACCGCTTCAAGAAGGCCTGGCTCCTGAAGATCCTCGGCGAGGATCTGGGTCTCGCCCAGGAGGCGGTGACGCTGGCCTCGTCGAGCAAGAAGGAGATCGTCGCTTTCTGTGACAAGCTCTTGGGGTCTGGTCCGGTAGGGGGCAGGATAGTACGTTAAGCACTCATCAGTGACGCTTTCAGCTTCTAAAGTTGGAATGTAGCGTCAAACTCTGTCTGTCCTGCCTTCGTGAAACGCACAATCCGGTTTTCTGGAATACGTTTTGCCCAGCTCAGGTTTTCCATCTGAGTGAGCAGCGCACGACCAAGGCTACCTGCAAGGTGTGATCGGCGCTCACTCCAATCCAGGCACTCCCGGCAAAGGGGAGATTTCTTCGCCGTGAGCGCATTCAGATCAATTCCAAAATCGCGGACAAAGCTCGCGCCCGTTTTCGTCAAAGTAAGGCCATCAGCGCTCATGTCGAGGAAACCCTGGCGCAGAAAGCTGTCATACATCTGTATGCCCATATGGCCTGCGAGGTGGTTGTAGCACACGCGCGCCTTCCGAAGTTCCTCATCACGTGGCCCTGTTCGGGTTCGCAAATGTCCTGATCCGGCAGCCAGCCCCATCAGGGCTTCGAGAACATGGGCCACCTCATCATTTGCCAGTGAGAAGTATTTGTGACGTCCTTGTTTGCGTGGCATCAGCAGGCCGCCCTCGTCCAGCTTCGCCAGATGCGAGCTGGCGGTTTGCAGGGTAATTCCTGCTTCCTGAGATAATTCGGTCGCCGTTAGGGCTTTTCCGCTCATTAAGGCTGTCAGCATGTTCGCACGGGCGGGATCACCGATCAGCGCGGCAATGCGGGCTATGTCTGGGCCATCTTTCATAGTTCGACCGTAGTCGAAGCATTTCAGTCTGGCAATGCGTTAGATTTGAGGCAAATCATAAATGAGGACCACCATGCTGACCTGTGTCATCCGTTATCACATTGATCCAACGAAAATAGAGCAGTTTGAACAATATGCCCGCAACTGGGGCCAAGCTATCCCGCGATGTGGCGCAGATCTGGTTGGGTATTACGCACCGCAAGAAGGGTCGAGCACGCTGGCTTATGGGATCTACAACATCCCATCACTGGCCGAATACGAAGCCTACCGCACACGGTTAGCAAATGATCCACTTGGCAAGGAAAACTATGAATTTGCTCAGAAAGAGAAGTTTCTGCTGCGCGAAGATAGGACGTTTCTTAAATTGGCGTCTGCCCCGCATGGGGCGCAGAAATGATCGCCGTCATATTCGAAGTGGAACCAGCACCAGGACAGCAGCAAAGGTATCTTGATATTGCGGCTGAGTTGCGCCCGCTTCTGGACGAAATCGACGGCTTCATCTCTATCGAACGGTTCCAATCCCTAACCCATAAAGGGCGCATTTTGTCACTGTCCTTTTGGCGCGACGAGGAGGCGATTGCCGAGTGGCGAAGGCTGGAACAGCACCGCTTTGCACAATCAGAAGGGCGCTCAGGGGTGTTTCAGAACTATCGACTGCGGGTTGCTAAAGTTGCGCGTGACTACGGCCTTTCAGAGCGCGATCAGGCTCCTGCGGATTCCGTGCGGCATCATACTATTGAGGGGGTGGCGAAATGAACGAGGCCATATTCACAATCTTTGCGGCGTGGGCTGCACTCGCCGCCGCTGCAATTTCTCCTGGCCCCAATATGGTAGCCGTTGCCTCACGCGGTCTTGGGTCGGGGAGAGGGTCGGCCCTGTTAGTTGCCTTTGGCATCGCGCTTGGAGGGTTTGGCTGGGCGATGCTGACCGCATTGGGGTTTGGGACCCTGTTCGAAACGTTTCCTGTATTACTTAGAGTTTTGGGAGTGGTTGGTGGCCTTTATCTGGGCTGGCTTGGCTACAAGGGATGGCGTGCAGCTGTAACAGGCGCTCCTGGTGAAATTACCCCTCAGAAAGGGGAAGGCACTTGGCGAGATGTTCGGTACGGGCTTGTGGTAACAGCGACAAATCCTAAAGTTGCCCTGCTGTGGGCGTCACTTTCCACTTTCGTCGGCGGTCAAACAACTTCCTTGTCACTGCTGATTTTGTTCGCCTGTGGTTCGTCTCTCATCCTCTTCGCAATTTACGGCGGATATGGACTGCTGTTTTCCGTGGGCGGCATCAGGCAACTGTATGTGCGCTTTCAGAAAGCCAGCGAAGCCGTGTTTGGCACAATATTCGGCATGATTGGCATTGGAATGATCTTGCGCTCTGTCAGGGGAAGTTTGTGATGCCGCGATGAACGGTCGGACATGCACTAAGTTTGGTTTCTATTCAGAGTTCTGTAAACGGTTGGCCGTGACACGGAGAATACTTCAGCCAGATCGCTGATGGAGTAATCGCCGGTAGCGTGCATACGGCAAAGTTCGCGCTGTTGCTTCTCAGATAGCTTGGGTTGTTTGCCGCGCAGTTTACCTTTGGCGCGGGCGGTAGCCATGCCTTCTCGGGTTCGCATGCGGATCAGGTCCGCCTCGAACTCGGCGAAGGTGGCCAGGATGTTGAAGAACATTTTACCCATTGGATCGGTTGGATCGTAGACTGATGCGCCGAGGGCGAGCTTGACGCCTTTGTCCTGAAGCTGGTCGGCTATGGTGCGAGCATCTGGAACAGAGCGGGCCAGCCGGTCGAGTTTAGGTACAACCAGCGTGTCACCTTCCCGCACGGCTGCAATGGCCTGATCCAGACCAGGACGAGCGCGATTGGTGCCGGTCAAGCCATGATCCGTGTAAATGCGATCCGGTGCCACGCCGAGATTTTCCAGCGCTTGTTTCTGCGCGGTTAGGTCTTGGCTGTCGGTGGAGCAGCGGGCGTATCCGATAAGTGTGGTGGTCATGGCCGAACTGTACGAATAAGGCCCCTTCATTGCAATTTATATCGTACCATTTATATGAGACACGCTTTGAGCCAGTTTTGTTGAAGGGTTGCCACGGCGAGAAATTGTCCGCTGATCGATCCCCTTACGGACAAGCCCGCCACCCCTCAAACAGGAATTAGAATTGCCAAGACGCCAAATTTTGAGCGACCGACAGCGGGCAGCGTTGTTTGATCTGCCAACCGATGAAGCAACCTTGTTGCGGCACTACATGCTGGCTGATGATGACATCGACCACATTCGATCCCGCCGCCGGGCACACAATCGCTTCGGGTTTGCTTTACAACTCTGCGTCTTCCGCTATCCGGGTCGGCTCTTGCAGCCGGGTGAAGTCATTCCATCCGAGATTACCGAGTTTCTGGCGGCACAGCTCGGCATTGCGCCTGACGACTTGACGGATTACGCGCACCGTGCCGAAACCCGACGCGAACACCTTGCCGATCTGCGAGAGATTTACGGCTACAAAATGTTCTCGGGTCAGGGGGCACGTGATCTGAAAACATGGTTGGTACGGGAAGCGGAAACAGCACGATCAAATTTGGATTTGGCTCGGCGGCTCGTGGAGCATTGCCGCCAGACGCAAACAATCCTGCCCGGTGTCTCCGTTGTCGAACGGCTTTGCGCTGATGCCCTGGTTGCCGCAGAACGGAAGATCGACAGCCGTATTGCGGAACGTCTCAGTGAAACCAAGCAAGCCCAACTGGATTCACTGCTGACGGAACTGGTCGATGAGCGGGTCAGCCGATTTGTCTGGCTGCGTCAGTTTGAGATCGGGCAGAATTCGGCTGGTGCCAGTCGCCTTCTGGATCGGCTGGAATTCTTGCAGGCGCTCGGAATTCCGACCGGAACTTTGAATGAGGTGCCTCCTCATCGGATTGCCCGGTTACGCAGACAGGGTGAACGGTATTTTGCGGACGGGTTGCGGGACATTTCCAGTGACCGGCGGCTGGCCATTCTGGCAGTCTGCGCCGTGGAATGGCAGGCGGCTATATCTGATGCCCTTGTCGAAACCCATGATCGGATCGTTGGAAAGACATGGCGCGATGCCAAGAGATTGTGTGATACCCGCGTTAACGACGCAAAGGCCGCTGTCCAACAAACTCTGCGCTCTTTCACCGAGTTGGGAACCGCCTTGCTTGCTGCACATAGCGATGGTGTTTCCCTCGAAACCGCCGTTTCGGACACACCTGGATGGTCGGTCCTGGAGGAGCTGGTGGCGACATCAGCACAGTTAACCAACACCATGGCAGCGGACCCGCTGGCTCACGTTGTACACGGCTATCGTCGGTTCCGGCGCTATACTCCGCGAATGCTGAAAGCGCTGGATATCAGAGCTGCTCCGGTGGCTGCCGCGCTAATGGATGCAGTGCAATCCATTAGTAGTCACAGTTACAGCACAAACAGAGCAGCGGGTTTTCTGCGGAAAAACTCCAAATGGCACCGGCACCTAAAATCTCAGTCGGATGGTGACCACCGCATCTGGGAGGTCGCAGTACTGTTTCATCTGCGCGATGCCTTCCGATCCGGGGATATCTGGCTGCAACATTCAAAGCGCTACGCTGATTTGAAACAGGCCCTTGTGCCAATCTCAGCCGTTCCTGCCATCTCTAGATTGAGCATGCCTCTTGATCCGGCCACTTGGCTTTCAAATCGGAAGATGCGGATCACCGACGGCCTGAACCGTTTGGCAGGTGCTGCCAGACACGGAGCCATCCCCGGCGGGTCTATCGAGAATGGTGCGCTCAAGATCGAACGACTGACAACAGCCGTACCTGAAGAGGCGGAAGAGCTCGTCCTTGATCTCTATCGCCAACTTCCAGATATCCGCATCACCGATCTGCTTCTGGAAGTGGATGAGGCCACTGGATTCACAGACGCCTTTACCCATCTGCGAACAGGTGCGCCTTGTAAAGACAGGATTGGGCTGCTGAATGTTCTGCTG
>NZ_CP015043.1 GCF_002079305.1 Rhodovulum sp. P5
CAAATGCGCAGGTCTGGCGGAACTGGCCGAGGCGATCCGTGCGGGGCGGCCGCATTTCCCCTCGGCCGAGTTCACGCTGCACCTGACCGAACTGACGCTGGCCATTCAGGCCGCCGGGCCCGATGGCGCCAGCCACACGCCGGTGCACCGGTTCGACCCCGCCCCGATGCCCGACCGCACCCGCGCGGGGCGCGACTATCGCCCCCTTGCACGGCCCGCGTTTCTGCCGCGGCTGGTGCAGGGGATCACCGGCAAGGGGGCATGACAATGGAGATGACACCGATGAACCGGGCCAAAACCGCCCCCGCCGCGCAGGCCGGCGCCCTGCCGCGCATCGCCTATCTGGTCGGGCAGTTTCCCGAAGCCTCGCTGACCTTCATCACCCGCGAGATCGAGGAATTGCGCGCGCTGGGGGCAGAGGTTCTGACCTGTTCGATCCGCAAGACCCCGCCGGTGCAGCATCCCGGCGCGTCGGAAAAGGCGATGGCGGAGACCACTTTCAACGTGCTGGCCGCGGCGCGCAACCCGCTGCGGTTCGCGGCCTCGCTGGTCTGGCTGGCCCGCCGGCCGCGCCGGGCGCTGGCCGCGCTGAAGCTGGCGCTGGCCACCAGCGGGCCGGGGCCGCGGGCGATGCTGTACCAGATCATCTATTTCATCGAGGCCGCGATCCTGGCCCGCCATCTGGAACGGCAGGGGGTGGGCCATGTGCACAGCCATTTCGTGGTGGGCAACTGCACCGTCGCGATGCTGGTGGCCGAGATGACCGCGATCCGCTTCAGCTTTACCCTGCACGGGCCGGCGGACCTGTTCGAACCCTTCCGCTGGCGGCTGGACGAAAAGGTCGCGCGGGCCGATTTCGTCTCGACGATTTCGTATTACGCGCGCAGCCAGATCATGTTCTTTTCCGACCCCGCCCATTGGGAGAAGATCCGGATCATCCATTGCGGGGTCCGGCCCGCGCTTTACGAAACGCCGCCGGGGCCGCCGATCCCGCCCCGGGCCGAGGGCGAGATCCGGCTGCTGTTCGTGGGGCGGCTGGCGCCGGTCAAGGGGCTGCGGGTCCTGCTGGAGGCGCTGGCGGAGCTTGCCCCCGAGATCCCCGGTCTGCGGCTGGTGCTGGTGGGCGACGGCCCCGACCGTGCCCGGCTGGAAGAGGCGGCCGCGCCACTGGGCGACCGCGTGACCTTTACCGGCTACCTGTCCCAGGACGAGGTCGCCGGGGCCATGCAAGGCACCGATATCTGCGTGCTGCCGAGTTTCGCCGAGGGCGTGCCGGTGGTGCTGATGGAGGCGTTCGCCAGCGCCAAGCCGGTGATCGCGACCCAGGTCGCCGGGGTGGGGGAGCTGGTGGCGCAGGGCGAAAGCGGCCTGATCGTGCCGCCGGGCGACCGTGACAGCCTGATCGCGGCGATCCGCAAACTGGCCGCCGATCCGGACCTGCGGGCGCGGATGGGCGCGGCCGGGCGCGCGAAGGTGGTCGCCGATTTCGATATCTCGGTCGAGGCGTCGCGGCTGGCGCGGCTGTTCGCGGGACAGGCGGGCGATGCGGTGCGCCCCGATCCCTTGTCCTGAGCGCGTTTCAGACCGGCCCGGCCTGACGACCCGGGCGTTGCCCGTTGGGGCCGGTCCCCCCGGTCACATATCCGGCCACGCAGCCGGCCAAACGGGCCGGGGGTCTCAGATGATCGCGAGGTTCCCGGTGGCGACGGCGGTGCCATAGACGATGGCATTGGCCGTGGCATGGGCCAGGATCGGGTCGGTGACATTGCCCCTGCGGCGCATGACCGCCGAGAAGATGAGCCCCGCGACGAACGCCTCGGCCCAGCGGTCGTGCAGCGCGGCGAACAGCCCCGCCGAGACAACCGCCGCCAGAACCGTCCAGAGCCGGCCGGAGCCGAGCCGCAGCCGCTCTTCCAGGTAGTCGCGGAAGAACAGCTCCTCGACCAGCGGCACCAGAACCACCGTGCCCAGCCCCCTGAAGATGAACCAGCCGATCAAAAGCCCGCCCGACAGCGCGCCATAGGGCGGGGTGTCCGTCGGGGCGACGGGGATCAGGACCCAGTAAAGCCCGATCACGGCCCCCGCGGCCAGCGCCACGGGATCGGCCCGCCAGGCCAGCCGGCGATAGACCGGCAAGAAGCCGGCCACCACCGCGGCCACCAGCAGAACCCGGCCGGGATAGAGCATCCCCGGCGCCTGCGAAATCGTGGAGACGATCAGCGCGCTCAGCATGAAGACCGCGAAGGGCAGGATCCGCGCCACCGCCGGGTCGCGCCAGAACGGCAGGGCCGGGGCAGGGGGGCGGGCCGGCGCGGCGGCGGCCGGCCCGTTCCGCTTGAGCGCGGGCACGGTTTGCGCAAGGGCGATGATCCCCAGCGCGATCAGGGTGAACAAAAGCCAGCCCGCATGGCTGTGGAACCCGCCAACGGCCAGCGCGGAATTGCCCTCCAGCCCGATGATCAGAAGCAGCGCGATCCGCACCACATTGAAGGTCATGGAGGCCGCGATCCCCAGCGGGTAGAGCAGCAGGACCCGGGGAAACCGCAGATCGTGGCGGAAGAGGAACAGGTAGAGCGTCACGAAAAGCACCACCAGGGCGATGCCCTCGATGCCCGAACAGGCCGGCGCGATCGAGATCGAGAACGCCTCGGTGCCGATTTCCTTGTTTGCGGGGTTGGAGATGACGTCATAGCCCAGCGTCCGGACGATCCATGTCACGATATCGAAGGTCGCCGTGGCCAGTGTTTCCAGCCGCCAGACCGAGCGCACCTGGATCGCCAGAAGCGGCGTCAGGAAACCGCCGACAAGCACGGGCAGCAGGGTCCACCGGTTGTCCCGCGCAAGCTGCCACCAGGCCCGGGGCGGGGCCAGCCACAGGCACAGCGACAAGAGCATCACTGCGGTCCCCCCGGCCCAGAGCGCAAATCCCGGGGTCGGTGCGACGGTGCCGGGGGTGCCCCGCAGCAGCACCAGCGGCGACAGCATCAGCACCGCGCCCAGCCCGTTGACCGCCAGGGGCCAGAGGTTCTGGCCCGCCGTGCGGAACAGTTGCCGCAGGGCATCGCGGTTGAACATCGCAAACAGCGCGAAGGCGGCGACAAGGCAATAGGTCGAGATGATCAGGCCGCTGGACGCCTGGCAGAGCACGAGCGGATAGCTGGCATGGCAATGGGATTCCACGATCAGCTTGTAGACGAGGCCCGCGCCGCCAAGTTCGGCAACAAGCAGGAGGAAACCGGTCAGAAGGGGCATATCGGGTCTCAATCGTTGCTTCGGGTCGCGTGTCGGGCGGAATGGGCATCGTGATCGGGACGGGCCCGGACGGCGGCCCCGGTCCGCGCCGCGGGGCGACGCGGATGCCGGGGCAGGGGGGGCGTCAGGTCCCCTGTGCCAGATCCGCGGTTACAGAAGTGCAAAGATCGCCCCCAGGGCCACCAGGGACAGCCCGAAAATCGCCGCGTCAAAAACGGTCTGCCGCTGTCCCAGGATATGGCGGGTCTTGCTCAGGATATAGGGCACGGCAAGGCCGGGGCTGGTCACCGCGGCCAGGATGGCCCCCTCGATCCCGAAGAACCTGTAGCCCAGGGGCAGGAACACGCAGATCGCCGCCGCCCGCTGGGCCGAGATCAGCATCACCGCCCGGCTGTCGCCGCTGTTGAGAACCAGGTTGCCCAGGCTGTCATAGCGCATGATCAGGAAGACCGGCGACAGCAGCTGCAGATAGCGCCCGGCCTCGTGATATTCCTCGGTATACAGCGTGTCGATCAGCCAGGGGCCCAGCAGGAACGCCACCAGGAAGCCGCTGAAACAGAAGAAATCGACCGCGGTCTGGACCTTGCGGTAAAGCCGGGCGACCTCGTCGGGGCGCGAGCGCATCACCTCGGCCACGACCGGGAAGGTCACGTAGGAATTGAGCTGGTTCAACAGGACCCGGCCCGATTCCACCCAGATCTGGGCGATGACGTAGATCCCGAACAGCGTCGCCTCCAGCAGGCCGCCGAGGATCAGCTTGTCGGCGTTGAGCGCCACGAAGGTCAGCGCCGAGGACAGCAGCAGCCATTTGCCGAACTGCCACAGCCGCGCGGCGATTTCGCCATCCCATTCGAACCGCATCCGCGGCCCGGGCAGGAACAGATGGGTGAAGACGCAGTTCAGCAGGTTGCCAAGCAGCATCCCCGCCATCAGCGCCCAGACCGTGGGGCTGATCTGGGCCGCGCCGATCATCGTCGGGATCACGCAAAGCTGGGCCACGATGCGCAACAGCACAAGGCGGCGGTTTTCCAGCCGCCGCATCACCAGTTCGCGCGAGGTCGAGGCCAGCCCGTCAAGGATCGGCGAGATCGCGATCATGGCGATGACGCCCGGCATTTCCGGCTGGGCATAGACGGAATCGGGCGGGAACAGACCCTCTGGCAGAAGCCACAGGCCGATGCCCGCCGCGAGGATGCCCGCCCCGATGACGATGCCGCGCAACACCTTGACGACCCAGGCCACGCGCAGGAACCGGTCATCGGCCCCGTCGATTTCGCGCATGATCGAGCGGTTGATGCCGATATCGGTGAACAGGGTCACCGCCGTCATCACCGCGGCGGCCAGCGCCAGCATGCCGAAGGCTTCGGGCATCAGCAGCCGGGTCATGATCAGGTTCGAGATCAGGCTGAACAGTCGCTGGACGATGGTCATCGCCAGATGCCAGCCCCCCGCGCTCATCGCGCGCGCCCCGAGAGAGCTTTTCTGGGGGATCAGGTCGAGGATGCGTTTCACGGTTGCGGTCCCAGGCGGATGCTTGCGCGTATCTCTAGCGGAACATGGCCGGAGTACGAGGCGAAAATTTGCAGCCGGGGCCCGATGTTGCGGTCCTGCACCCCGCAAACGGGGCCGGGCGCGGCGGCAACCATGATCGTCCGGCGGGCTTCTTCCGGCGGAAAATGCCGGTATAGAGAGGGCGACGGATTCCGCAAGAAGGCACCGGAGGAACGGACATGACCTCAGTTACGTCAAGATCGGTGGCGGTTTACGGGGCCTTGCGCTCCGGCACGACGTTGCTGCGGCTGATGCTGGACGGGCATCCGGCGCTGTCCTGCCCCGGGGAAACCGATTTCCTGTTCGACCATGTCGTTTTCGACGGGGCCCGGCCCGGCTATGACGCGGAAGCGCTGGAAAACGACCGCATCTATCGCGACCATCGCGATCTCTATCCCGACCGCCCGCTGGCAGACCTGACGCCCGACGCCCTGATCGACCGCATCGCCGGGGCGGACCAGACCGCGGTTCTGATGCTGCACCGGCATCTGGACCGGCTGCTGGAGGTCTATCCGGACATGCGGATCATCCACCTGGTGCGCGATCCCCGGGATGTGGCCCGCTCCAGCATCGGGATGGGCTGGGCCGGAACGGTCTATTACGGCGTCGATCACTGGATCGATACCGAAACCGGCTGGCAGGCCCTGTGCGGGACGCTGAAACCGGAGCAGGTGATCCAGATCTCTTACGAGGACCTGATCAACGCCCCCGAAGCGACCCTGCGCAAGCTGTGCGATTTCATCGGGATCGAATTCGTCCCCGGGATGCTGCAATATGACGAGACCAGCACCTATTCCAGCCCCGACCCCAGCCTTGTGGCCCAGTGGAAGCGCAAGATGACCGCCAGAGAGGTCGGGCTGGTCGAGCACAAGGTCGGCGGGCTTCTGGCGCAGGCGGGTTATGCGCCCAGCGGCTATCCGGCGCGCGCGCCGGGGCGGTTGGGCCGGCTGGCGCTGCGGCTGAACAACCGGCGCCTTGTGCTGTCGCGGCGGATCGAACGATACGGCCTGCGCGATGCGCTGCTTGTCTTCGCGGCCAGCAGGCTGGGCGTGCCATCCCTGGCGCAGGGGGCACAGCGCAGGATCGACGGCAAGACCGTCCGCTATCTGAAATAACGCGCCCCGTGCCGCGGGTCCGGCCGGTTCAGGGCCGGGTGGCGCCGTCGTCGCCACTCTCGCCGGTGTCGTCCCCGGCGGTCTCTGGCGGCAGGGCGGCCAGCGGCCGGGGATCGACCAGAAGCGCCAGCACCCAGCCGGCCAGGAACCCGCCCAGATGGGTCTCCCACGCCAGGTGCCCGCCCATCGCCCACCACAGAACCAGGTTCAGCCCCGCCAGAAGCAACACCGCGCGCCCCACGGGCCAGAGCCCCTCGTCATAGGTATAGCGGTCGACATAGGCCCAGGCGAGGATGCCGCCCGCCAGCCCGAACAGGGCCCCCGACGCCCCCACCATCGGCCGCAGGTCGGAGGCGAGAAGCGCAAACCCCGCCGCGCCGCCCAGGATCGCGCCGGCATAAAGCACGGCAAAGCCGCGCGTGCCCACCCGGTCGAGCACCGCGCGCCCCAGCGACCACAGCGTGACCATGTTCACGGCCAGATGCACCGGCCCGCCATGCAGGAACCCGTAGGTGAAGAACATCGCATAGGGTTGCGCGGCATAGTTGGGCTTCCAGTCGTTCAGAAGCCCGGGCCAGAACCCGCCATAGTCATAGGCAAGCTGGCGCAGCCGGGACGGCCCGATCAGCCCCGCATCGGCCAGCGACAGCGCGGCCTCGATCACGGTGCAAAGCGCGATGAGCCCGTAAAGCAGCCAGTGCCTGCGCGTCAGTACCGCCACCGGAAGCTTTTCTCCAGGCCGAGGAAGACGGTTCCGCTTTCCTCCTCGTCGCCGCCCCGGTCGCGGGAGAAGCTGTGCGCATAGCTGCCGATCGCGTCCCAGTCACGGGTCAGCCGGTGCCGGTAGGCCAGGCTCAGATCGACCCGCTGCGTATCGTCGACCCCGGCCCCGACATAATCGGTCGCGGCCAGCATGAGGCCCGCCTGCACGCTCGCCTCGGGCGAGAGTTCCTGCAGATAGGTCAGGTTCAGGCGGCTGTTCAGGGCCTCGTCCCCGTCGCTGCTGGTGGTGAAGCCCTGGGCAAAGCTGGCCGACAATGCGGCGCGGGGCAGTTCCCGGCGCCAGATCAGATCGTAAAGCGGGCGCAGGTTGTCGTTTTCGCCCTGGCTGGCGCCGATGCCGGCCAGGAAGGTGCCGGCCGGCAATTCGAAACGGCGGGCAAGGCGGGCGGTGTCGCGCCGCTCCCCGCTGTCGTTGAGGTCCGATTTCAGGCTGCCGGTGATCGCGCCGTCGGGCCGCGTTTCGGTAAAGGACAGCGTGTAATAGCCCCCCACCGCCTTGCTGTCGGTGCCGGGGCCATAGCCGGTGATGACCTCCGACCGGCCGGCCTCGATCTCGGCGGTCAGCGTCTTGGTGACCCCAAGCACGAGCCCCGCCCCGATGGCCGTGCGATCGGTGTCCTGTCCGTTGTTGTCGCGATCGCTGCGCGACAGGCTGGTGACCAGCCGGGCGCCGATCCGGTCGTCGATGTCGAAGCGCAGCGTCGCCGCGGCCGAGGCGGTTTCCCGGTCGTCGAGATCGGTGCGCTGGGTGTCGGAATAGACCGTCGCGCCATAGCCCAGTTCCAGCGTGCCGCCGAACCGCGCGGTGCGGCCGAATTCCAGCGCCGCGGTGCCGGTATAGGTTTCCACCGTGCCGCCGTCGATCACCACCACGTCCTGGGTCAGCGGAATGCTCAGCGTCAGGTCGTCGATGTCGCCCTGGCGATAGCCGAAGGCGAGGTCGAACTTGGTATCGCGCGAATCCCGGCCATAGCCGAGCCGCAGCGCCCGGTCGGTGAAATTGCTGGTGGGGCTGGAGGCGTTGGTCTCGCCCCATTCCGCCTGGCCGCTGGCGCTGAAGGTGAAATAGGAACTCCGGCTCTGCCGGATCATCGAGAAGCCCAGCCCCAGCGCGGCGCGGGCGGTGTCCTCGGTATCGGTTCCGCCATCCCAGGTCATCCCCGGGGTCAGCGTCAGCGTGGCGGTGTTGGCGCCGGTCTGCTGGGCCGGTCCGGGCTGGGCAAAGACGACAAGAAGGCCCGCCGCAGCGAGCCCCCGTCGCAGCCCCGCCCGGGCGGGGCCGGTCATGGAATGGCGCCTCATCGGATCACTCGAACAGGCGCCGTTCGGGGACGAGGATCACGTCGCCGTCCCGAAGGGTGATGTCACGGGCCATCGTCGCCCCGCGCATGATCGCGTGATAGTCGATCTGATAGACCTTCTGGGCCCCGGTCTTGGGATCGGCCCGGCGCAGCTGGATCCGCTTGGTCGCGGCAAAGTTGGTCAGCCCGCCGCCCAGCGACAGCGCCTGCAGGAAGGTGGTGCCCTTCTCGACCTCGCGCAGGCCCGGCGTGCCGACCTCGCCCAGGAAGTAGACATTGATCACCGGCCCCAGATAGCCATCCGCCGCCGACCCGTCGTCGGTTGCGGGCTGCACCGCGACGAACACGTTGGGCGTGATCGTGAAATTGCCGGAAATCGCCGAGGTGATGGCGGATTCGATCTGCCCCACGGTCCGGCCGGCAGCGACGAGCGAACCGGCGAAGGGGAAGCTGATGCGGCCATCGGGCAGCACCACGAGCGAGCGGTTGAGGCTGTTGTCCTCAAGCACCTCGACGCTCAGCACATCTCCGGGCTTCACGCGGTACTGTTCCTGGGCTTGCGCGGCGGCGGCCGCAAGGACCAGCATCAGGCCCGCAACGATACGTTTCAGAAAAAGCGCCATGATGTATCTGCCTTCCTGCCATATTTTGCGGCATTGTCCCCGGCCCGGCCGGTCAAGGAAAGCGCATAATGGCATTCGGGGCCGGATGTAAGTCCGAGTGTAGTCTCCCAGTCACGCCCGATGGACGCACCCGGCCCGAACCGGCCCCTCTGGCGGTCAGTTTTCCGCCGGGGCCGGGGTATCGGTGTCGGGCAGGGTCTGGGCCAGTTGGCGCGCCTCGGTGATCTCGGGGCTGCGGTCGGCCGGGCCGGCCAGCTGGATCGCCTGTTCGAACCGGGGCCGGGCCTCGGCCGGACGGTCGAGCGCCACATAGACCTTGCCCAGGTGATAAAGCACCAGCGGGTTGGTCTTCAGACCCTCGGCCGCGGCCTCCAGATAGGGCAGGGCGCCCGCGCTGTCGCCGCGCAGATGCAGGATCCAGCCATAGGTGTCCTGCATCGCCGGGATCTCGGTATCGGCAAAGCGGCGTGCGATGGTCCAGGCCCGTTCCAGGCTTTCGGGGTCGGACCGGTGCGAGGACAGCAGGCTGGCAAGGTTGTTGGCGATCACCGCAGAGCGGGAATTGCGCTCATACAGCGTCTCGTAGATGGCGATGGCACCGTCGACATCGCCGTCCTGTTCCAAAAACGACGCCTTGGCCCAAAGCAGCTTGGGGTCGTCGGGCATGTTGGCCAGCGCATCGTCGACGGTGGACTTGGCCGCGTCGCGATAGCCCTGCCGCTGATAAAGCCGGACCAGTTCCAGCCAGACCTGCGGCCGCGTCTGGTCGGTTTCCAGCAGGTCCTTGTAGGTTTCCTCGGCCGCATCGAGATCGCCGCTGGCGGCTTGCGTCGCGCCCAGGATGAAGTCGAGCGCGGGGTTGTCGGGATCCTCGGCCTTCAGCTGCTCGGCCAGTTTCAGCGCGCCGTCGATATCGCCGGTGGCAAGGCGCGCCCTCAGCAGCGTGAGCTTGGAGGCAAAGGTCGCATCCGCGCCGTCGGCCAGTTCCTCCAGATAGGCGATGGCGTCGCCCGCGCCGCTCTGGCGGTTGAGCCGTTCGGCCTCGATCTGGTTGGCGGCCTGGACCGAGGCATCGGTGCCAAGCCGGCGCAGCGCGTCGGCGACGCTCTGGGCGCGGCCGTAATCTTCCATCTTCAGATAGAGCCCGCCCAGCGTCGTCAGCAGTTCGGGGTTCTGCGGCGCCAGCCGCAGGGCGGAAATCAGCACGTCCTCGGCGGGCAGATAGCGTTCCTCGCCGATCAGCAGACGGGCATAGCGGATGCTTTCGGCCGGGGCGTTGCGCGAGGCCTCCACCGCGCGGGACAGGAAGTCGCGCGCCAGGTCGGGCTTGCCGGCGCGGGCATAGGCCTCTGCCATCAGGCTCATCGCCTGCGCGTCCTCGCCGTCCTGGTCAATCGCGGTGCGCAACGCGTTGATCGCGCCGTCGGTATCGTCGGCGGCGGTCAGCCAGACCGCCTGCATCTTCAGCGCCTCCACCTGGGTGGGATCCTCGGCCAGCACTTCCTCGACCAGGGTGCGGGCGCCGACCTCGTTGCCCATGGAGCTCAGCATCCGGGCGAGCGTGACCTTGATATGGCGGGTCTGGTCGGACGGTTCGGCCGTGGCCAGCACCGATTGCAGGGTGGCAACGGCCTGGTCCCGCTTGCCCGCCTGGAAGTCGAGACCGGCGTCCAGCACCTGGAACGGCACCGGGTCGGGCCGTTCGGCGATCGCCTTGGCGATTTCCGCCTGGGCGGCCTCGATGCTGCGCCGTTCCGACAGGAAGCGGATCAGGTCGATCGTCGGGCCCGCCTTGTCGAGGGGGGCCGCCGCGGCCAGGCTGCGCAGGAAGGCCTCGGCATCGTCGAGACGGTCTTCCGACAGGTAGAAGCGCAACAACATCGCCTTGTTCGCCTGATTGTCGGGGAACTTCTCGACCATGTCGCCAAGCTGGGCCTCGATCCCGGCCCGGTCGCCAAGCTGGGCCAGCACCTGCAGCCGCTGCTGGTAATAGCGCAGGTTGTCGGGGTCGTTGGCGATCATCCAGTCGATGCCGGCCAGCGCGCCGGAATAGTTCGCCTCGCGCAGGTCGTCGTCGATCTGCACCGCATGCAGCACGATGCTGTCGGGCTGGTCGGCCATCAGCTCGGCCACGGTGCGGGCGGCCTCGCGCCGGGCGGCGGCATCGTTGTCGGCCACCGCCGCGGTATAGGCGCGGGCCGCGACAAGAACCCGGGCGCGGGGATCGTCGGGGGCCAGTTCCTCGATCTTCGCGACATGGCGCTCAAGCTCGTCGCGATTGCCGCCGAGGAAGGCCATCTCGGCCAGCTTCAGGCGCACATCCAGATCGTCGGGATAGAATTCGGCCAGGCGCAGATATTGCCGGTAGACGCCCTGAAGATTGCCGCGCTGCTCGTTCAGATCCGCCAGCGTCAGGCGCGCCTCCCGGTGGCCGTCCTCCAGTTGCAGCGCGTTGCGCAGCTCCACGATGGCGCGGTCGATGTCGCCCTCTGAAATCAGGGTCAGCGCATCCTGGTAATACTTGTCCGCCCGCTCCTCGACGGACTGACAGGCCGACAGCGCCAGGGTGGCCGACAGCAGGACAATGGTGGGGGAAAGGCGGTTCTGAATACGCATGACACAAGCTCCTCCGCTTGGGCGTCGGAAAGGGATTTTTTTGACAGGCATGTCGATGGCCGATTTTTCCCCGTCACGCAAGCGCCGCAAGGCCCGGACCACGCAGAGTTGTTCTGCCCGGCGCTTTGGCACAAAGGGAGAGGCCGCCCGCCGCCCCGCCGGTCCGGATCGGGCGCCGCGCGGCCCGGGGGGACAATCCCGCCCGGCGCCGGGCCACCGTTTGTGGGCGGGAAACGGAAATGCGCGGTTTTCGCCGCAATTGGCAAAGGCCGCTGCGAATCACCGGGGGGCAACGTAAATTGATTGCGCGTGACCGGCGGGGTCCGGGACAGCGCCGGGGCAGGCCCGTTAAGAATGCCTTGATAATACCCTGTCTTCCCACTACCGCAGGTCGTATATAAATGTCTTTGTATTCGTGCGCCTCTGTCGCGCTGCCCCGCATTGAAACGAAACGCGAAGAAGAGACGAGCACGCCATGAGCTCCGCCCTCTACAACGAGTATTTCGGTTTTCGGGAACGTCCGTTCTCGCTTTTGCCCGATCCCGATTTCCTGTTCTGGTCGAAGGCGCACAGCCGCGCCTTCACGATCCTGGAATACGGGATCATGTCGCGTGCGCCGCTGACGGTGGTCACCGGCGAGGTCGGGGCCGGCAAGACCACGCTGATCCAGCATCTGCTGGGCCAGATGGAGGCCAACGTCACCGTCGGCCTGATCTCCAACGCCCAGGGCGGGCGCGGGGATCTGCTCCGCTGGGTGCTGAACGCGCTTGACGTGGCCGCGCCCGAGGGCGCCGACTATGTCACCCTGTTCCAGACCTTCCAGGAATTCGTGATCGCCGAATACGGTGCGGGGCGGCATGTGCTGTTGATCGTGGACGAGGCGCAGAACCTCTCGACCGAGACGCTGGAAGAGCTGCGGATGCTGATCAACATCAACTCCGGCAAGGACGAGCTGTTGCAGATCATCCTCGTCGGCCAGCCGGAGTTGCGCGACGTGATCCGCCAGCCCTCGCTGCGCCAGTTCGCCCAGCGGGTGTCCGCCGTCTATCATATCGAGCCGATGGACCTGGCCACGACGCGGGAATACATCGCCCACCGGCTGCGCCATGCGGGCGGCACCGGCGAGGAATTCTCGCTGATGGCGACGCGGCATATCTTCGACGAATCCGGCGGCATCCCCCGGGTCGTCAACAAGCTGTGCGATCTGGCCCTGGTCTATGCGTCCAGCTCCGGGGACACCCAGGTCGGGGCCGAGACAATTCGCGAACTGGTCCGGGACGGGCTGATCCTGAAACCGTTGGAAGACCCGCTTGTCCTGACCAACCCCATCGATACCGACCGTTTCGGGAAGGCTGCCGAATGAACTTCGATCTTCGTTTCTACTGGGCGCTGTTCCTGCGCCGCCTGCCGGTGATGATGCTGCTGGCGCTTCTGGTCTCGGGGCTTGGCATCGCCTATGCCCTGCGCCTGCCCGACACCTATTCGACAGAGGCCCGGCTTCTGGTCGAGGCGCCGAAGATCCCCGAGACGATGGTGTTCTCCACCGTGCAGACCGAGGCCGAGGAACAGCTTCAGATCATCGAGCAGAAACTGCTGACGCGGGCCAATCTGATCGACATCGCGCGCAAGTTCCAGGTCTTCCCCGACCTCGCCAACATGGAGCCCGACGAAATCGTCGAGGCGATGCAGAAGCAGACCCGGATCACCCGTTCGGCGGGCCGCAACCTGGCAACGCTGATGACGATCTCGTTCGAGGCCCGGACGCCGCGGACCGCCGCGGATGTGGTCAACGAATATGTCACGCTGGTTCTGGAAGAGAATGTCGATTTCCGCATGTCGCGCGCGGAGGGCACGCTGCAGTTCTTCCAGCAGGAGGTCGAACGGCTGGGCCAGGATCTCGACCGCCAGAGCGCGGCCATCGCGACCTTCAAGTCGGAAAATTCCGCCGCCCTGCCCGAGGACCAGTCCTACCGGCTGGGCCGGCTGACGCTGTTGCAGGAACGCCTGACCGGGCTGGAGCGGGACCGCAAGGATCTGGTCACCCAGCGCGAGGAGATCGTGCGCATCTTCGAATCCACCGGCTCGATCCGGAGCGGGCTGGACCAGGAACAGGATCTGAGCCCCGAGGAAAAACAGCTTATCGCGGCGCGGCGCGACCTGGAAAACGCCAAATCGGTCTATTCCGACACCAACCCCAAGATGGTGCGCCTGCAATCGCTGGTGGACCGGCTTGAAAAGATCGTTCTGGAACAGAACCAGGATAGCGCCAGCGGCGACGGTCAGAACGTGACCGGCGAACAGGCGCTGTTGCAGGCGACGCTGGCCCAGGTCGACACCCGGATCGCCTCTCTCGACGACCAGATCGCCGATGCGAGCGAGGAAATCGAGGCGCTGCAGGCCGCGATCGCGAAAAGTGCCGCCAACGGCATCCAGCTGGCCGCGCTGGAACGCGATTACGACGCGATCCAGAGCCGTTACAACGGCGCGGTCGACAATCTCAACGAAGCGCAGATGAGCGAGCGGGTCGAGACCACCTCCCAGGGGCAGCGCATCTCGGTCATCGAGAACGCCTCGATCCCGCAACTGCCCAGCGGGCCCGAGCGGATCAAGATCGCGATCCTTGCGGTGGCCGCGGGCGCGGGCCTTGCGGCGGGCTATTTCATGCTGCTGGAGACGCTGAACCGCAACATCCGCTCGCCCGCGGAACTGACGGGCCGGTTCGACATCACCCCGATCACCACGATCCCCTACATGGAAAGCCAGCGCGAGAAATTCCTGCGCCGCACCGGGCTTGTCACGGCCACGCTGGCGGTGCTGATCATCGTGCCGGCGGCGCTGTGGTATGTGGATACGTTCTACCTGCCGCTGGAACTTCTGGTCGAGAAGGGCCTCGACCAGATCGGGCTTGGCTGACGCCACGGACATAACGGGAAGAATACAATGGAAAAACTGCAGGCCGCGCTCGAGAAAGCCCGCCAGACCCGTGCCGAACATGTGCGCTCCGCCCCGACCGAGCGGGTGCTGCCGGCCGACCATCCCCCCACCAGCATTCCCGAATTGTGGGCCGCCTTGCCAAGCTTCGAGGTGGACGAAAAGCACCTTGTGCAGAACCTCGTCTTCACCCGGCAGGCCGGCACCCAGGCGGCGCCCTTCGACATCCTGCGCACCAAGGTCCTGTTGCAGATGCGCCAGAATGGCTGGAAGCGGCTTGCGGTGACCTCGCCGATGCCGCGGGCGGGCAAGACCACCATCGCCTGCAACCTCGCGCTCAGCCTCGGGCGGCAGCAGGACATGTGCTCGATGCTGTTCGATCTCGACCTGCGCGATCCCAGCGTGCACCAGTTCTTCCAGACGCGGCCCCGCCACAGCATCGGCGAGGTGCTGAAGGGCGATACGCTTTTCGCCGATCAGGCGCAGTGCTATCGCGGCAATGTCGCGGTCTCGATGGCCAACCGGTCCGAACCCGACCCCTCGCAGCTCTTGCTGGCCGAGGAAACCGCCACGGTGCTCGACCAGATCGAGGCTGTCTACAAACCCGACGTGATGATCTTCGACCTGCCCTCGGTGCTGGTGAACGACGACACCCGGGCCTTCGTCAAGAATGTCGACTGCGCGCTGATCGTCGCCCGGTCCGACGACACCCGCTATGCCCAGTTCGACACCTGCGAGCGTGAGCTTGGGGAACAGACCAACGTGCTGGGCACCGTGCTGAACGCCTATCGCCACGGCGAGAAGGACGCCGGGGGCGTCTGACCCCGGCCGCCGGGCCACGACCGGCCCGGGCGCCCCGTGCGGGGGCGATGTCCGGCCCCCATGACGCCCGTCCAGGGCGTGTCGCGGCGCCATCGTGAAAAAACCCGGAATCAAGATTATGTGAAAACACCGGGGTCGATCCCGGGGCCGGTCAGGGCAACGCACCGTCTTTGACGGGCGGTCCCGGGGATCGGCGGGATGGCCGGCGGTCGTTGCAGCCCCCGGGGGCCCCGCGCAAGCCGGGGGCCCGAGTTTTCCTTTGAAACCGGTATGATCGCCGATTTTCGCACGCAAACCGGCCCCTTTGCCCGAACCGCCGGGGCCGCGATGGCCCCCCTTTTATGCGCCCGATGCCCCGGGCGGCGGGAAATGACGCATCCGGCGCCCTGGGGCGGGGATGGTGCGCGCCCATCCGCCGAATACCCCATGGAAAGCTTGACTCGTTGATCTTCAGCGGATTTGTAAATGAGAGGTCATTTACCTTGTGACGGCTTTTTTAACCATACCGGTGGCAGGTGGCGACCGGACCGGCCTGAGCATGACCGGTCATTTCGCAATCGGGATAGCGCTCCTGGCATCGAAGGTATCACATCATGACAGCACTCAATCCGACACGGTCGGGTCTCATGACGCTTTTCGGACTCGACACCCGGATCGTGCAGGGGCGGGGATCCTATCTGCAGGGTGAGGACGGGCGCGAGTATCTCGACTTCCTGTCCCAGTACGGGGCCTTGCCCTTCGGTCACAACCCGCCTGAGCTGTGGGAGGCGATGACGGCCTTTCGGGACAGCAGCCTGCCGATCCTGATGCAACCCTTCCACCCGCCAGAGGCCGAACGGCTGGCCGGGAAACTGGCCGAGCTTGCGCCGGGCGATCTGTCGCTATCGGTCTTTGCCAATAGCGGCGCCGAAACCGTGGAGGCCGCGATCAAGCTGGCGCGCGCGCGCACCGGGCGCAAGCGGATCCTGTCCACCACGAACGGGTTTCACGGCAAGACGCTGGGCGCGCTGTCGGCCACGGGAAAGCCGCTTTACCAGCAGGATTTCTTCGCCCCGAGCGAGGGGTTCGACTATATCCCGTTCGGCGATCTGGCCGCGCTGGAAACCGCCCTGCGCGACGGCGCGGGCGAGATCGCGGCCTTCCTGGTCGAACCGATCCAGGGCGAGGGCGGCGTGATCCTGCCCCCCGAGGGCTATCTTGAGGGGGCGATCGCGCTTTGCCGCGCCCATGACGTGCTGAGCGTCGTCGACGAGATCCAGACCGGGCTTGGCCGGACCGGAGAGCTGTTCTGCTGTTCGACCCTGCCCGAACCGCCCGACATGCTGCTTCTGTCCAAGGCGCTTGGCGGGGGGATGATGCCCATCGGGGCCTGTATCGTCCGGCCCTCGGCCTGGGACGACCGCTTTGGCCTGTTGCACAGTTCGACCTTTGCCAATGGCAACCTTGCCGCCCATGTCGCCTGCCGCGCGCTGGATCTGCTGACCGCGGAAGAGGGCCGGCTGGTCGCGCAGGTGCGCGAGAACGGTGAATATCTGCGCACCCGCCTGCGGGAGGTGCAGGACCGTTATCCCGGCGTGATCCGCGAGGTGCGCGGCCGCGGCTATATGAATGCCGTGGAATTCCACCCCCTGCATGACGGGGGGGAGTCGGCGATTCTGGCCTATGCCAGCCTGAATGGCGGCACGACCGCCTTTGTCAGTTCGTATCTGATGAATGTCTGCGGCCTGGTGACGGCGCCGATGTTCAACGACACGCGCACGCTGCGGCTGCAACCGGCCCTGACCGCGGGCCGGGCGGAGCTTGACCGCGCCGTCGATGCCCTGGCCGAGGTCTGCGAGGTGCTGGCCCGGCGCGACGGATACGCCCTTGTCCGCCATATCCTCGATGCCCCGCCTGCCCCGCTGGCGGAGCGGGCGGCCGCCCTGACGCAGCCCGCCGGGGCCATCGAGGCGACGGGCGATCCGACGAAATTCGCCTTTCTCGTGCATTTTACGCAAATGGAAGACATCTATCGGTGCGAGCCGTCGCTGCGCCAGGCGGACGAGACGCATATGGATGCCTTCCGGGGCTGGGCGAAACAGGTCGGGCCGGGCTATGCCTTCCCGGTGCCCAATGTCGCGTCGCCCAGGGGCGCGCGGGCGGAAGGGTGCCTGATCTCGCTGCCCCTGCTGCCCGAGGACATGATGGGCCGGGAACGCAAACGGGCCGTCGCCATGATCGGGCAGGCCATCGACATGGCCCGGCGGGACGGGATTTCCCGGATCGGGCTGGGGGCCTTCACCTCGATCGTCACGCGGGGCGGCGCGGCGGTCACCGATCGCGATGCCTCGATCACGAGCGGCAACACGCTGACATCGGTCATCACGGTTCAGGGGCTGGCCCAGGTGGTGACGAAGGCGGGCCTGGATCTGGCGGATCTGAACGTGGCGGTGGTCGGGGCCTCCGGGGCGATCGGCCGTCTGGTGTCGCTGATGCTGGCCTCGCAGGTGCGCGGGCTGACCCTTGTGGGCAACCCCTCCAACCCCCATGCCCCGACCTTCCTGCGGCGTGTGGCCGATGAGATCTGCGGCATCGGTTTCGACGGCCATCCCCATTTCGTGCCCTATCGGCAATCGGTGGTCACCCGGATCCACGCGCTGTGCGAGCAGATGCAGCTGGACTGCGACAAGACCGGCGGGGCGGAGCGGGTGCGGGACGCGTTCGCGGCGCTGGAGGACGACGCGCCCCTGGACTGGACCACCGATCTCGACCGGGCGCTTTCGCGCAGCGATGTCGTCGTGGTGGCGACCAGCGGCACCGACAGCCTTGTCGATCCGCTCGCGCTGGCCCCCGGGACCATCGTCTGCGACATCGCGCGGCCGCCGAACGTGGTGCAGCGGGATCTGTCGGATTGCGGCGTGATCGCCTTTGACGGGGGGCTGGTGAAACCGCCCTTCGACCTGAATCTGGGGCCGTCGCAGGTCCTGCCGGACGGGATCTGCTGGGGCTGCCTTGGCGAGACCATGCTTCTGGCGCTGGCCGGGGAAGAGGGCGATTACAGCATCGGAAGCGCGCTGAGCCTTGCCGAAGCCGCGCGGATCGCGGAATTGGCGCGCCAGCACGACTTTGCCCCCGCCACGCCGCAATGGTACGGCACGGAACTGCCCGATGCCCTGTTCGAGGCGTTCCGGGAACGCCGGGCGCTGCGGCACGCCGCCCGGCAGGCGCGATCCTGAGATCACGGCCCGCGCGCCCTGTTGGGGCGTGCTCCGGGTGCCGGAAACGAAACGCACCAACGAAAAGGCCCGCAGATTGACTGCGGGCCTTTCGTTTTTCGATGGGATGACCGGGCTGTCCCCCGTGGGGGACAGGGTCGTCAGCTCTTGCGGCGCGACCGGGCCAGGCCGAGCCCGCCAAGGGCCCCAGCCAGAAGCAGCGCAGAGGCCGGCAGCGGAACCGATTCCACGGTGATCGAGTCCAGCGCGCCGTCAAAGGCGGTGTTGATCGACTCGATCTCGAAGACGAGCGCGCCGACATTGCTGAAATCGGCGGTGCCGGTGAACAGGTCGAAATACAGGTACGGGTCGAACCCGGGGGCCAGCGTTTCGGTGTAGGTCGAAACACCGCCGACCATGTCGTAGACCGTGATCGTCACGTCGGCCACGTCATCGGCGGCCACGACGTTGAAGAAGAAGTAGGTGTCCGACAGGCTGTTCCCGGCCAGAAGGTCGATACCGCCCAGACCGGTCGTGTTGACGCCCACCGCATCGCTGTCGAGCCCGTCATAGACAAGCACGCCAAGGCCGCTGGTGAAGGTGTTGTTCGAGAAGCTGGCATAGCCGCCCTCGACACGCAGGTCGGTGGTGTCGAGCGACGGGGGCGTCGTCGTCACATACATGTCGCGGTAGCCGCCGATCACCGTGCCGTCAGCGACTTCGGAGGAACTCACGAGGCCCGGGCTCGGGTTGGCGGAGACGCGCTGAGACGTCCCGTCGAAGTTGTCGATAATCGAAATCGTGGCGGCAGAGGCGCCGAACGGAACCAGAAGACCTGCGGCAAGCAGGAGTGATTTTGCTGAAAGAGTCATGTCCATACCCTCGGATAAAGATTGCTTAACCGTAGACCATATTCCGCCGCCCGATTCAATTCACTTCACGGACACAGAACGTTCTTGTTTCTGCCTCAGGTGGAATCCGGCGTAATTTTGCCTCAGTTCCGGCCGCGACCCGGCCTTTGGGGCCCCCCAGACGGGTCTTGCGGCCCGCCAGACCCCGATCCGCGCCCGCCCAGACCCCGAAGAAGGCGCCGAGATCGGGCCTCGCCCCGGTGAGTCGCAAGATTGTTCGGCGTGATTCCCCGCCCCCGCATCGACAGGGCCAGCCCGGTTCAGGCCCGGTCCGGGGGCGTCTGCGCCCCGGGCCGCGCCGAAGATCGGCGGGTGACGAATGACAGGCCCGATGCGCGTGGAGCCCATGTTTTGACGCCAGAAGATGGGGTTTGGCGGAATGTAGCCGACAAAATCGGGTACAAAGGGGAAACGTCCCACTATTTTAGTCGAAAATTAATAAAGGTTAACAGGGCTTGGTTGACTCGCGGCCTGTTCAGATGGTTTCCCTTTTCAACAAGAGAAGGGCCGATGGCAACCACAACCATCGGAGATTGGAACTCTAGAGGGTGTTTTACTGTGAGTTACGAACGAGATACACTTTCCTCTGATGCGATAGTATATCAACTTTCCGTTCTGGAAGGCAAGGACTTCGAAACGATTTTCGGGCCTGCACAGCCCCTGCCCCAGTCGATCGTCGATTCGATTTCGCCGGTGGCGGGGCTGGATGAGGAAAGCCCGTTCGAGTTGATCGGCGACACCCTGACCCCGACGCTCGAGACCGTGCCGGACGAAGAGGATCCGGCCGAGGACAGCGCCGACACGCCGGCCGAGGACGCCGAAGATCAGGCGGTTTCGCCATCGGCAGAGGCGGCCAGCGTCGATCTGCAACTGGACGCGGCGGTCGAAGAGGCGCTGCCCGTGGCGGTTGCCCCGGCGGGGCTGGCCACGCTGACGGACAGTGCCGAACTCGACGCCGCCGATGTCACCTTCGAGGCGCTGTCGGGGCGGGTGACGACCCTTGAACTGCCCCAGTCGGATATCGCCGATGTCACGGTGCTTGCGCTGCCGGAATACGGCAACCTCACCGTCAACCCCGACAACTCCCTCGCGCTGGTGCTGACCGGGACGACCGCCACGGACGATCTTGTCGCGACGGTCGAGGTGACCTACCGGGACGGCAGCAGCGAAGTGATCGACCTGGGCATCGATGTCGAGGCCGGCCCGCAGGACGGCGGCTGGGGGCTGGGCGAGACCTATATGCTGGCCACCGACGAAGACGACAACGTCATCGTGGAAGCGGGGGAAAATCACCGCAAGATCTACGTGTCGGGCAGCGAGGACGCGTTGAGCCTGGAGGACATCGCAGAGCTTGAAAACATACCGGTGGAGTCGGTCAACGCGTGGTTCCTGCGGCAGCATCCCGAATACGGCGCGTCGGCCACGATGGCGCTGGACCAGGAGGCCGGGCGCCTGGTCTGGGAGACCTATACCGATCCGACGCATTACGATACGGCATCGCACTGGCTGCTTTTCGAATGCGGCTATGAATATGACGACATGGGCGACCTGCTGAACCGGACCGTCGAGGGGGAATCCCCCCTCCATCCGCTCTATATCGGGTCCTACGGAACGGGGGACGACCCGGTCCTGACCAGCCCGATCAACGGGTTGAACGGGCCGGTGACCAACCTGGTCATCCAGGGCATTTCCGCCCCCGTCACCATCTTGACGGGCGAAAACGTC
This sequence comes from Rhodovulum sp. P5, assembly GCF_002079305.1. NCBI lineage: Bacteria > Pseudomonadati > Pseudomonadota > Alphaproteobacteria > Rhodobacterales > Paracoccaceae > Rhodovulum > Rhodovulum sp. P5. The sequence continues at coordinate 20,825 of NZ_CP015043.1, forward strand.
CTGCTCGACGATGTGTGGTTCGACGGCGTATCGCTGACCGTGCAGAATGTCGACGGCTTCACCTTGCGCAATTCCGGGATCGTCGATGTCGTGGACACCGACCCCGCGCTTGGCGATACGTGGGATGCCTATGACGACCGCATCAGCGGCCTGTTCATCTACGGCAGCAGCGGCATCCTGCTGGAGAACAACTTCTTCGACCATAACGGTTGGGAAGACGGCTATGACGTCTCGGGCTCGGCCGAGTACGGGCAACCGCCGAGCATGTACAGCCACAACATATATATCCAGTTCAACTGTTCCGACGTGACCTTCCGCGACAACATCGTGATGCGCGCGGCCGCCAACGGGGCGCAGATCCGCTCTGGCGGGTTCATCGAGGACAATGTCTTCATCGACAACAATATCGGTCTTCTGATCGGTGGCGGGACCGGCGGGACCGAGGGCAACTACACGCTGTTCACCGACAACCTGATCACCTCGGGGGCCCATAAATACGCCGAGGTCGCAACCGGCGGCCTGACCGCGGGCGTGGGCAATCTCGGCACGCTCGGGACCTTCCTCGACAACATCATCACCCACCTGGCCGATCCCAACAATGCCGAGGAATTCGCCGAGCGCCTGGCCAGCAATGCGGCGATCATCAACAATGGCGGCACGCTCTATTATGACGACACGATCGTCCATAACTGGGTCGGGTCGTATCTGTATGATGAGGACAGCCGGACGGCGCGGGACGTCAACACCGAGGACCTCGATCTCGAACTGCTGGATTCCACGACGATCCAGCTGTTCACCGCGGCCCTGCTGGATCTGTACCCCGCCGCGATTTCCGACCTGGCCGACGCCCTGAAGGCGGCCGCGGCCGAGGGCAGCCATCTCGATCTCACCGATGCCGACACGATCATCGACTATTTCCAGTCCGGCTTCGGCCTCGACGGGGTGTCCGATACCATCCAGACCCGGCAGGTACACGTCTTCGTCCCGAACGATCTGGGCGAGGGCATGCGCTGGGACAACCGCCTGAACTGGAGCACCGAGGTCGTGCCGGAGGACGGCGACAGCATCCGCCTGAACGGCAACTGGGTGATCTATTCCGGCACGACCCATGACGTTTCATGGTTCGATTTCGGATCGGGGGGGCGGCTTTATGTCGGGCAGGGACTGCTTGAACTGGACAAGTCCCCCGTGGTCGGGTCGGCCGGCGCCGTCATCGAGGTCTCCAATGCCGGGCAGCTTTTCGTGAACGGCTACTGGGATGCGGACCTTCTGGAGATCGACGTCTCGGGCGGGCGCTTCGTCAACACCAGCGTCTTCAAGGGCGGCACCGATATCACCGTCAGCGGCGGCGAGACGGTCCTGGCCACCTTTGCCGGCAGCATGTGGATCCAGGACGGGCACGAACTGCGCATCGTCGGGTCGGACGCCAAGGTCGGCTTCGACGGCGAGGGCGAGGTCCGGGCCTATCTGAATATCGATGACGGGGCCGTTCTGGCCTTCGAAAGCGACGAACTCGGGTTCTCGGCGATCCAGGAGTTCGACAGCGGGCACTGGGACGATGCCAGCTATGACAAGCCGTCGGTGGTCGAACTGGCCGGCGTTCTGGAAATCGACCTGTCGGCCTATGACAGCGGCGCGGCCCGGCACATGCTGATCGATGTCGACGTTCTGTGGGGCGCCCCCGACAGCGTCGAGTTCACGGGGCTGGACGACTCCCTGGACGCCATCGTCATCCTCGACCATTCCGCGGACGAAATGTATCTCGTCCTGCTCGATGGCAGCGGGCAGACCGCGTTCATGGAACTGGGCTGAACGCAGCCCCGAAGGCGGGCGCCTTCGATCTTCCGGCACGGGATGTCCGTGCCGGTTGCGGCGCCCCCTGCCCCGGGCCGCTTGCGCGTCGGCGCCGTTACTCGTCGGGGATGAACCTCGGCAGGGGTTCGTTCAGGGCGCGCAGCACCTCCATCAGGCGGGCCTCGGCGGTGTCATTGTCTTCGCCGCGGCCGATCAGCGTGGTCAGCCGGATCAGGGCCCCGTCGGTCCGCCCGGTTCTTACCCCGTCGATCATCAGCCAGAACTTGGCGGCGTAGTCGAGCGCGATGCGGCGGTCCTTCTGCTGGAACCAGTAATAGGCCATCATGCGCACCTCACCCTTCTGGATGATCGCGCGGTTGATGTTGAAGGGGGTGTCGCTGCCAAGCGCCTCGGCGACGTCGGTGCGTTCCAGCCAGGCGATTTCCCAGCCCGCCCCGGGCAGGCAGACCTCGGGGGAGTGCACGCCGCCATGGCTCTGGTCCTCGTACCAGGCCATGAACAGGCTGACCGGGGTCGGGGCGCCGCTGCGGACCAGCGTGACATCGTGATAGTCGTCCGCCCCCAGGCCTTCCTCGATATTGGGGGACAGGATCCGGCGCGGCCCGGACTGGTGCCAGTCGCCCAGTTGCCGCGGGAACAGGACAAAGCTTTCCCGCTCGGGCACGACGCTGCCGCGGTCGGGCAGCACCTTGAGCGAGCCTGCGGCCATCAGCACGACCAGCGCGGCGGTGATCAGCGCCGCCGACGGGCGGACATGGCGCAGCCGCATGAATTGCGGGGCCAGCCCGTGGGAGTCGAGATCCAGCGCCTCGGCCAGGGACATCTTGCTGGGATGCAGGAACAGCATCAGCCGCGCCATCCCGAACAGGATGATGATGGAGCACAGGAAGATCACCCAGCCCTCGAAGAAGTGGGAGAAGCCTTCCAGCCAGTCGAGCCCGTAGACCTGCACGATGATGCCCGCCAGCGCGATCCGGACCGAGTTCATGAAGATCGCGATCGGCACTGCCGAGACCAAGAGGATCGCCTTGTGCCATTTCGGCCCCTGATAGAGCACCGCGAAGATGTAGGAGAAGCTGAGGATCGGGAACATGTAGCGCAGCCCCGAACAGGCCTCGGCCACATGCATCTTGGTCACGCCCAGATCGATGATGTTGCCTTCCAGGAAGACCGGCACCGACAGAAGCTTCAGGAACCACACCCCCAGTTCGGAGGAGAAGAACTGCAGATGGGTGGAGACCTTGTAATAGATCGTCCCCGGCAGCGGCAGCATGTAGACCAGATGCAGCACCGGCGGCCAGAAATTCCGCCCGGTCTGCCAGCCGAAGCTGATCAGCAGGATGCCGCCCACCCACAGGATCAGGCCATAGGCGACGAAATCGGGAATGCCGCTGAACGCCCCCAGCGTGCCCAGAAGCAGGGCAAAGACGATCAGGGTCATCCCCGGCCAGCGGTCCGATTTCGGCCCCGGCTGCGGCGGGTACTGTTTCAGCTCGCGCAGGAACATCAGCCCCGACAGCACCGGGATCAGGGGGCCGTGGCTGTATTCGGGGCGCTGCCAGGCATGCAGCATCGCCGCGATGCCTTCCCAGAAGAAGATCCCCGCCCCCGCAATGGCCACGAGAAGCCAGACCAGTCCCCAGTTGAGAGCCAGTCCCGATTGTGAACGCTGCGAGGATCCCGGGATGCTGATAGCCATGAAATCTTCCTGGAAAATACGATTCATACCAGTCCCGCAGCTATGCCAGATCGGCCGTGAAAGAGCTATCCGGTAGGGCGATTGCTGACCTAAATTTTACATTTCAGGGTATTTCCGGCGGGCCGCCGGAAACAAACCGCCCTGAAAACGGCCTTCGTTTCAGCCGCGGCGGGCAGTCCCGGCCGGCGGCGATCACGGCTTGACCTGTTCCGGCTTTCCCGGCTTTGTAGCGGTGAAATTCGATTCCTCGCACAACTTTCGGTTTTTCATATGCCCCAGTCGACGACCTCTGTTTCGTACAAGGAATTCAGCCGGGTCTATGCCGAAAGCATCCAGGGGCGGACCTTTGTCGAGGACCTGTCCTACTACAAAGCCTGCAAGCCCCGCTTCTGGGAAGCGTTCCGCCGGATCGACGCGCTGGGGCTGCCGCCCGGCAGCAAGGTGCTCGATATCGGGGGCGGGATCATGGCGGTTCTGGCCGCGCGCCTGCTTGGCTTCGATGCGATGGTGGGCGATGTCAACGAACGGGCCCGCGCCGATGTCGAGGAGCTTGGCCTGGGCTTCGTCATCTTCGACCTGTTCTCGGACGGGGCGCCGCCGGTGACGGGGCTTGACCTTGTCATCCTGACCGAGGTGATCGAGCATATCCCCCAGCCGCCCTATCTGGTGCTGCAGCGGATCGCCAAGCTGATCGCCCCCGGCGGGCGGCTGTTTCTGACCACGCCCAACGGGCACCGGATCCGCAACATCCTCTACATGATGGCGGGCAAGGAAATCCTCGGCATCTACCGCTATCCCGAACCGGGAATGGCGCTTGGCCACCAGCATGAATACACGATGAAGCAGATGCTGTGGCAGGCCGGGCATGCCGGGTTCGAGGTCGAACTGGCAGAGTATTACGAGGACGGGTTCAAGGGCGCGACCCTGCCCGCCCGGATCGCCTGGATGGTGGTCAAGCCGCTGTCGCGAATCCCGCGCCTGCGCAACAGCATGGTCATGGTGCTGCGCCGCCCCGCCGGAGACGGCGCGTGACCGAAACACCCCGCCCGCGGGTTCTGGTCATCGCCGAAGCGGCCAATCCCGAATGGGTCAGCGTGCCGCTTGTCGGCTGGTCGCTGGCCGCGGCCCTGCGGCAGGTGGCCGATGTGCATATCGTCACGCAAATCCGCAACCGCGATGCGTTCCTGCGCGCAGGCCTGGTCGAGGGGCAGGATTTCACCGCGATCGACAGCGACGCGGTCGCCCGCCCGTTCTGGCGCCTGGCCAAGCTGCTGCGCGGGGGCACGGGCACGGGCTGGACGATCAACACCGCGATGGCCAGCCTGTCCTATTTCTATTTCGAACATCTGCTGTGGCGCCGGTTCGGCCCCGATATCGGGGCGGGGCGCTATGACATCGTGCACCGGGTGACGCCGCTGGGGCCGACCTCGGTCTCGCCGGTGGCCGCGAAATGCGCCGCGGCCGGCGTGCCCTTCGTGATGGGGCCGATCAATGGCGGCGTGCCCTGGCCGGCCGGGTTCGATGCCGAACGCCGGCGAGAGCGGGAATGGCTGTCCTATGTGCGGGGCATCTACAAGATGCTGCCGGGGCGGCGGCGGATGCTGCGCGCGGCGGCGGCGATCATCGCGGGCTCGCACCACACCGCCGGCGAATATCCCCGCGCCTGCCGCGACCGCATCGTCTATATCCCCGAGAACGCGATCGCGCCGGAACGGTTCAACCTTGTGGCCGAACAGCGGCCGGACGGCCCGCTGCGGGGCTGTTTCATCGGCCGGCTGGTCCCCTACAAGGGCCCCGACATGGCGCTGGAGGCCGCCTTGCCGCTTCTGGCCGCGGGGCACATGACGCTCGACATCATCGGCGACGGCCCCCTGCGCCAAGGCCTGGAAGACATGGTCCGCGACAACGGGCTGGACGGCGCCGTCACCTTCCACGGCAACCTGCCCCATACCGAGGTGCAGAAGGTCGCCGTGCAATCGCACCTTCTGGTGTTTCCCTCGATCCGCGAATTCGGCGGCGGCGTGGTGCTGGAAGCGATGGCACTGGGGGTGGTCCCGGTCGTGGCCGACTATGCCGGGCCCGGCGAACTGGTGACCGACGACACCGGGATCCGGATCCCCATCGCCACGCGGGCCGAGACCGTCTCGCGGTTCCGCGACCGGCTGGAGGCGCTGGCCCGCGACCGCACCGCCCTGCCCGCGATGGCCGCGGCCGCCCGCGCCCGGATCGCGTCGCATTTCACATGGGCCCGCAAGGCCGAACAGGTGTGCAAGGTCTATGACTGGGTGCTGTCGGGGCGCCCGGCCCCGCCGCCGCGTTTCTTCTGACCCCGCGGGGGCCAGGGGGATTTTTAATCATGCCCGGCCGTGCCGCTTGTCAGAAGGGATGTGCTCATGCAGAACCGCGCCATGACCCAGTCCGCCCCCGCCCCGCGCGCCTATGTCGTCGTCTCGCCCTGCCGGAACGAGGCGCAGTACATGCGCCGCACCCTTGACAGCATGGTCGCCCAGACCGAACGCCCCGCGAAATGGGTGATCGTCGATGACGGTTCCACCGACGCCACGCCCGACATCCTGGCCGAATATGCCGCCCGGCATGACTGGATTTCCGTCGTGCAGAAACCCGACCGCGGCCACCGGGCCGTCGGCCCCGGCGTGATCGAGGCGTTCTATGCCGGGCTCGAAACCGTGTCGCTGGACGACTATGCCTATCTCTGCAAGCTCGACCTCGATCTGGATCTGCCGCCGCGCTATTTCGAGATCCTGATGGACCGGATGGAGGCCAATCCCCGGATCGGCACCTGTTCGGGCAAGGCCTATATGCGCGTCGAGGACGGCAGGCTTGTCAGCGAAGAGATCTCGAACGAATTCTCGCTGGGCATGACCAAGTTCTTCTCGGTCGCCTGTTTCCGCCAGATCGGCGGGTTCGTGCACGAGGTGATGTGGGATGCCATCGACTGCCACACCGCGCGGATGAAGGGCTGGACCCCGGTCAGCTGGGACGACCCCGAATTGCGCTTCGAACATCTGCGGCCCATGGGGTCGAGCCAGAAAAGCATCTTCACCGGGCGCCGGCGCCACGGCTTCGGGCAATATTACATGGGCACCGATCCGCTGTTCCTGATCGCCTCGGCGATCAACAAGTCGCGCCAGCGGCCCTATGTGCTGGGCGGGCTGGCCATCCTGCAGGGCTATTTCGGGGCGATGCTGCGCGGGGCGGCCCGCCATGACGACCCCGAGCTTACGGCGTTCATCCGTGCCTATCAGCGCCGCGCGCTGGTGCAGGGCAAGACCCGCGCCGTCGCCGCGATCGAGGCCGAGCGCGCCCCCGCCTGGTCCCCGGCGGGCTGAGACCGGCCGCGCGAAAGGCGGGCCGGTCCCGGCGCCCCCTCAGTCGGGCACTTCCAGCGCGCCCAGGGACAGATAGGCCGGGCGCTCCTTGCCGGTCAGGTCGTCGATGACCTTGTGGTCCTCGATATCCACGACCTGCCCGAGGATATCGGTTGCGCTGAGGGTCGGCGCGTAGAGCGCCACCGTATCCGCCGGGGTCGCCCAGGTGCTGTCGGGGGGCAGAAGGTTGCCGCCGATATCGACATAGACCCGCAGCACATGCCCCGCCTGCCAGATCTCTGCGGTGTTGTCGTTCTGCACCGTGATCTGGCTTGCCCCGAAATCCGTCACCGAGGCATGGGTCGTGTTCCCGTATTCGGCGTTGCTGTCATAGGTGAACAGGTGATACCCCGCCCCGTTCACCATGGCCTGCGTGACATTCGGCGGATAGTCGATCGCCACCGTGCCGCCCGGCGAGACATCGGCGGTCAGGACATGTTCGGCCATCCGGTGCCGGTAGTTCGGCCCCTGGTATCTGGGCGTCCACAGAAGCGTGGCGGTGTCGAAATCGTCGAGGTATTTTCCCGCGGCATCGGGGTTGAGCAGGAGGTTGTAGGCCTGCTCAACCTGCGGAAAGGCCGCGGGGTCGTAATGCACCGCGACGGGGGCCGCGCCGGGCTCTCCGTATGGCGTGCGGTTGACGATGGTGTTGTGGTAGACCTTGACCGGCAGAAGCTTGGCGCCCTCCTTGTCCAGATAATCGGCATCGAGCAGAACGAACGCGACGGCGGGAAGAATTGTCCGGTCGGCGATTTCCGGGAAGACGGCCAGGTTGTTGCGAATGGTGAACCCGCCCGTCCCGAGCGTGAAGAACTTGGCCGAATGCCAGGACCCGACCATCACGTTGTGATGGAACAGCACGTTCTGCGGAGAGACGTTGTTCTTGAACCCCGCGGCGGTGTGGTTCGTCGCCCCCGCCGACACCAGGCCGCCGCCGCCCTCCATGCTGCAGCGGGTGATGTTGCCGCGCGCCCCGATCAGGCCATCCTGGTTCCAGCGCAGAACCGGCTGCATCGCCCGGTATTCGGGATCGGTCAGCCCCGACCAGCCCCGGTTCGTGAACATGTCGCAGGCATCGATGACGACATCCCGGCAGGCCTTGAACCGGACGAAATGCTGGTTGTGGTACCCTTCATAGGTGTCGAATGCCAGCTCGCCGGTTTTCGTCGGGGCGTTGTAGCCATGTTTCACGCCGCCGCTCAGGGCGTCGGGACTGTCGGCCAGCCGGCAGCCCAGAAAGGCGAAGTCCCGGGCGCCATCGGTGAAGATGACATAGTCGCGCCAGTTCGTGGCAACGGTGTTGTGGATGCACCAGCCGCCGACCTGCCGCGCCTCGTAGGGCGGATCCTGCGACGGGTAGAGCGCGGTGGAGCACTGCCACATGAAACACATCTCGAAACCGGAGATCGTGCAGTTCGAGACGAGCACCGTATCGGTATAGCCGTACCCGGTCGAGATCGCGGGCGACTTGTATTCTTCGCCGACGCTGCTGAAGGTCTCGGTCGTGCTGTCCCAGGGCCCGCGCAATTCGATGCCGTAAAGCGCGAATTCCCGCTGCAGCACCGATCCGTCCTGCGAGCCGAAACTGCCCAGTTCGAACATCCGCCCGGTCAGGGCATTGGTGTGGACGATGACCGGGTCGGCCCCGTTGCCGGGGCCCGCCACAAGATGCAGGTGGGGGTAGGCTTCGACAAGCTGCATGGTTGCAAGCTCATGCACCGTGTCGCGCGGCAGCATGATCCGCAGGGCATGCTTGTCGCGGTTCGCCGGCAGCCTGTTCTTGGCCGTCAGCAGCGTGTTGAGGACGCGGTACCAACCGTCGCCCACCCCCGGCGCGGCCTGCGCCGTTGCCAGGTCGTCCCGGTGCACCCAGTAGTCCTCGGGCAAGGTGTCATCGATATACCAGGTCTCGGTCGGCAGCGTGGCGTGATTGGGCAGGGTGAAGACCGCCTCCGGATCGCGCACCGGGGCCCCGTCGCCGGCCAGGTCGTTGTCGTCCTCGCCGATCCTGTACCGGGTCTCGGCATATTTGCCGGTGGCGGGCTCATAGACCTTGCAGGTCACGGTATAGCTGCCGGGCGTCTCATAGACATGGGCGACATAGGGGCCGAAAGCGGTGTTCGCGTCCCGGTGGTCGTCAAGCAGGTTCTCGGGCGCGGTAAAGGTCGCCCCCGCATCGCCGAAATCCCAGACATAGATCAGGTCGTGCCAGTGGGGGTCATAGACCTCGCCCTGCCCCGCGGGCTGGGTGTCGAACCCGCCCACCGTCGCCTGGAAGAAGATCCGTTCCGGCGCGGTGCGCAGCGCAGAGCGGCGCATGGCGATCCGGACCGTGGGAACCGTGACCGAGCGCAGGGACTCCTGCACGTCCACGGTGAACCCGCTATCGGCCTCTCCGCCGCTATTCCTTGCGCGCAGGATGATGTTCTGCCCGGTCGCGGCGGCCGCCGGCGTCCCCTCCAGAAGGCCCGCGGCACTCAGCGTCAGGCCCGCCGGAAGCGCGGCAGAGGACGGGGCCAGTTCGAAGGACAGGCCCTCCCCGGTGAAATCGGCCGAAAGATCCAGCCCCGTCACGGGCGTCTCGGCGGTCAGGAGCAGATCCGGCAGGGCGCCGGCGGCCACCGGCGGCGTATAGGTCACCGTGATCGTTTCGGTCGTTTCCGCCACGTCGCCGCTGACATGGGTGCCCATCGCGACGCCCGCGATGACCTCGCCATCGGACACGGTATAGGGCAGGGTGACGGCCGCACCGTCCACCACAAGACCCGCTTCCAGCGTCACCTCGGGAAACCCCGGATCGCCGGAAGTGACGATATCGGCGGCCGCGATGGTATGGCCGTGACGATAGGGTGCGGCGGCCCAGGCCGCCGCGATCGCCGGCACCCGTTGCCCCCAGAAGCCGACGGTCAGCGGATCGGTGCTGCGTGGCCCCTGCACCGCCTGTACGGTCACGCTGGAGCCTGCCATTCCCGATGACAGAAGCCGGATCTTGATCATGAAAGCTCCTCCAGCGTGAAATCATAGACCTGCAGGATTTCGCCCGCGGCGCTGAAATTCGGATACAGGACGAGATAGCGTGCCGCCGCACTGCCATCGTCGACCGTGAAGGTTTCGTCGATGGCGATCTCTCCGGGACCGGCCCCTGCAAGGTCCAGCTTGAGAAAGTTCCCGGCGCCAAGTTCCATGTTGTTGCGGATCGCCAGCTGGCTGTTGGCCCCCATGGCGGCCGACACCTGGATCGTGCCGACCAGCCGATAGCTTTTCGCCTGGGACGCATCGCCAAGCGTCTCGGTCAGCCATGCCAGACGATAGGACACGGCCTGGACGGTCTCGAATTCGCGGCCCCCCGCGATGGTCCCGTTGTCCTGCCAGAAACCGGGATAGATCAGGGCCGGTTTCACGGTCATGTCGATCAGGGCCGGCACCGGGCCCAGAAGCGCGTTGGACACCGCTTCGGCCGACCCGTTCGAATCCGTGACCGTTTCCCGCAATTGCAGGCTCTTTCCCGCATCCTCGGTGCCGGTGACGAAGCTCTCGTCGGTGGCCCCGTCGATCTCGACCCCGTCGCGCAACCATTGCCGCGCAAGGGTCGGCGCGGGGCCGGACCGGGCCCAGAGACCGGCAACCGATGTCAGTGTTCCCGGCGTGGCGGACTCCACGATGACAGGGGGCACAAGCGCGACCGGGCCGGCCTCCAGAAGGGCCACATCCACGATATAGGTCCCGTCGTAATACTGGGTGCCCGTCAGCGTGATCTCGACGGCTTCCCCGGACACGGCGGTGATTTCGACCTCTCCGCCGAGCGAGGTGATCGAAAGCGCGGCCAGAACTTCCTGCAACCGGGAATGTGTGTTCGGCACGTTGGCGACCATCGGACCGATCATGTCAAACCAGTCCCACAAGTTCCGCGGCGGTCGTGTTGGTGGCCAGAACCCTGTTCACCCGGATCGGGTAGAGAGAGCCCCCCTGCATGTCCTTCAGGACCAGGCTTGCGCCCCCCGCCAGTTCCACGGCGACATCCCCGCCGGTGCCGACATAAAGCGCCCGGGTCACTTCCTGCAGATCGACGCTGTCGTCGGGGGTGACGGCGAACCCGTTCACCAGGGGGGAGGTCAGGCTGACATTGAACCGGGCGAATTCGTCGGGCATGGGAAAACTCCTGCTGGGGGAAGGGCGCGTGTTGACCAAATATTGTGATCGGCTTGATTTACGTTGCCCTATACTACCGAACGATCGTCTCGGCCCCCCTCGCCGACGGCCCGCCCCTCCCGGGATTGACATCCCGAAGCGGCCCGGGCAACCGGTGGCGGGAGCCGCGAAAAAGGAACAGATCCGGAGCGCGAAACCGACGTGGTACTGTTTGCCCTGCTGTCCTGGCCACTGGTCATGCTGGTACTTTTCCGCCAGTTAAGTGTCCCGCTTGCCTTGCTGATCTCGCTTGTGGGCGGCTTCCTGCTCTTGCCGCCGAACATCGTCGTTCTCAACCTGCCGCTTCTGCCGCCGGTCAACAAGGACACCGTTCCGGCCCTCATGGCGCTGGCGATCCTGCTGAGCAAGCCGAGCCGGGAAAAACTGGGCTTCCTGCCGACGGCCCCCATTCCGCTGCTGTTGCTTGTCTTCCTGGTGGCCGGGGCGTTCCTGACCGCGTTGACCAACGGCGATACCGTCATCTCGGGCGGGCGCGTGCTGCCGGGCATCGAATCATACGATGCCTTTTCCGATGTTCTCATCGCGCTGATGATGCTGTTGCCGTTCTTCTTCGCGCACCGGTTCCTGGCCGCGACGGATCTTCACCGCCTGTTTCTGAACGTCCTTGTCATCGCCGGCCTGGTCTATTCCCTGCCCGCCCTGTTCGAGGTGCGGATGTCGCCCCAGCTGAACATGTGGATATACGGGTATTTCCCCCATGAATGGATCCAGCATGTGCGGGAAAACGGCTTCCGGCCGGTGGTCTTCCTCAAGCACGGGCTGTGGCTGTCGACCTTCTTTTCGCTGTCCACGCTGGCCGCGGCGGGGTTGGCCCGCTTCGGGCCCGAAACGCACCGGCGGCGTTACCTGCTGGCGATGATCTGGCTGCTGATCACGCTGGTGCTGACCAAGTCCTTCGGGGCGGTGCTCATCACCCTGCTTCTGGTGCCGCCGATCCTGTTCCTGGGCCTGCGCGGGCAGTTCCTGGTGGCCGCCTTCTTCAGCGCGGTCGTGCTGCTCTACCCGATGCTGCGCGCGGTCGACGTGGTCCCCACCGAGCAGATCATCGAAACGGTGGAAACCGTCGCGCCGGACCGGTCCCGGTCGCTGGCCTTCCGGGTCAGGAACGAGGACATGCTTCTGGCAAAGGCGGATGAGCGCGCGCTTTTCGGCTGGGGCGGCTGGGGGCGGCAGTTCATCTACGGAGAGTCCGGGCAATCGGAAACGATTTCCGATGGCACCTGGATCGTTGTCATGGGGCGCACGGGCTGGACCGGCTATCTTGGCACTTTCGGTCTTCTGACCCTGCCGGTCATCCTGATGGCGTTTCGGCACCGCCGGTTCAACCTGGCGCCCGAAACGGCGATCCTTGCGATGATCCTGGTGGCCAACCTGATCGACCTGATCCCCAATTCCAGTATCACCGTGCTGACCTGGATGATGGCCGGCGCGCTTTGGGGCCGGCTGGCCCTCGGGACGGTCACCGCGGAGGAGACATCGCCGGCCGACACCCCGCCCCAGCCGTCCTCGCCCTACAGCCGCCAGTTCCGGCGCCGGCGCCGCGGCGGCCTGCCCGAACCCGACCAGGCGGCCATCTCGGCCGACCCGCCCGATCCGGCCCCGACCGGCAAGACCCCGACCGGCAAAAAGCGGCCCGTCCGCCATTCCCGTGCCGAAATCATCCCCTAAGGGCGTGCCGTAACCCCTCCCCTTGCGGCCCGTTCCGCCGATCTCTTCCCGAAGGAGTCGCCTTCCCGTGTCCTCCGATCCTGCCATCGATATCTCGGTCGTCGTCGTCAATTACGGCACGGCCGAGCTGACCATCGCGGCTGTCGAAAGCGTCCTCACGCGCAGCCATGGCGGCCGGCGCGTCGATGTCCATCTTGTCGACAATGCCTCTCCGAACGGGGACGGCGCCCGGCTTGCGGCCGCGATGACCCGCCCCGGCTGGGCCGGCCGGGTGCATTTCTACCCCGAGACCGTCAATCACGGCTTCGGGCGCGGCAACAACCTGGTGTTCCGGCGGCTTGCGGCGCAGCCGGTCCCGCCCCGCCATGTCTTCCTGCTCAACCCCGATGCCCGTCTCGACAACGAGGCGATCGCGATCCTGGCCGACACGCTGGAGGCCAACCCCCAGGCCGGGTTTGCCGGGGCGGCCGTGGAACGGCCCGACAGCGGCGCGGCCACCGCCGCCTTCCGCTTCCCCAGCCTCCTGTCGGAATTTTCCCATCACCTCGCTTTCGGGCCGGTTGCAAAACTGTTTGCGCGCTGGCGGGTGCCGCTGCCCCCCGACCATCCCGAGGGACAGGTCGACTGGCTGGTGGGCGCCGCCGTCATGGCCCGGCTGGACGTGCTGAAGCAGATCGATTTCTTCGATCCCGCCTTCTTCCTCTATTACGACGAGGTCGACCTGATGCAGCGGGCGCGGGACGCGGGCTGGACCTCTCTCTATGTCCCGCGGGCGCGCGTGCACCATGCCGAGGGCGCGGCCACCGGGGTGCGCAGCGGTGAATCCTTCCGCAAGCGCCGCCCGGCCTACTGGTACCGCTCCTGGGGATGGTATTTCCGCCGGCATCACGGCCGGGCCGGGGCGCTTGCGATCCTGGCCGCGACGCTGACCGGCACGGTTCTCAACCAGATCCAGCGGCGCCTGCGCCGGCTGCCGCCCTCGGGCGCGATCTGGGCGTTCTGGGATTTCGCGACCGTATCGGCCTGGACGATCCTGTTCGGCACGACGGCCAGCACCTCCGGCCTGCCCGACCCGGCCCCCGCCGACGGGGGCGGGCATCCGGCCGGCACCGTCCGCCTGCAAAAGGACGCCGGATGATCGGCGCCGTTCTCATCGGCCGCAACGAGGGCGAGCGGCTGGTGCGCTGTCTGGCCTCGGTCGCCGGACAGGCGGACCGTGTCGTCTATGTCGACAGCGGCTCCACCGATGGCAGCGCCGCGGCCGCCCGCGCCGCCGGGGCCGAGGTGGTCGATCTCGACATGGACCGGCCCTTTACCGCCGCGCGGGCGCGCAATGCCGGGCTGGCCCGGCTGACCGAAACCGGCCCGGCGCCCGATCTGGTGCAGTTCGTCGATGGCGATTGCGAGGTGCAGCCGGGCTGGATCGCCACCGCCGCGGCCTTTCTGGCCGACCATCCGCAGGTCGCCGCGGTCTGCGGCCGGCGCCGCGAACGCTTCCCCGCGGCCTCGATCTACAACCGCCTGATCGACACCGAATGGGACACGCCGGTGGGCGAAGCCCGCGCCTGCGGCGGCGATGCGCTGATGCGGGTCGATGCGTTGCAGGCGGTGGGCGGCTTCAACCCCGCGCTGATCGCCGGGGAAGAGCCCGAGCTTTGCGTGCGGTTGCGGCAGGCGGGCTGGACGATCTGGCGCCTCGATGCCGAGATGACCCTGCATGACGCCGCCATGACCCGCTTTTCCCAGTGGTGGACCCGCGCGCGCCGGGCCGGCCACGCCTTTGCCGAAGGCGCCGCCCTGCACGGGGCCCCGCCCGAACGCCACAAGGTCCGCGAAACCCGCCGGGCGCTGGCCTGGGGCGTGGGGCTGCCGCTGCTGACCCTTCTGGGGCTGGCGATCACGCCCTGGGCGTTGGTCCTTCTGCTGGCCTGGCCCGCGCAGATGCTGCGGCTGCGGCTCAAGGGCGAAAGCGGGCTGCGCGCGGTATTCCTGACCCTGGCCAAGCTGCCCGAGGGACAGGGCGTGCTGAGTTACTGGCGCCGGCGGCTGACCGGCGGCCCCATCGCGCTGATCGAATACAAGTAGGGCGGGTTGAGGGCGCCCCGGCCCCAGCCCCCGCGCCGCGCCCTCAGCCCGTTTCGGCCAGCCGGGCGAGGAACTTGCCGTACCGGGTCTTCTTGAAAAAGGCCGCATGTTCCAGCAGCGCGTCGCGGTCGATCCAGCCCTTGCGATAGGCGATCTCCTCGGGCGCACTGATCTGTAGCCCCTGCCGTTCCTGCAGGGTGCGCACGAAATTGCCCGCGTCCAGAAGGCTTGCATGGGTGCCGGTGTCCAGCCACGCATAGCCGCGGCCCATCCGCTCCACCGTCAGCGCGCCATCGGTCAGATAACCCTGCAACAGATCGGCGATCTCAAGCTCGCCCCGGGCCGAGGGGGTCAGCGCCCGGGCCCGCGCCGGCGCGGTGCCGTCCAGGAAGTAGAGCCCGGTGACCGCGTAGTCCGAGGCCGGGCGCTCGGGCTTTTCGATGATCTCGACCGCCTTCGTGCCGGTGTCGTCGAAGGTGATCACGCCATAGCGTTCGGGGTCGGTGACCTGATAGCCGAAGACCGTGCCGCCGGTTTCCTGCCGGTCGGCATCCAGCAGGATCTCGGGCAGGCCGTGGCCGAAGAAGATGTTGTCGCCCAGCACCATCGCCGAGGGGCAGCCGTCCAGGAAGTCCTCGGCCAGCAGATAGGCCTGCGCCAGCCCGTCGGGCGAGGGCTGCTCGATCCAGGTGAAGGACAGGCCCCATTTCGCCCCGTCCCCCAGCAGGCGCTTGAACTGCGCCTGGTCCTGGGGGGTGGTGATGATCGCGATCTCGCGGATACCGGCCAGCATCAGCGTGCTGAGCGGGTAATAGATCATCGGCTTGTCATAGACCGGCAAAAGCTGTTTCGAGACGCCCATGGTGATCGGGTAAAGCCGGGTGCCCGAGCCCCCGGCCAGGATGATGCCCTTGCGTTCGCTCATGTCGTCCGTCCTTGTTCCTGATCGCCCCGGTTCCGCCGTCCGGGCCTGTTCGGGGCCGGTGTTCCGCAGGGTCGCGCGACAATCAAGTCCGGAATGGCAGCATGCTTTCCGAAGCGCGACCAGCGCGGCAGGACAGCCATAGCGCGCGACAGGCGGCGGCCGGCCCGGTGCGCGGGGGCGGGCGGCGTTTCGAATCGGACTTTGAGGCAGGATTTCGACAGCCCCGCAAGGGGTCGGCCCGTCAATGCGGCAAATTCTGGGCAGATTTTCGAAGGGAAGCGGAAACAGAGCGCCGGTTTCGCCGCCACTGTCCCGGACCGTGCCGCAAAGCAGCGAGAATACGCCTTTCTTCTGGCAAGAAGCGGACAAAGACCCTAGAAATTAAGGCAGGGTTGGGGCAACGGCGATCCCGGTATTTCGGACATCGTCGAATTGTAACGATATATTTTCGGGGGTTCTAAACCATGATTTCCGGCAACATTTCCCAGTTTGATGCCATCGTTACACGTTTTCCCGAGGCGCTGCCGCTATCGGAGCCGGCCGCCCGGCAGCCGCTGGCCTTCCGCCTGTTCAAGTTCGCCATCGACAAGGGCATGGCGCTGGCCGCGCTGCCGCTGATCCTGTCGACCGCGCTGATCCTTCTGGTGCTGAACCCGATCCTCAACCCCGGCCCGCTGTTTTACCGGCAGGAACGCATGGGGATGGGCGGGCGCCGCTTCACGATGTGGAAGTTCCGCACCATGCTGCCCGCGCCCGAGGCCGTTCGCCATCACGCCGCGCCGCTGGAGGTGGACCGGATCACGCCGCTGGGCGCCTTCCTGCGGAAATTCCGCATCGACGAGCTGCCGAATTTCTTCAACGTGCTGCGTGGCGAGATGAGCGTCGTGGGCCCCCGCCCCGATGCCTGGTCCCATGCCACGGCCTATATCCAGACCGTCCCCCATTACCACAGCCGCTTCGGCGTGCGCCCGGGGATCACGGGGCTGGCCCAGGTCTGCGGCGGCTATGCCGACTGCGCCCATTCGATCCGCCGCAAGGCCCGCTATGACCGGTTCTACGTGACCCGCCCCGGCATCGCGATGGAACTGCATGTCATCTGGCGCACCGTCGCCGTGGTGATGACCGGCTTCGGCGCCCGGTAACGCGCCCCCCGGCGGGCCCGGCCCACCCCCGAACGACAAAAGCCCCGGCCGCCCGGCCCGGGGCTTTCTGCATGCGATGGGGCCCCCGCCGCACCCCGCCCCGGCAAGGCACCCGGCCTCAGGACGTCAACTGCCGCAGGCCCTGCTCGATCATGTGGCGGGCAAGGCGCGAATGCGGGATACCCCTGCGCTTGGCTTCCGCTTTCAACGCGTCCAGCTCGGCCTGCGAGATCCGCATTTCCAGACGTGCGTCCTTTTTCGCAAGATCGAAGCGGGCCGGGGCGAAACCGGACAGGTCGTAGTCGGACAGGTCGGCCTCATCCGTGAAACGCTCGGCCTCTGCGTCTGTCGTCAGGACAGGCAGGGGGGACTTACCGGGTTTGTCGTTCATAGCTTTCGACCTCCTTTCGGTGCATGTAGCGCGCACTTACGGGGCGGATGCGCCTGTTTCGGAAGGTGAAGGCGACAAATGCATATCGCCCTTCATCTGTCCGTCCGATGGCCTTGAAACGTTGCTCCGTGTCCGAATGGGTTGGCTGGTCGTGAACGGCGGGGACGTTCAGGAAGACCTGCTCGACCTCTGCCTGTGTCATGCCGTGCTTTCCGCATTTCGGCCAGTTGCCTTCGTCCCAGTCAAACCCTTCGAACGCAATCGATGTCATAGGTCAGTATAACATTTGTACGGACAAAATCAAGGATGCCCGGCCCTACCCCAACGCCTCCGCCACCGCCGCGCCGAGGGCAAGCGATGCGGTCAGCCCCGGGCTTTCGATGCCGTACAAGTTCACCACGCCGGGCAGGCCGTGAACCTCTTCGGTCTGGATCGCGAAATCGGCGGCCGGTTCGCCGGGGCCCGACAGCTTGGGGCGGATGCCGGAATAGTCGGGGCTGAGCGCGCCATCGGGCAAGCCCGGCCAGTAGCGGCGCACCGCGGCATAGAACCCCGCGCCCCGGGCCGGGTCCACGTCATAGGACAGATCCCCCGGCGCCAGCCCCGCGGCCAGCCATTCGACATCGGGGCCGAATTTCACCTGCCCGCCCATGTCGATCGTGGCATGCACCCCCAGCCCGCCATCGACCGGCGCCGGGTAGACAAGATGCGTAAACGGCCGCGCCCCGGCCAGCGTGAAATAGCATCCCCGCGCGAACCGCATCCGCGGGATCGACCCCGCGGCCAGCCCGCCGATCCGGCCCGCCACCTCGGCCGCATAAAGACCCGCGGCATTGACCAGCCGGCGTGCCGTCACCTCGGCGGGGTCGGGCCCGCCGGTCCAGACGCGGAGCCCCTGCCCCTCGACCTCTGCCCGGACCAGCGGGGCGCGCAGCGCGACATGGCCGCCCGCGGCCTCGATCCGCGCGACCAGCGCCAGCATATAGGCATGGCTGTCGAGAATGCCCGTTTCGGGCGACAAAAGCGCGGCCTCGGCCACGACCTGCGGCTCCAGCGCCTCGACCTCCGCGCGGTCGATCAGGCGCAGGTTTTCCACCCCGTTGGCCGCGGCCCGGGCGGCGATGGCCTCGATCTTCGGGATCTCGTCCGCATTGGTCGCCACGACGATCTTGCCGCATTTGCGGAAGGGCACGCCGGTTTCCTGCAGGAACGGGTAGAGCATCCGCCGCCCGCGCACGCACATCTCGTGCTTCAGGCTGCCGGTGGGGTAATACAACCCCGCATGGATCACCTCGCTGTTGCGCGAGGACGTGCCCGAGCCGATCAGGCCCTCCGCCTCCAGCACCAGCACGGTCTGCCCCTGCCCGGCCAGGGCCGCCCCGCAGGCCAGCCCCACGGCGCCTGCACCGATCACGATCGCGTCGAAGTCGAACATCCCGGGCCGCTGCCGCTCTGGTTGTGGTCCCGGGGTTCTAGAAGAGGCCCCGGGCAAAGGCAAGGCGGGCAGGAAAACCGCGGCAGCCCCCTCAGATCGGTGTCAGCCCCGCGCTCAGCCATTCTGCGAACGCCGCCTCGCTCAAATCCCCTGCCGCCAGATCTTCCATCATCCGCACCCCCTCTTCCGGCGCGGGCCGAAAGGCAAACCCGTTCAGGCGAAGGAACGTGACCCCGGTCACGAACCCCGTGCGCTTGTTGCCGTCGATGAAGGCATGGGCCCGGGAGATGCCGAACGCATAGGCCGCTGCGATCTCTGGCAAGCCTGCCGCCTCATAGGCGGCACGGTTCAGCGCCCGTGCACAGCCCGCCTCCAGAAGTGCCCGGTCGCGCAATCCGGTCGCGCCCCCGTGGCGCGCGATCTGCCGATCGTGAATGATGATGATCGCAGGCAGCGGCACCCAGACCGGGGCGGTCACGCAAGGGCCTGAAGCAGATCGCGGTTCTCCTCCATGACGATGTCGGCGGCGGCCAGCGCGGCGGTCACCGACGGGTCATGGGCCGTGATCTTCAGGCTGCCGTCATCGCCGCGCAGGACGAAAACCGTGTCGCCTTCCTTGGCATCGAGGACGGCCAGCATTTCCGTGCTCAGCGTCACGACGGCGGAGTCCCCGACCTTGCGGATCCTGGTTTCGAACATGGGGCCCTTCCGTATCCTTTTTCACATACAGATATAGCCCCGACCGTCCCGCCCCCCAAGCACCCCGTGAACAAAACGACCCCGGACGCAACATTCCGCCGGAACGGGAAACCGTTTCGCCCCAAAACTCCCCTGCCGGGCACGGCCGACTTGAAAACGCCATGTTCCGGAAGTATCAGCGCCGCAGTTTTTCGGGAGAAATGCGTTTCATGCAGCCAGACATCGTATCGCTCGCCATTCCGGAAGTGAAGCTCATCACCCCGCGAAAATTCGGGGACAGCCGCGGCTTCTTTTCCGAGGTCTACAACAAGCGCAGCTTCGCCGCGGCCGGGATCGAGATCGACTTCGTGCAGGACAATCACTCCCTGTCGGGCACCGTCGGCACCGTGCGGGGGTTGCATTACCAAAGCCCGCCCTTCGCCCAGGACAAACTGGTGCGGGTGCTGAAAGGCGCGATCTTCGATGTCGCGGTCGATCTGCGCAAGGGCTCGCCCACCTACGGGCAGCATGTCGCCGCCACGCTGACCGCCGAGGACTGGACCCAGATCCTCGTGCCCATCGGCTTTGCCCACGGCTTCATGACGCTGGAGCCGGACACCGAGGTCGTCTACAAGGTGTCGAATTACTACGCGCCCGACAACGACCACGGGATCCTGTGGGACGACCCCGCCCTTGGCATCGACTGGCCGCTGAAAGGCATCGACTTCGAAGTGTCCGACAAGGACCGCGTGCAGCCCAAGCTCGCCGATATCACCTCCCCCTTCGCATAAGCCCGACCGGCCGGGCGGCCGGGGGGTCACATCCCTATCAAGGAGGTCGCCATGACCGAGATCAATCATGTCCTCGTGACCGGGGGCGGCGGCTATATCGGCACCGTTCTCATCCCGATGCTGCTGGCCGATGGCTACAAGGTCCGCGCGCTCGACCGGTTCTTCTTCGGCCGCGAATTGCTGCCCGAAGATGACAACCTGGAAATCGTGGTGGAAGACACCCGCCGCCTGGCCCCCGAACACCTGGCCGGGATCGACGCGGTGATCGACCTCGTGGCGATCTCCAACGATCCCTCGGGCGAGCTGTTCCAGGACGCCACCATGGCGATCAACCGCGACAGCCGCATCGCCTGCGCGAAGCTGGCCAAGGCGGCGGGCGCCAAGCGCTATATCCTGCCCTCGTCCTGCTCGATCTACGGTTTCCAGGAAGAAGGCGTCATTTCCGACGAGACCTGCCCGACCAACCCGCTGACCACCTATGCCCGCGCCAACGAGATGGCAGAGCATGGCGTGCTGCCCCTGGCCGATGACACGTTCTGCGTGACCGTGCTGCGCCAGTCCACGGTCTATGGCCTGTCCCCGCGGATGCGGTTCGACCTGGCGATCAACGGCATGACCTATGGCGCGTGGAAGACCGGCAAGCTGCCGCTGATGCGCGACGGCAGCCAGTGGCGCCCGATGGTGCATGTGGCCGACACCGCCAGCGCGCAGAAATTCATGCTGACCGCGCCCGCCGACAAGGTGAATGGCGAACTCTTCAATGTCGGGTCGGCGGCGAACACCTACCAGCTTGGGCCGCTCGGCGAAATCGTCGCCAACCGCGTGCCCCGCGATGTGGAAATCGAATGGTACGGCGACCCCGACCATCGCAGCTATCGCGTGGCCTTCGACAAGATCGAGGCGCTTGGCTGGAAAGCCTCGAAAACCGCCGAGGACGGGGTGGACGAGATCTGTGCAGCCCTTGAGGCCGGGACCACCGACAAGACCACGAAGACCATCACCCTTGAATGGTACAAGGAACTGGTCCGCTGGCAGCAGATCGTCCATGCCACGGAGCTTGACGGAAAGATGCTTGCGCTATGAAGGTTCTGCTGCTGGGCCCGAACGGGCAGCTCGGGTCTGACATCCAGACCGCCCATGCCGCCGCGGGAGAGCCGTTCCAGCTGATCCCGCTGGAGCGTGAGCGGCTTGACGTCTCGGACCTGGCGGCCATCGGCCCGGCGCTGAACGGCATCGCGTTCGACGTGCTGGTCAACTGCACCAGCTATCACAAGACCGACGAGGTGGAGGACAACGCCGCCCTCGCCTTTGCCGTCAACGCCCACGGGGTGGAGGAGATGGCGAAGGCCTGCGCCGCCAGGGGCGCGCGGTTCATCCATGTCAGCACCGATTACGTCTTCGGCGGCGATACCGGGCGCACGGAATTGCTGACCGAGGACGCCCCCACCGCACCGGTCAATGTCTACGGCGCGTCCAAAGCGATGGGCGAGACGCTGATCCGGCTGGCCTGCCCCGATCACGCGATCCTGCGGGTCTCGTCGCTTTTCGGGGTGGCGGGGGCCTCGGGCAAGGGCGGCAATTTCGTGGAAACCATGATCCGCGTGGGCCGCGAGCGCGGCGCGCTGAAGGTGGTGTCCGACCAGATCATGACGCCGACCGCCACCGCCGACATCGCAGACGCGATCCTTGCGCTGCTGACCAGGGGCGCGCCTTCGGGCACCTATCACGTGGCGGGCACCGGCGCGGCAAGCTGGTACGACTTCGCCTGCGAGATCATCCGCGCCGCCGGGGTGGAGGCCACCGTCACCCCCTGCACCAGTGCCGAGTTTCCCGCCCGCGCCCACAGGCCCGCCTACAGCGCGCTGGACAACGGCAAATGCGCGCGCGAGATCATGGCCATGCCGCCCTGGCAGGACGCGCTGGAACGGTATCTGAAGGCCAAGGGGCATATCGGCTGAGACCGCGGCCGGGGCGGAAAAGTTTCGCATGCGAAACTTTTGGCCCCGCTGATCGCCCCATGGAAGGGACACGGCGCCCGATGGGCCACGACATCCACAGCCCCCGCCTGCGCCTGTCCCCCCACGGGCATTACGTCTGGATCGACGCGGTCCGGGGCATCGCGGCGCTGGCGGTGGTGGTGTTCCACTATCACCATTTCTACCTGGCCGACGCCCTGGCCCGGCCCGGCCTGCCCGAAACCTCCAGCTTTCCGTGGGCGGCGCTGTTCGACCCGCTCTACCGCCACGGCCATTACGCGGTGGAACTCTTCTGGGTGATCTCTGGCTTCGTCTTCGCCCATGTCTATCTGCCCCGGCCGACCACCGCCCGAAACTTTGCCGCCGCGCGCCTTGCCCGGCTTTACCCGCTGCACCTGGCCACGCTTCTGCTGGTGGCCGGGGTGCAGATGTTCAGCCTGAACAGGCTCGGCCACTGGCAGATCTACGCCAATAACGACCTGCCGCATTTCCTCATGAATCTGGGGATGGCCAGCCACTGGACCTACCTGACCCCGGGGCTCAGCTTCAACGGCCCGATCTGGTCGGTGTCGCTGGAACTGCTGTCCTATGGGCTGTTCTTCCTGTCGCTGGGGCTCTTGCGGCGCGGGGGCGCGGGCTTTGCCGCGGCCCTGACGGCGGCCTGTTTCGGCATATACGCGTCCGGGCTGTCCCTGCCGCCGCTGCGCCTGACCGACATCTTCCTGTGCGCCACGCTGTTTTTCACCGGGACGACCCTTTATTTCCTGCACGGCCTTGCCGAAACCCGCCGCGCCTGGGACGGCGTCACCCTTGCGGGGCTGGCAGGCCTGTCCATGCTGGCCCTGATGGCGGGGCGGGACGATGTCGCGCTGATCGGGATCTGCGCCGCGATCGTGCTGGTCACCGCGATGCTCGACCGGCTGTTCCCCCGGGTGCCGGCGGTGTTCCGCATGCTGGGCGATACCAGCTACAGCATCTATCTGGTGCATGTGCCGATGCAGATGATCGTGCTGACCGCGGCCGACCTGTTCTTCGGGGGCAGCCGCGCCTTCGCAACCCACCCGCTGACGCTGCCGGTCTATGTGCTTGCGGCCCTCGGGCTGGCCTGGGTCGTGCATGTCCGGTTCGAACGGCCGGTCGGCCGGGCCCTGCGCCGGTGGATGGAACGGCGCTGAGACCACCCCTGCCCCGGGCGCGCGGAATTCAATTAACATATTGATATAAATTACATTTATTGTTAATCAGGGGGATTGGGCCAGCTTGACTTGGCCGCCGGGCCTTTTGTACGACATCTGGGGCATTTCAGCATTTTGGGAGTTTTCGCGTGAAGTATCGCAGGGATATCGACGGCCTGCGTGCCGTGGCGGTCGTGTCCGTGGTCGTACACCACGCCTTCGCCTCCCTTTCGCCCGGGGGTTATGTCGGGGTCGACATCTTCTTCGTGATCTCGGGCTTCCTGATCGGGGGCATCATCCGGGACGAGATGCAGGAGGGCCGGTTCTCGCTGCTCGGCTTTTACGAACGGCGGGTGCGGCGGATCCTGCCCGCGCTGTTTGCGGTGCTGCTGTTCTGCCTTGGGACGGCCTGCCTGCTGTTCCTGCCCGAGGATCTGAACGCTCTGGGCGGGTCGCTGGTGGCGGCGCTTCTGTTCGTGTCGAACTTCTTCTTCCTGCTGGAAATCGACTATTTCGCCGCGCCCCTCGACAGCTATCCGCTGTTGCATCTGTGGTCGCTGGCGGTGGAGGAGCAGTTCTACATCGTGCTGCCCGCGGTCTTTCTGCTGCTCTGGCGCTTTGGCCGCCGGACGGTCTTTCTGACGGTTGCGGCGTTTTCGGCGCTGTCCTTCCTTGCCTCGGTCGCGGCGGTCGAGTTGTACCCGTCGGGGGCATTCTACATGCTGCCGACGCGGTTCTGGGAACTGGGCGCGGGCGTGCTGCTGGCCATGGCGGCGCCGGATATCCTGGCCCGGCGCCGCGCGGGTCCGGGGCCGGCCCTTGCCTCCTGGGCGGGGGCGGGGCTGATCGCGGTCAGCGTGGCGGCGTTCTCGGAGCGGACGGCCTTTCCCGGGGCCACGGCGGTTCTGCCGGTGCTGGGCGCGGTGCTGCTGATCTGGGCGGGCCCGGCGGCGCCGGTCAACCGGTTGCTTGCCACGCGGCCCTTCGTGGCGGTGGGGCTGATCAGCTATTCGCTCTATCTCTGGCACTGGCCGCTTCTGTCCTTCCAGCAATATGCCACCCTTGGCCCGGTGCCGCCGCTGCAGGTGGCCGGCGCGGTGGCCCTGTCGGCGGTCATGGCCACGCTGAGCTATTACCTGATCGAAACCCCGGTGCGCCGCCGGCGCCTGGGGCTGCGGACGCGGCGGGCCGTGTTCGGCGCGGCGGGGGGCACGATGGCGGCACTGGCCGCGGCGGGGGTCGCGCTGGTCATGGGGCAGGGCTGGCCCGCCCGCTGGCAGGCGAGCTCGCTTGACGCGATCCATGCCGCCTATCGGCCGGTCGATCTGGGCGGGCCCGATGCGCGGCGGATCGCGCGGCCGGGGCTGGGCGGGTTCGTCTACGCGGTGGGCCCCGACAAGGCGCGGCCCGATTTCATCGTCTGGGGGGACAGCCACGGGCTTGCCATGCGGCGGGGCGTTGCGAAGGCGGCCAACGACACCGGGCTTTCGGGCCTGCTGATCGGCAAACATGCCTGCATGGGGCTGCTTGGCGCGCGCTACATGAAGATGCCCGCCTGGCATGGCTGCGCGGCGCATAATGCCGCCGTGATGGACTATATCGCGGCCGAGCCCCCCGAAACCGTCGTGCTGATCTCACGCTGGGCGATCCACGACCTTTACGAATTCCTCGAAACGCCGGGGGGCCGGGCGCCGCTGTCCCATCTGCTGCCGATGCAGCGGCAGGGCCGTTTCGAAGACGCGGTCGATGCCACCCTGACCGGGCTGCGCGCGGCCGGCGTTGCGCGGATCGTCTGGATGCGCACCGTGCCCGAGCAGACGACCGACATCCCCCGAACACTGGCCAAGGCCGCGGAATGGGGCCGGGCCCCGGCGCCCGGATCGCCCCACGCCGCCCATGCCGCGCGCAATGACGGGATCGACGCGCTGTTCGACCGGTTCCCCGGAACCGTGCGGATCGCGTCCGATGCGCATCTGTGTGCCGACGGGATCTGCCCGATCGCGCGGGAGGGCGTCGCGCTTTACAAGGACCAGACCCATATCAGCCCCTTCGCGGCAGAGGGGCTGGCCCCGGCCCTGGCACAAGCGCTGACCGGGCCGCTGGCAGAGTGACCCCGCCCGAAAAGTTTCGCATGCGAAACTTTTGGCGGGTCGCGCGCGCTATCCCGCGCGCCGCCTGACCCAGCCCAGGAACGCCTTGTCGGGGCTTTTCAGCCGCTGCCGCCCCGTGGCGGCCCAGACGCCGCGCCATTCGGCCTCCAGCGCATAGACATCGGCGCCGGGGATCAGGGCCCGGGCGGCCTCCAGCGCGTCGGGGGTCAGATGCGGGGCGGTTGGGCCGGGCTCGGTCACCGCGCCCTTGGGGGTGACGCGGATGATATCGCCGGGTTCCTCGACCAGGTCGTAATCGGGAATGTTCCCTTCCCTGATGATCTCGCGCAGCATCGCGCGGAAAACGCGGCGCGGACTGGCAGAGCCGGTCTTCTTGCACAGCGTCTCGACCGAGACCTGCCAGCCCGCCTGCCGCCCGCAATGCTTGCGCGCCAGTTCGTAAAGCCGCCGCTCCAGCGGCTTGCGCAAACCGAAATAGTCGCGGGACAGCGTCAGCACCGATTTCGACAGCACCGCGCGGTACAGCCATTCCGACAGCGTCACCGCCACACTGACCATCCGGCCGCCCCGGGTCTTGCGCACGATCTGCCAGCTTTCGATCAGACCGAAACCGGTGGTCGTCTCCGCCTCGCCCGTGACGATATTGGTGGTGATGCGGGTGCCGGCCAGCCGCTCGAACGCGTCCCTCAGCCGCCGGTAGCCATCGCCGGAGGTTTCCCGCCCGGTGGCAATCAGCAGGTCATGGGCGGTCAGCGTCAGCCGCCGCGCGGTGGGGCGCCCGGCATTCAGCGCGGCCATCAGTTGGCTGATGCAGAAAATCAGGATATCGGCATCGAAGATCGTCGCCCGCCCCTTGACCGAAGGCGTCACCGTCACCCGCACATCGTTATGGACATAATCGAGGATGCGCCGGTCGGGCCGGGTGGACAGCGAGAAGAGCGGATGCTCCATGCTGGCGAGATCATGCTTGGGGACGGCTGCGAAAAAATCGCAGACGAAGAAATCCTGCTGCACGGGGACTGCCCCCGATCCTGCCGCGGTCGCTGCCCCGGTCATCGCCTGCCTGTCCTTACTGCCCGCTCCGGCCTGCTCTGGCCGGTCATTGCCGGCCGCCCCGTTTTTCGGGGTTTCATTGACACCCCACCCTAGGGGCTGTGGATAAGTCCGTCCAGCCCGGAGCGGGATCCGATCGGGGGTTCGGAGTCGGGATGACGTGGGATCGGAGTCGCCTTTTCGGGGGTTCAGAGTCACCCCTGCCCCCGCGATACCCCCCTGCCCTTTTGATTTCCAAGGATTTTCCTGTTGCCAGGGATCCCCCTTAACTATGAAATAACATCAAGATAACAAAGACCCCGCCGGGACAGCGCCCCCACCCAGCGACATCGCCCCGCGAATCGCGCCGGATTTGCTGAGAAAAGACAGGGGAAGAGACGTTCTGCTTGGCGTATGCCGTGTTTTGTGACACATTGGTCAAAACACGATACATCGGGGGACGAGCATGACAGGCAAAGACCTGCCTCCCTATTTCAACATCTCGCCGGACAAGGCGCTGGCGGATCTGCCGCCCCCCACCCGGACCGCCGATCTTCGGGACATGGCCGAGGCCTGCGCCCGGGGGCGGAGCGATCTGGCCGGCCGGGGGCTGGATGAAACCGGCGCACGGCGGCTGCGGCCGTTCTCCACCTGGGAGATCACGAAATACCTGATCCCGGTGGCGCCCGCCCATTTCCGGCGCGTACTGCGGGAAAACCCCGACCTGCCCCAGGGTGTCAGCGAGACCGAGGGCGGCGCGAAATGGTTCACCCTGGACGAGGTGCTGCGGCTGCGCGCCCATTTCGGGGCGGCCGGGTCGAAGGCCAAGGAATACCTGCCCTACCGCCCCGAGGGGCTGCCCGCCAAGATCGTGGCGGTGGCCAATTTCAAGGGCGGGGTCGGCAAGACCGCGACGGCGGCGCATCTGGCGATGTCGGCGGCGCTCGACGGCTACAAGGTGCTGGTGGTCGATCTGGACAGCCAGGGCTCGATGACCTCGATCTTCGGGGCGAAGATCGCCGATGAATGGGACACCGTCTTTCCCCTGCTGGCCCGCCATTACGGCGAACATCTGCGGGCCGAGAACCAGCGCCGGCTGGACCGGGGCGAGGCGCCGCAACCCCTGGACGACACGCTGACCGAGGCGATCAAGATGACGCCCGCCGATGTCATCAAGCCCACCCACTGGCCCAATATCGATCTGATCGGGGCGCAGCTGAACCTGTACTGGTCGGAATTCCAGATCCCCGTCTGGCGGATGAATGCGCGGTCGTGGAAGCTCTGGGATGCGCTCTCAGAGGCGCTGGAGGCCGGCGGCGTGCTGGACCGCTATGACCTGATCTTCCTCGATACGCCCCCTGCCCTTGGCTATCTGACGATCAACGGGCTGGCCGCGGCCGACATCCTGCTGGTGCCGGTGGGGGCGTCTTTCCTGGAATTCGACAGCACGGGGCGGTTCTTCGACATGCTGCACGCCACCTTTTCTTCGATCGAGGAGGGGGAGAACATGGCCGCCCGCGCGCTGGGGCGGGAGGAGCTGTCTTTCGAATGGGACGCGGTGCAGGCGGTCATCACCCGCTTCGACGCCGCGCAGCAGGCCGAGATGGCGGCGCTGATGCAGGCCTATATGGGCCGGACCCTTTCCCCCTTCCGGCAGGATTTCACCGCACTCATCGGTCAGGCGGGCGAAAGCGTGAACGGGATATACGAGGCCGATTACCGCGATTTCAACCGGGACACCTATGCCCGCGGCCGCGCGACCTTCGATGAAACCTATGCCGCCTTCAAGCGGCTGCTGTTGGGGATCTGGCGGCGGGAAGAACGGGCGCGGGCGGGTCTGGCGGCGGAGTGAAAGTTTCGCATGCGAAACTCTGACCGCCCGAAAAGTTTCGCATGCGAAACTTTTGGCCCCGCCCATCCCGCAAGGGGACAGACCCGGGTCTGGCAGGAAAAGGGACGAAAACCATGGCCAAACGCAAGCGTCTGAGCCCCGCGGCACCGGACATCCTGGGCCCCGCGCCAGAGACCAAGGCGATGGGGGTGGCCGGGGTCTATCGCCGGCCTGCGCCGCCGATTGCCGATGTCTCGGGCGACGCGGCCACCCGTGCCGCGCTGGAGGAGGTCAGCCGGGAACTGACCTCGGCGCGCGCCGAGGGGCGCTTCGTGATGCGCCTGCCGCTGGAGGCGGTGGAGGCGGGGCACCTGGTGCGCGACCGGATCGCGATGGACGAGGACGACCTGACCACGCTGATGGAGAGCCTGAAGGCCCGCGGCCAGCAGATGCCGATCGAGGTCGTCGATCTGGGCGCCGGGCGCTATGGGCTGATCTCGGGCTGGCGGCGGCTGACGGCGCTGAAGCGGCTGCATGCGGAAACCGGGGAAGACCGTTTTACGCAGGTTCAGGCTCTGGTCCGCACGCCCGAAGGCGCGCCGGAGGCCTATGTCGCGATGGTCGAGGAAAACGAGATCCGCGCCAATCTGAGTTTCTACGAACGCGCCCGGATCGCGGTAAAGGCGGTGGAGCAGGGGGTGTTCCCCCGGCCGCTGGTCGCGGTGCGGGAACTTTTCGCCGCCGCGCCCGCGCCGAAACGCTCGAAGATCCTGACCTTCACCGCGCTGGTCGAGGCGCTGGACGATGCCTTGCGCTTTCCCCATGCGATCCCCGAACATCTGGGGCTGAAGCTGGTCGCGGCGCTGGAGGAGGAGGCCGGCTTTGCCGACCGGCTGGTCGCGGATCTGGCCGCGGCCGACCCCGAGGACGCGCTGGCCGAGCGCAAGGTGCTGGACGCCGCGCTGAAGGCGCTGGGGCAGGGGGCCCGGCCCGCCGCCCCGCCCGCGGGGGAGGAACCGGCCCCCGGCGTGACGCTCAAGCGCGGGCGCGGGCGGCTGACCCTGTCGGGGCCGGGGGTGGATGACGCGCTGATCGGCGCGTTGCGCGACTGGCTGGCGGCCCGGGGGGCGGGGCAGGGCTGATCCCGCCTGCCGCCGTCCGGCGCTCGCCCGAAAAGTTTCGCATGCGAAACTTTTGCAGGTCTCAGGTCCGGTCGTAGATGTCTTCGTACCGGATGATGTCGTCCTCGCCCAGATAGCTGCCGGTCTGCACCTCGATCAGGTACATCGGCAGCCGGCCGCGATTGGCCATCCGGTGCACGGTGCCCAGCGGGATGTAGACGCTCTGGTTCTCGGTCACCAGTTTCACCTCTTCGCCGAGCGTCACCTCGGCCGTGCCCTCCACCACGATCCAGTGTTCGGACCGGTGCATATGGCTTTGGAGGCTGAGCACGCCGCCGGGCTTGACCATGATCCGCTTCACCTGGAAGCGCCCGCCAAGGCAGAGCGTTTCATACCAGCCCCAGGGTCGGTGAAAGCGGGGATAGTCGTCGGCCTGTGCGACCTCGGCCGCGCGCAGGGTGCTGACCACGGTTTTCACGTCTTGCGCGCGGGACTTGTCGGCCACCAGCACCGCGTCGCGCATCGCCACGGCGACGATGCCCTCCAGCCCCAGCCCGACAAGGTGAATGTTGCCCTCATGCGCCTGCAGATAGCTGTCGGTGCAGTCGATGGCGGTGACGGGGCCATCGGTGACCATGCCGTCCCCATCGGGCCCCCGCGCCTGCCACAGCGCATCCCAGGACCCCAGATCGGACCAGCCCCCCGACAGCGGCACCGCGGCCACGCTGCCTGCCTTTTCCATGATCGCGTAGTCGAACGAGATCGCCTCTACCGCCCCATAGGCCTCGGGGTCGAGCCGCAGGAAGCCCAGGTCTTCCTGCCCCTTCGCGATTGCCGCCCGGCAGGGGGGGATCAGGTCGGGGGCGTGGGTTTCGAACGCGGCGATCACATCGGCCACGCGAAAGAGGAAAATCCCCGCATTCCACAGATAGGTGCCCGCGGCCAGGAAGCCTTCGGCGGTGGCCAGGTCCGGTTTCTCGCGGAAGCTTTTCAGCGCCACCGCGGCGCCGTCTTCGGGCGGCCCCGACAGTTCCAGATAGCCATAGCCGGTTTCGGGGCGGTCCGGCGTGACGCCGAAGGTGACCAGCGTGCCGCCGGTGGCCGCGCCCGCCCCGGTGGCGACCGCCTGCAGGAACACCGGCAGATCGGCGATCACGTGGTCGGAGGGGGCCACCAGCATCTGCGCCTCGGGGCTGTCCGCCAGCAAGAGCGCGGCGGTCAGGATCGCGGGCGCGGTGTCGCGCGCCACCGGTTCGATCACCACCCGCGCATCCGAAAGCCCCAGGCTTGCCGCCTGTTCGGAGGCCATGAAGCGGAACTCGTCCCCCGTCATGATCAGGGGGGCGGCGAACTCCGCCCCGGCAAAGCGGCGCAGCGTCTGCTGGTACAGGCTTTCGGGGCCGATCAGCGGGGCGAACTGCTTGGGGTAAGCCTTGCGCGAGGCGGGCCAGAGGCGCGTGCCCGAGCCGCCGCAGAGAATGACGGGATGAATCATGAAAGCTCCTTGCCGGTTGCGGGGCGTGGATGGGGTGGGGACTCCATAGCCCATCGCGGGCCGGACGGGAAAGGATCGTGCCGGGAACCCGTTTGCAAAGCGTGAAACCGGCCCCTGCGTGACAGGTTCCGGAACAGGGAAAGTCCAGAACGTCGGAATGGGGCGGGAAAGGATGGGCGGGGACGGCCATCGGGGGGTGCTTCGGTCGTGGATTGTGTCGTTTGCGTCGCTAAATGGTTAACCGTTTGAAGATTGTTAACCGTTTGAAGATGGCCGGCGCCGGTATCGCGGCCCCAAAGCAGACCCGCAGCAAAGGACTGCAAGACATGGCATTGTTCCCGGATATTTCCGAATACAGCTCAGAGACATGGATGCGCGTGCCCGGCGACTGGCGCCGCCCCGCGGTCGACGAACGCTACACCGTCCTTTGGGACAGGGCGCGCAAATACGGCCAGGTGTCGCCCCGCCCCGCGGCGGCGGATGTGCCGGCATTCTACGAGATACAGGATTACTACACGCATTCCGGCACCGCCCTGTCCGCGGGCGCGACCAGGACCATCGGCCAGAAGGCGCTGGAACATCTGGCATGGAGAGCCGACAGGGGCACCGAACCGGATGCGCGCTGGTGGGCGGAGATCCTGGGGGACGCGCCGCGCCGTATCCTCGAAATCGGCTGCGGCAACGGCACCAACCTGACCACGCTGGCCGCCCTTGGCCATGATGTGACCGGGGTCGAACCCGACCCCGCCGCCCGCGAGGTGGCGCGCAAGGCCGGGTTCGAGGTTCATCCCGGCACCGCCGAGGCCTTGCCCGACCGGCTTGCGGGCGAAACCTTCGACGCGGTGGTCTTCATGCATGTCCTGGAACATTGCGTAGATCCCGCCGCCGCGATGGGCAATGCCGTCGGCCTGCTTGGAACCGGCGGTCTTCTGATCGCCGAGGTGCCCAACAACGAATGCCTGGGCGCCGCCCATTTCGGGCCGCTCTGGCACTGGCTCGACGTGCCGCGCCATCTGAACTTCTTCACCCGCAACAGCCTGTGCGCGCTGTTCGAGGATGCCGGCCTGTCGGTGGAGGATGTTCTGTTCCGCGGCTATTGCCGCCAGTTCGGCCCGGCCTGGCGGGAGGTGCAGGCGCATATCGCCGCCGTGTTCGGCATGGACCGGGACCGGCGCATCGGCACCCGGTCCTACTGGCTCTACCTGCTGCAAACCGCCGCCGCCGCCCCGGGGAAGAAATACGACTCCGTCCGGGTCGTCGGCAAATTGCCCCGCTGATCCGGGGCAGGGGGCGGGCCCGGCGCGCAAGGCCGGGGAATGCGTGGCTTTGTGCCGTCTTGGCCCGATCGGTCACACAACCGCCCCCCCGCCGTCCCATTGTTTCCGCATCGGCCGGTAATTGCCGCGTCCGCGCCCCCCTCTGGCCCCAATTCCGTTGCAACCAAAGCGAAAAAAGCGCATAGCGTTGCGCGATTTTTACAGGACGTTGCAATAGGCTCCGGCGGGTGGCTCTGGCTGCCGGCAGGCAATTGGCAAGAGCAGAGGAACGAGCATGACAGACAAGGTCAGGGTGGCCGTTGTGGGCCTTGGCAAGATGGGGATCAGTCATTTCGGCATGGTCAACGCCCATCCCGATGCCGAAACGCTGGCCTGCGACGGGTCGGGCTTCATGGTGGATGCGCTGACCAAGAACATCGCCACGCCGATCTACAAGGATTACGACACCCTGCTGGAGAAGGAACCGCTGGACGCGGTGATCATCGCCACGCCCTCGCGCCTGCACGCGCCGATGGTAAAGGCCGCGCTGGACCGCGACATCCATGTCTTCTGCGAGAAACCCTTTTGTCTCGACTGGGGCGACAGTGCCGCGCTGACCGATCTGGCCGCGGAAAAGGGCCGGGTGGCGCAGGTGGGGTACCACTATCGCTATGTCGGCGCCTTCCAGGAGATGAAGCGCATCCTCGATAGCGGCGCGCTGGGAAAGGTCACCCATGTGCTGGCCGAGGCCTACGGGCCCGTCGTGCTGCGCCCCAAGCGCGCCACTTGGCGCACCCAGAAGGAAGAGGGCGGCGGCTGTCTCTACGATTACGCGGCGCACCCGCTGAACCTTCTGAACTGGTATTTCGGCGCGCCCGACCAGGTAATGGGCTCGGTCCTGGGGCAGGTGTTCTCCGAAGGCACCGACGACCAGGTGTTTTCCACCCTGCAATGGACGGACGGGCCGACGGCGCAGCTTTCGGTCAACTGGTCGGATGAAAGCCATCGCAAGATGTCCACCAAGATCGCGATGATCGGCACCAATGGCCGGCTTTATGCCGACCGGCAGGAATGCCAGCTGTTCCTGCGCGACCCCCATGACGGGCTGCCGGGATATGAACCCGGCTGGACGGTGAAATACACCACCGAACTGACCGACGAGGTCTGGTTCTACCTGCGGGGTGAGGAATATTCCGCCCAGATCGCCGATTTCGTCGAGGCCGTGCGCGACGGCAAGTCGGGGGCGGTCGAAAACTCCTTCGCCTCCGCGACCGAGACCGACCGGACGCTGGCCATGATCATCGAGAATGCCGAAACGGGCCAGACCGTGGGCGAGGCGCGCGCGATGCAGGCGCCGAAGAAACGCGGCTGGTTCGGGCGCGGGTAAGGAGACAGGACATGGACAGGCTTCTTTTCGGCGACAACCAGTTTTTCGGCATCAACCACATGTCCGAGGAAAAGGCCCGCGCACAGGCGATGCGGTTCCAGAAAACCGACGCGATCATGGATGTGCTCGACATCGCCTATGACGAGGGGATCCGCACCTTCATGTGCACCACGCACGACCGGATCGCCGCCATCGCGGACCGGGTGCGCGCCAATCCCGCGCGCTATCCCGATTTCCAGTTCTACCCGTGCATGCCCTATGCCCACAAATATGCCAATGCGATGACCGAATACGGCATGGTCGGCGCGCTGAAGCATTTCATGCCCGACGATGGGTTGTTTGCCACCGCGCTGGCGGGGGGCAAGGCGCTGGCCACGAAAGAGGTCGACGGCATCGCCAAGGTGCTGATCGACATGGAGATGAAGATGTTCGCCGGCACCAAGACGCCGGTGATCTTCGTGCAGAACATCTTTACCGATCTTCTGCTCGGCATGGGCTTCACCCGCGCGCTGCGGATCTTTTACGATCACATCGTGGAGAAATACGACGCCGAACCCGCCTTCATCACGATGAACATGCCGATGCTGCTGGACGCCCTTGAGAAAGAGGGGATCGAGCGGCCGATCATCTGTTCGAACATCAACAAAATCGGCTTCCGCATGGCGGGCGGCTTCGACGCTTATCTTGATGCGCTGAAATCGGGCCGGGTGCGGGCGATCGCGATGTCGGTCTATGCCTCGGGCGCCATTCCCGCGGATGAGGCGATCCACTGGGTGTCCGAATTGCCGGGCGTGGAATCCATCGTCTTCGGCGCGTCCTCGGCGGGCAATATCCGCGGCACGAAAGCTTTGGTCGACAAATACATGAAGGAGGCCGCGTGATGGCCGATGGCAGCACCATGCCCCCCGCCCCGGTGAAGGCCGATTTCCCCAAGGTGAAGATCCTCAACGCCTGGGTGCATGACCTTTCCATGGATGAACTGGTGGAAAACTTCACCGAAGGCGCGCTGCTGACGCTGCATGTGGACAGCATCATGAAGCTGCAGAAGGACCGCGCGTTTCACGCGATCTTCGACCAGTTCGACGTGATCACCTGCGACAGCCAGATCATGACCTTCGCGCTGCAATTCCTCGGCACGCCGGTCAAGGAACGGGTGTCGGGGTCGGACTATTTCCCGCGCTTTTACATGCATCACAAGGACAACCCCGATGTGACCGTCTTCCTTCTGGGCGGCAAGCCGGGGATCGCGGACCTGGCGGCCAAGAACGTCAACGCCAAGGTGGGCCGTGAGATCATCGTGGGCACCGATGCCCCCGCCTTCGATTTCGAGACGAAACCGGGCGAGATCGACCGGATGATCGAGGCGGTGAATGCCTCGGGCGCGACGGTCTGCCTGGTCGGTCTTGGCGGCGGACGGCAGGAAAAGTTCATCGTCAAATACCGCGACCGGATGCCCAAGGTGAAGTTGTGGCTGCCCCTGGGCGGCACCATCGATTACGAGAGCGGCACCTTTGCCCGCCCGCCCGCCTGGATCACCGATGCGGGCTTTGAGTGGCTCTACCGGCTGGTCAAGGAACCGCGCGCGCGCTTCCACCGCTATGTCATCCACGAGCCGCCCTTCATCATCGCGCTGCTGAAGCAGAAGCTGGGGCTTTACCGCGATCCGTTCGCCAAGGATGCGTCCTCTGCGCCCCGGGGAGGGTGAGTGAGGCCCGCCCCGCAATGAGGTTCGACACATTACAGGCCGCCGGACAGCCTGCGCGCGCCGGGGCCCGGCCGCCCGTAAGGATATGAAAGGGCCTTGTACGCTACAAGGTCGCCACCTTCCGTCCGGGGCGCGTGACAGCGGTCCTGCCTCCGGATGCCCGCAGCCGGCCATCGAGGCGAAACACCCATGATCATCAGCGACGAACACAACTTCTGTTTCATCCACATTCCCAAATGCGGCGGCTCCACGATCCGCGACCAGATCGGCGATCTCGACTCCCTGGGCGGGTTCTTTCACGGCCGCACCGAAGAGATCCCCGGCGGCCCGCATCAGAAGGCGCATCTGCCGCTGCATGCGATCCGCGACTATTTCCCCGAGATCTTCGAAAGGATCAGCGGGCTGGAAAAGATCGTGATCGTGCGCGACCCCGAGGCCCGGTTCCTGTCGGCGATGTCGCAGCGCGCGCGCGAAACCCATGGCAAGTTCCTGGACGAGCTGACCGAGGCGGAGCTGCGCGCCGATTTCCGCGAAATCGCGGATCATCTGAAGGCGCATCCCGCCCTGCCGTCCTTCGACTTCCGGCATTTCGTGCGGCAGTCGGATTTCGCCAATCTCGACGGCAAGCTTGTCGTGGAACATGTGGTCCCGCTGGAGCGGATCTCGGAACTGGTCGTGTTCCTGTCCGAACGCACCGGCCGCTACATGGACAGCGCCTATCATTCCAACCAGACGGTGGTGATCCGCAACAAGACCCTGCAATCGTCATTGCTGTGGGTGAAGGAACTGGTGAAGAGCGTCCTGCCGATCACCGTCTACGGGAAGATCAAGGAATTCGGGCTGAGCCTGTTCACGGACCGGGGGGTCGCGCCCCATGTCCTGAAGGCCCTGGAAAAGGAGGGGTTCCGGGACTTCGTGACAACCTTCTATGCCGATGACTATGCCCTTCTGGAACTGGGGCGGTCCCGCAATACCCTGACGGGGGGGTGACCCCCCCGGGCGCCGGCCCGGGCGGCCTTGTGCAACGATCCGCATATCCGACAGAAGGAACCTCTCCATGACCGAGCTGCCACGCCGTCCCGTCCGCTGGGCCATTCTCGGCACCGGGGCGGTGTCGCGCAAATTCGCGTGGGATCTGCGCCGGGCAGGCGGGATTCTGGCGGCCGTCGCCTCGCGCGATCCCGAAAACGCCCGCCGTTTCGCCCATGACCTGGACGTGGCCGTGGCCGCGCCCGACTATGCCGCCGCCGTGGCCGCGGATGTCGACGCGGTCTATGTGGCCACGCCGCCGGCCCTGCACGAGGCGCATGCGCTGCTGGCCATCGCCGCGGGCAAGCCCGTGCTGGTGGAAAAACCCTTTGCCCTGGATGCCGCCGCGGCCGCCCGCATCGCCGCGGCCGCCCGCGCGGCGGGCGTCTTCTGCATGGAGGCGATGTGGACCCGGTTCCAGCCGCTGCCCACGCTGGTGCAGCAGCGGATCGCCGACGGCGCCCTGGGCGAGCTGCGCGGGTTCGAGGCACGCTTTTGCGGGGCGAACCTGCCCGAGGCAGGCGGCGGTATCTTCGATGCTGATGCGGGCGGCGGGGCGCTGATGCATCGGGGCATCTATCCCCTGTCGCTGGCGCGCTGGTTCCTTGGTCCCGTGGCCGAGGTGCAGACCATGGCCCGGATCGGGGCCTCCGGCGTGGACGAGGACAGCGTGCTGCTGTTGCGGCACGAGGGCGGCGCACTGTCGACCCTGCGCGCCAGCCTGCGCAGCGCGGGCGACGAGGGCATCACCGTCTATGGCACACGGGCCACGTTGCAGGTGGAAGGGCCGGTCTGGCGGCCCACCGGCGCGGTTCTGCGCCCCACATGGGCGGGCCCGGCCCGGCCGGGCAAACCGCCCCGGCTGGAGGCCTTGCGCGAAAGCGGCGCATGGATCGCGGTTTCGGAGCGGCTTTCGGGGGTCAAACGGCTGATCCGCGGGCGGGGCGAACGCCTGCACGCGCCCTTTGCGGGCAACGGCTATCGGCACGAGGCGCAGGCGCTGATGGCCGCGCTGGCCGAGGGCCGGACGGAAGAGCCGCGGATGACGCTGGCCCAAAGCGTGGAGATCATGGAACTCGTCGATGCGGCGCGCATCGCCTGGGGCAGGGGAGAAGACGCATGAAGATCGGCGTTGTCGGCTGCGGCTATGTCTTCGACATCTACATGGGCACCATCGCCCGCCATCCCGGCATCGACATCGTGGCGGTGGCCGACCGGAACATGGCCCGGGCGCGCGCCGCGGGCGCCCATTACGGGCTGCGTGTGCATGACGACGCGGCCGCGCTTCTGGCCGATCCGGAAATCGACATCGTCGCCAATTTCACCTCGATCGAATCCCATGACGAGATCAGCCGCGCCGCGCTGGAGGCGGGCAAGCATGTCTATTCCGAAAAGCCGCTGGTGACCGATATGGGGGCCGCCCGCGCGCTGGCGGACCTGGCCGCGGCAAAGGGGCTGCGGCTGTCCTGTGCGCCGTCCAATGCGCTGTCGCCCGCGGTGCAGACCCTGTGGAAGGCGACCCATGACGGCACCGTCGGCGATGTGCGCATGGTCTATGCGGAATTCGACGACAACCCGGTCTACCTGCTGAAGCCCGAGACGTGGAAATCGGCCTCCGGCGCGCCCTGGCCGTATTTGCATGAATACGAGATGGGCTGCACCTGGGAACATGTGGGCTATCACCTGACATGGATGTGCGCGATCTTCGGCCCTGTCCGGCGCGTCACCGCCTTTTCGAAACACACCCTGCCCGACAAAACGGACAAGACCCTAAACCCGCCCGATACGCCGGATTTCTCGGTCGCCTGCCTCGATTTCGAAAGCGGGGTGGTGGGGCGGATCACCTGTTCCATCGCGGCGCCCGCCGATCACCGGATGCGGATCATCGGCAACAAGGGGGTGCTGAGCGCGGACAGCTATCGCGACTATACCTGCCCGGTGCGGGTGGAGCCCTTTAACGGGGTCACGCTGTCGGCCCGCAACCTGCGCATCGTGCGCGAGAACACGCTTTTGCAGCGGCTGACCGGCGTGGGGGGGCGGACCCTGCCCTTGGCCGACAATCCCGTGGCGGGCGTGCTGCCGCCCGCGCCCCTGCCGCGGACCGCGCTGAAGGCGCGCCTGAAACGCTGGCTGGCCCGGCAGAAGGGGCAGCAGGACAAATGCGCAGGTCTGGCGGAACTGGCCGAGGCGATCCGTGCGGGGCGGCCGCATTTCCCCTCGGCCGAGTTCACGCTGCACCTGACCGAACTGACGCTGGCCATTCAGGCCGCCGGGCCCGATGGCGCCAGCCACACGCCGGTGCACCGGTTCGACCCCGCCCCGATGCCCGACCGCACCCGCGCGGGGCGCGACTATCGCCCCCTTGCACGGCCCGCGTTTCTGCCGCGGCTGGTGCAGGGGATCACCGGCAAGGGGGCATGACAATGGAGATGACACCGATGAACCGGGCCAAAACCGCCCCCGCCGCGCAGGCCGGCGCCCTGCCGCGCATCGCCTATCTGGTCGGGCAGTTTCCCGAAGCCTCGCTGACCTTCATCACCCGCGAGATCGAGGAATTGCGCGCGCTGGGGGCAGAGGTTCTGACCTGTTCGATCCGCAAGACCCCGCCGGTGCAGCATCCCGGCGCGTCGGAAAAGGCGATGGCGGAGACCACTTTCAACGTGCTGGCCGCGGCGCGCAACCCGCTGCGGTTCGCGGCCTCGCTGGTCTGGCTGGCCCGCCGGCCGCGCCGGGCGCTGGCCGCGCTGAAGCTGGCGCTGGCCACCAGCGGGCCGGGGCCGCGGGCGATGCTGTACCAGATCATCTATTTCATCGAGGCCGCGATCCTGGCCCGCCATCTGGAACGGCAGGGGGTGGGCCATGTGCACAGCCATTTCGTGGTGGGCAACTGCACCGTCGCGATGCTGGTGGCCGAGATGACCGCGATCCGCTTCAGCTTTACCCTGCACGGGCCGGCGGACCTGTTCGAACCCTTCCGCTGGCGGCTGGACGAAAAGGTCGCGCGGGCCGATTTCGTCTCGACGATTTCGTATTACGCGCGCAGCCAGATCATGTTCTTTTCCGACCCCGCCCATTGGGAGAAGATCCGGATCATCCATTGCGGGGTCCGGCCCGCGCTTTACGAAACGCCGCCGGGGCCGCCGATCCCGCCCCGGGCCGAGGGCGAGATCCGGCTGCTGTTCGTGGGGCGGCTGGCGCCGGTCAAGGGGCTGCGGGTCCTGCTGGAGGCGCTGGCGGAGCTTGCCCCCGAGATCCCCGGTCTGCGGCTGGTGCTGGTGGGCGACGGCCCCGACCGTGCCCGGCTGGAAGAGGCGGCCGCGCCACTGGGCGACCGCGTGACCTTTACCGGCTACCTGTCCCAGGACGAGGTCGCCGGGGCCATGCAAGGCACCGATATCTGCGTGCTGCCGAGTTTCGCCGAGGGCGTGCCGGTGGTGCTGATGGAGGCGTTCGCCAGCGCCAAGCCGGTGATCGCGACCCAGGTCGCCGGGGTGGGGGAGCTGGTGGCGCAGGGCGAAAGCGGCCTGATCGTGCCGCCGGGCGACCGTGACAGCCTGATCGCGGCGATCCGCAAACTGGCCGCCGATCCGGACCTGCGGGCGCGGATGGGCGCGGCCGGGCGCGCGAAGGTGGTCGCCGATTTCGATATCTCGGTCGAGGCGTCGCGGCTGGCGCGGCTGTTCGCGGGACAGGCGGGCGATGCGGTGCGCCCCGATCCCTTGTCCTGAGCGCGTTTCAGACCGGCCCGGCCTGACGACCCGGGCGTTGCCCGTTGGGGCCGGTCCCCCCGGTCACATATCCGGCCACGCAGCCGGCCAAACGGGCCGGGGGTCTCAGATGATCGCGAGGTTCCCGGTGGCGACGGCGGTGCCATAGACGATGGCATTGGCCGTGGCATGGGCCAGGATCGGGTCGGTGACATTGCCCCTGCGGCGCATGACCGCCGAGAAGATGAGCCCCGCGACGAACGCCTCGGCCCAGCGGTCGTGCAGCGCGGCGAACAGCCCCGCCGAGACAACCGCCGCCAGAACCGTCCAGAGCCGGCCGGAGCCGAGCCGCAGCCGCTCTTCCAGGTAGTCGCGGAAGAACAGCTCCTCGACCAGCGGCACCAGAACCACCGTGCCCAGCCCCCTGAAGATGAACCAGCCGATCAAAAGCCCGCCCGACAGCGCGCCATAGGGCGGGGTGTCCGTCGGGGCGACGGGGATCAGGACCCAGTAAAGCCCGATCACGGCCCCCGCGGCCAGCGCCACGGGATCGGCCCGCCAGGCCAGCCGGCGATAGACCGGCAAGAAGCCGGCCACCACCGCGGCCACCAGCAGAACCCGGCCGGGATAGAGCATCCCCGGCGCCTGCGAAATCGTGGAGACGATCAGCGCGCTCAGCATGAAGACCGCGAAGGGCAGGATCCGCGCCACCGCCGGGTCGCGCCAGAACGGCAGGGCCGGGGCAGGGGGGCGGGCCGGCGCGGCGGCGGCCGGCCCGTTCCGCTTGAGCGCGGGCACGGTTTGCGCAAGGGCGATGATCCCCAGCGCGATCAGGGTGAACAAAAGCCAGCCCGCATGGCTGTGGAACCCGCCAACGGCCAGCGCGGAATTGCCCTCCAGCCCGATGATCAGAAGCAGCGCGATCCGCACCACATTGAAGGTCATGGAGGCCGCGATCCCCAGCGGGTAGAGCAGCAGGACCCGGGGAAACCGCAGATCGTGGCGGAAGAGGAACAGGTAGAGCGTCACGAAAAGCACCACCAGGGCGATGCCCTCGATGCCCGAACAGGCCGGCGCGATCGAGATCGAGAACGCCTCGGTGCCGATTTCCTTGTTTGCGGGGTTGGAGATGACGTCATAGCCCAGCGTCCGGACGATCCATGTCACGATATCGAAGGTCGCCGTGG
This sequence comes from Rhodovulum sp. P5, assembly GCF_002079305.1. Taxonomy (NCBI): domain Bacteria; kingdom Pseudomonadati; phylum Pseudomonadota; class Alphaproteobacteria; order Rhodobacterales; family Paracoccaceae; genus Rhodovulum; species Rhodovulum sp. P5. Next base: position 62,064 of record NZ_CP015043.1, read on the forward strand.
CCAGTGTTTCCAGCCGCCAGACCGAGCGCACCTGGATCGCCAGAAGCGGCGTCAGGAAACCGCCGACAAGCACGGGCAGCAGGGTCCACCGGTTGTCCCGCGCAAGCTGCCACCAGGCCCGGGGCGGGGCCAGCCACAGGCACAGCGACAAGAGCATCACTGCGGTCCCCCCGGCCCAGAGCGCAAATCCCGGGGTCGGTGCGACGGTGCCGGGGGTGCCCCGCAGCAGCACCAGCGGCGACAGCATCAGCACCGCGCCCAGCCCGTTGACCGCCAGGGGCCAGAGGTTCTGGCCCGCCGTGCGGAACAGTTGCCGCAGGGCATCGCGGTTGAACATCGCAAACAGCGCGAAGGCGGCGACAAGGCAATAGGTCGAGATGATCAGGCCGCTGGACGCCTGGCAGAGCACGAGCGGATAGCTGGCATGGCAATGGGATTCCACGATCAGCTTGTAGACGAGGCCCGCGCCGCCAAGTTCGGCAACAAGCAGGAGGAAACCGGTCAGAAGGGGCATATCGGGTCTCAATCGTTGCTTCGGGTCGCGTGTCGGGCGGAATGGGCATCGTGATCGGGACGGGCCCGGACGGCGGCCCCGGTCCGCGCCGCGGGGCGACGCGGATGCCGGGGCAGGGGGGGCGTCAGGTCCCCTGTGCCAGATCCGCGGTTACAGAAGTGCAAAGATCGCCCCCAGGGCCACCAGGGACAGCCCGAAAATCGCCGCGTCAAAAACGGTCTGCCGCTGTCCCAGGATATGGCGGGTCTTGCTCAGGATATAGGGCACGGCAAGGCCGGGGCTGGTCACCGCGGCCAGGATGGCCCCCTCGATCCCGAAGAACCTGTAGCCCAGGGGCAGGAACACGCAGATCGCCGCCGCCCGCTGGGCCGAGATCAGCATCACCGCCCGGCTGTCGCCGCTGTTGAGAACCAGGTTGCCCAGGCTGTCATAGCGCATGATCAGGAAGACCGGCGACAGCAGCTGCAGATAGCGCCCGGCCTCGTGATATTCCTCGGTATACAGCGTGTCGATCAGCCAGGGGCCCAGCAGGAACGCCACCAGGAAGCCGCTGAAACAGAAGAAATCGACCGCGGTCTGGACCTTGCGGTAAAGCCGGGCGACCTCGTCGGGGCGCGAGCGCATCACCTCGGCCACGACCGGGAAGGTCACGTAGGAATTGAGCTGGTTCAACAGGACCCGGCCCGATTCCACCCAGATCTGGGCGATGACGTAGATCCCGAACAGCGTCGCCTCCAGCAGGCCGCCGAGGATCAGCTTGTCGGCGTTGAGCGCCACGAAGGTCAGCGCCGAGGACAGCAGCAGCCATTTGCCGAACTGCCACAGCCGCGCGGCGATTTCGCCATCCCATTCGAACCGCATCCGCGGCCCGGGCAGGAACAGATGGGTGAAGACGCAGTTCAGCAGGTTGCCAAGCAGCATCCCCGCCATCAGCGCCCAGACCGTGGGGCTGATCTGGGCCGCGCCGATCATCGTCGGGATCACGCAAAGCTGGGCCACGATGCGCAACAGCACAAGGCGGCGGTTTTCCAGCCGCCGCATCACCAGTTCGCGCGAGGTCGAGGCCAGCCCGTCAAGGATCGGCGAGATCGCGATCATGGCGATGACGCCCGGCATTTCCGGCTGGGCATAGACGGAATCGGGCGGGAACAGACCCTCTGGCAGAAGCCACAGGCCGATGCCCGCCGCGAGGATGCCCGCCCCGATGACGATGCCGCGCAACACCTTGACGACCCAGGCCACGCGCAGGAACCGGTCATCGGCCCCGTCGATTTCGCGCATGATCGAGCGGTTGATGCCGATATCGGTGAACAGGGTCACCGCCGTCATCACCGCGGCGGCCAGCGCCAGCATGCCGAAGGCTTCGGGCATCAGCAGCCGGGTCATGATCAGGTTCGAGATCAGGCTGAACAGTCGCTGGACGATGGTCATCGCCAGATGCCAGCCCCCCGCGCTCATCGCGCGCGCCCCGAGAGAGCTTTTCTGGGGGATCAGGTCGAGGATGCGTTTCACGGTTGCGGTCCCAG